>JAHDGB010000044.1 GCA_020627885.1 Flavobacteriaceae bacterium | reverse complement strand
CTGCTTTTTTTATCTATATTTTTACCGTTTCTTATGTCGAACTCACGTTAAATATTAACTATTTACTACTAGGTATATACGGTTTTTTAATTTCTACAGCATGTGGATAAGGAATTTCTATCCCTGCTTTATCTAATGCTTCTTTACATTGCTCTAAAGTGCCAAAATAAACATCCCAATAATCTGCAACTGAAGCATACGGCCTTACGGCTAAGTTAACAGAGCTATCAGCTAATTCAGAAACATTAACACTAGGTGCTGGATCTTTTAATACTTTAGGGTTAGAGGTTAAAACATCTATAAGTACCGACTTTGCTTTTTTAATGTCTTCATCATAACCTATACCTATAGTTAAGTCTACTCTTAGTTTTCCTTCGCTAGTATAGTTTGTAATATTGCCATTAGATAATGGACCATTAGGGATAATGACTTCTTTATTTTCTGGAGTTGTAATTTTAGTTGTAAATATTTCAATTTCTTTTACTACACCCAATTCTCCTTGAGCTTCTATAAGATCTCCTATTTTTATAGGTTTAAAAATCATTAATAAAACCCCACCAGCAAAATTTGCGAGAGAACCTTGCAGTGCCATACCTACTGCTAATCCACCAGCAGCTAAAATTGCAGCGAAAGAAGTCGTTTCTACCCCTAATTGAGAAAGAATAGCTAGTATTAATAGTATTTTTAAAACCCACCCAATTAAATTTAATAGGAATTTTTTTAAACTTTCATCATAATCCCTTTTAGCCATAAGTTTTCCGGCTGCATTGATTAATTTTTTAATAACCCAAGAGCCAATAATCCAAATTACTATAGCGCCAATAACTTTAATGCCATATTCTGAGGTAAAATCTATCCCCTTGCTAATAATTTTTTCTAAATCCATAATATTTATAATTAATTAGGTTAATAAAAATAAGTTAGAAAAGAAGAATTAAAATAGAATCTCTTTAATTAAATAATAGTATTTCGCTGTATACTATTATTTAATCGTTAAATGACGAGGTTTGATTATTATTTATACTAGTGTTCGTATACTATCAATCGTTTAAAATTTCAATAATTCTTTAGCTTTGTTTATTTCTTTTACGGGTAATTTACAGGCTTTATTAACACATACATAAATTAATGTTTCATCTTTAGAATACCTATTTTTCAATAAAGGGAGGTCGTTGTTTGTTGTGCTCCCAACGATTAATTTGTTGGGGATATAGTTTTTGTTAAGCTGTTTGAGTAGTTTTTTTGCATTTTCTCCAACAATTGCTACTTCATAGTACGGATTAGTATAATTTAACATTAAATCTAACCAATTAGAAAATCCAGATGGGTAATCTTGTATTTCGGGAAGAACATTATTTAACATAGAAGTAGCAGTTTTATAGAAATGGGTGTTGCTGTAATAATGTGATAATTTTAATAAGTTTTTTGCCATTATAGAATTACTAGCCGGAATAACATTATCTCTATACTCTATATTTCTTGAAACCAGTTTTGGGTCTTCATTAGATGTGAAAAAGAATATTTTATTTGTGCTATCATAGAAATGATCTAAGCTATAATTTGCTAAATCTCTAGCGCTTGTTAACCATTGCTCTTCTAGGCTCACTTCATATAAAGCAATAAACGCTTCTATAGTTGTAGCATAATCCTCTAAATAGCCATTAATAGTACTTTTATTATTTTTAAAAGAATGATTTAAGCCACCATCTTCTCTTAGTTGGTTTTTAATTATAAAATTAGCATTGGCTTTTGCTGTTTTTAAATAATTAACATCTTCCATAACACGATAAGCATCTACATAGCCTTTTAACATTAATGCATTCCAAGACGTTAATGTTTTATCATCTAGCCTAGGTTTTGGCCTGTTGCTTCTCGTTTTATATAAAAGCTGTTTCCATTTTTTCTTTTTTGCGTCGAAGTCTGTTATAGATAATTTATGTTTTTTAGTAAAAATAGCGTCGGTATCTGTTTTAATTAAAACGTAATTTTTATGTTCCCAAAAACCATAAGAATTAACATTATAATAATCGGAAAATAGTTTAAAATCTTCATTTAAAATAGATTTAAGTTCTTCTTTAGTCCAAGTATAATATGCTCCTTCTTCTAATTTACCATTTGGAGAAGTGCTATCTGCATCATATGAAGAATAAAAAGCACCATTGCTAGTTGACATTTCATTTTTTATAAATTCTAAAGTTTCTAATACTACATTTTTATATAAGTCGTTTTTAGTAATAAGATAAGCATCTGCATATAGGCTTACTAATTGAGCATTGTCATAAAGCATTTTTTCAAAATGGGGAACATGCCATTTTTCATCGACACTATATCTTGAAAAACCTCCACCAACATGATCGTAAACACCGCCTTGAGCAATTTTTGTAAGCGTAATATTTACAAAATCTTGAAGTTTTTTATCGTCATTTTGATAAGCCTGCCTTAATAGAAAGTGATAATTATTAGGCATCATAAATTTTTGAGTGCTTTTAAGTCCTCCATGTTTCCAATCAAAGTTGCGTGACCAATTTTCAATACTTTTAGTAATAAATTTGGTTTCAAATTTTGGAACATTTGTATTTAAAGAAACAATATCCAAAGCTTTTATGCCTTCTTCTAATTTTGAAGCATATTCTATTAATTTATTTGGGTTTTTGGTATATAAGTCTTGAACTTGATTTAAGGCTTTTACCCATTGATTTTTAGTGAAATAAGTTCCGCCCCATATTGGACGTCCATCTGGGAGCGCAATAACATTCATAGGCCAGCCTCCACGCCCGGTCATTATTTGTACAGCGTTCATATAAACGTGGTCAATATCTGGGCGCTCTTCTCTATCAACTTTAATATTAATAAAATTTTCATTCATTACTTTAGCAACATCAGTGTCTTCAAAACTTTCATGCTCCATAACATGACACCAATGACAAGCAGAGTAACCAACACTTATAATAATTAATTTTTGTTCTGCTTTTGCTTGCTTTAATGTGCTTGTATTCCATGCTTTCCAATTTACAGGGTTACGAGCATGCTGCAATAAATAGGGGCTAGATTCATTAATCAAATCGTTAGTGTACTCTAATTCATTACTTTTTTCTGTTTGCTTCATGCAATTCATAAAAAAAATTAAACTAATAACTAGTAATTGTTTCATGTGGCTAAAAGTAAAAAATAATGCTTTAATTATAGTAATTATTTAGATGTTAGCTTTTCAACAAAAAAAACTACATATTGTCGTTAAAACCGTGTAATCCAATAATGAAATACTAATATTTATATGCTATTAGTAAATAATAATAAACATTATTTATTAAAAACTGAATTGATGAAAAACTGGACTTTGGTTTTAGTAACCTTTTTTTGTGTATTAATGCTTGATGCACAAAATTCTATTATTGCAATAAATTCAACTACAGATGCTCAATCTGGTTTTGGACCAGAAAGACTAATAGAAGAGGTCTTAGTAAGTGGAGGTTGTTCGGGTGTGAGCGATTTTTCTTATCAAGTATATGGTCAACCAGGAGATACTAATACAAAAAGTTATGGTTATTTTAATAAGAGGAATGCAAATTTTCCATTTGGAGAAGGAGTAATATTAAGCACAGGTCAGGCTTATGGAGGCGGAAATACAAGTGGTCCAGGTGGTGTTTATCCAGATTTTAATAATGGGTTGAGTGGTGATGCCGATTTAGCATTAGCTATAAATAAAGGGCGTCTACAAGATGCTACATTTATAAAATTTAATTTTGTGCCTTTAGCTAATGCTATTAGCTTTCGTTTTATAATGGCTTCAGAAGAATACGATGGATCAACCGAATGCTCATTTGCAGACGGTTTTGCCTTTTTGTTAAGAGAAGTTGGGACTACTGCATATACTAACCTTGCTGTTTTGCCAGATGGAACACCAGTCAGTGTTAAAAATATTAATGATGCAGGTAATTGTAAAAAAAATCCAGCCTATTTTGAAGGATACAATTTGCCAGATACCAACTATGGAGGTCGAACAAAAGTACTAATTGCAAAATCTGAAGTTATACCTGGAAGATCTTATGAGATAAAATTAGTAGTTGCAGATCAAGGCGATAGTTCTTGGGATTCAGCTATATTTTTAGAAGCTGGTAGTTTTAATTTGGGTGTCGATTTAGGAGAAGACAGAACAATTAGTGGAGGAAATGCTGTATGCCCACCAGAAACAGTAACTCTAGATACTAAATCTCCAACCGCTACTCATACTTGGTTTTTTAATGGTACAGAGATCCCAGGAGCAGGAACAGGTTCGGTTTTAACAGTAACACGAGCAGGGACTTATAGTGTAGATGTAGACTTTGGAATTACCTGTTTTACTAATGATGAAATAGTTATAGAATTTTCTGATCCAGTAAATATTGTGAATACACAAGATCTTAGAACGTGTAGTGCAGGGAGTAATTCAGGATTATTTAATTTAACAGACAATGATAGTAATGTTTTAGGAACTGAAGACCCAACGTTGTATAATATTACTTATCATAATAGTCAAGTAGATGCAACAAATGATGATAATCCAATAGATACTGCTATTGAATACACTGGGCAGAATGGAGAAATTGTATATGTTAGACTAGAAAATGCTCTTACTGGATGTAACGATACGGCAATGTTTACCCTTTTTGTAAACAACATTAATTTTGCTTTAGATAATAGTTACACACTATGTGTTGATACAGATGGGACAGAAGTTATTTCATTACCAGTATTAAATATTGGTTTAAATACTACAGATTATACTTTTGAATGGTATCTTAATGATGTTTTATTAGATGGAGAAGTAAATAACAGTTACACACCAATACAAGGAGGCAATTACAGTGTAGTGGTTACAGACATAGCTACTAATTGTAAAACCAATGTAAATGATCCTAATGCTAACACAATAGTATATGAAAGTTCTAGACCAATACTTACAGTAGAACAAGTCAGTTTAGTTTTTGTAGAAAAAAACACTATTTTGGCAACAGCAATAAGTGCTAGTGCATTAACTAATGGTAATGCTCAATATGAGTATAGTTTAGATGGAGGTCCATGGGTTAGTAATACCCCTAATGGAGGCAGTTATGTTTTTGGAAATGTAGGAATTGGTAAACATACTATTTCCGCTAGAGACATAAATGGATGCGGAATTACTAGTGCTACTTTAACGATAATAGATTACCCATCATATTTTACCCCTAATGGAGATGGTAAACACGATACTTGGAATATTATTGGAATTGAAAACCAACCAGAAGCTCGAATTTTTATTTTTGATCGCTACGGAAAGTTAATAAAACAGATTACTCCTGCTGGATTAGGATGGGATGGCAGCTATAATAATAAACTAATGCCAAGTGATGATTATTGGTTTAAGGTAGAATATTTAGACGCTAATAACACAAAAAAAGAATTTAAAACACACTTTACATTAAAACGATAATAGATTTAATTCGTCATTAAGTGTGCTTTTTTTCGATAAATCCTGTTGTTTAGGAAGTCGAAAACAAAATAAACTAAATGAGATGTTGAAAAAAAAAGAAGTATTACTATACCTGTTTTTTATATTTTTTTTTAAAACTCAAGCACAAGATCTAGTTGCTATTAATGATTCAGCAAGTCCAGAGTCGAGTTATGAATTAGAACAACTCATTAAGGAGGTTCTTATAACTGGAGGATGTGCTGAGGTGTCTAATTTTTCTTCTCAATCGGGAGGAGCAGCAACGGATTTAACCACAAAAAGTTATGGGTATTTTAGTAAAGGAAGTACAGTCGGTTTTCCATTTGAATCTGGAATAGTATTAACTACAGGAAAAGCATATGATGGCGGTAACACTTATATTCCTAATCCACCAATTCCGAGAGTTTTTCCTGACAATAATATTGGAGTGGCTGGCGATACAGATATAGAGAATGTTTTGGGAATAGCTAATACTAAGGATGCAACATTTATAAAATTTAATTTTGTTCCGGCTTTAGATACAATAAGTTTTAACTTTTTAATGGCTTCAGAGGAATATGATAGAAAGACTGAATGTGACTACACAGATGGATTTGCGTTTTTAATGAGAGAGGTTGGAGCCACAAATTATACAAATATAGCCCTATTGCCTAATGGAACGCCAGTAAGTGTGAAAACGATAAATAATGCCCCTGATTGTGCTGCAAACACAGATTTTTTTGCAGGGTACGAAATAAGAGATACAAATTATGGAGGCAGAACAGTAGTGTTAAATGCAACTTCAACAGTTACTCCTGGAACAACTTATGAAATAAAATTAGTCGTTTCAGACCAAGGGGACGCTAATAAAGACTCAGCAATTTTTATTGAAGAAGGGAGTTTAAATTTAGGTGGCGATTTAGGTAGAGATATAACAATAGCAAATGGTAACGCAGTTTGTATAGGTCAATCGGTGACTTTAAATACACAAACACCAAATGCAAACCATACCTGGTATTTAAATGGAGTAGAAATTCCTGGAGCAGGCTCAGGGCAAACAATAACTGTTACAGAAGCAGGGACTTATTCTGTAGATATTAGTTTTGCAGCTAATTGTACAGTTAATGATTCTATCATAGTAGAGTTTAAACCTTACGAAGATGCTTCGTTTACAATAACACCCGGATGTGATGGTGGTACAGCAATAATTACAGGAGATACAGGAGGCGTGTTTTCATTTAACCCTGCACCTACCGATGGCGCTACTATAGATCAAGCAACTGGTACCGTAACAAATGGAGTTGTAGGTGCTAGTTATACAGTAGAGTATGTTACCCCAGGAAGCTGCTCGGATACTAAAAGCAGCACTTTTACAGTAACTTCGTCTTCATCTGGAAATGCAACTTTTACTGCAACTGCAACATGTGATGGGGGAACCGCTACAATAACTGGAGATACAGGAGGGGTATTTACTTTTTACCCCGTACCAACTGATGGCGCATTAATTGATGCAGCTACAGGCACAGTAACAGCAGGTGTTGCAGGTAGAACATACACCATAAAATACACAACACCTGGAACTTGTGGAGCATCTACAGCCCAAGATATTACCGTATTATCTTCAGATAATGCTAGTTTTTCAATAACAGCAACATGTAATGGAGGTGTGGCTTTAATAACTGGTGATCCAGGAGGAATATTTGCTTTCGACCCTGTACCAACAGATGGCGCTGTAATTGATGCTGTAACAGGAACAGTAACGCAGGGCGTAACAGGTACAACCTATACTATCAAATATACAACTTCAGGAACTTGCAGCGCTACTACGAGCCAAAATGTTACTGTTTCACCTTCAGGTAATGCATTATTTACAGCTATTGCAACATGTGATGGTGGCATTGCAACTATAACTGGTGAAATTGGAGGAACGTTTTCTTTTGATCCAGCACCTATTGATGACGCAGTAATTGATGCCGTAACAGGAACAGTAACAGACGGAACTCCAAATACCACTTATACGATAAGATATACGACTATTGGAGATTGTGAATCCTATACAAATCAAGACATTACAGTTTTACCTGAAGAAGATTCTTCTTTTACAATGTTAGCGAAATGTTATGGAGGATTAGCAACAATAACTGGTGATACTGGAGGAGTATTTGCATTTAACCCAATTCCAAATGATGGTGCAATTGTAGATTCTGAATTTGGATTTGTAATTGGCAATGCTGGAGTAACCTATACTGTTAGTTACACAACCAATGGACCATGTCCTTCTACATCTACACAAAGTGTAACAGTATTAGAACCAGAAGACCCTTCTTTTGTGATTGAACCTAATTGCGATGGTGCAACAGTTACGATAACTGGTGATGCAGGGGGAATGTTTACTTTTAATCCTTTACCAAACGACGGAGCTGTTATTAACAGTTCTACAGGAACAATTACTAATGCGACCTCTGGTGCAACATATACTGTAGAATATATTACCTCTTCAGGGATATGTGCTAAATCATTAGTAAAAGAAGTTACTGTTTATGAGGTGCCAATAGCAGTAGAGCCAGAGCCTCTTATTTCTTGCGAGGAAGATACATTGGGTAATGCTGTTTCACTTTTTGATTTAGAATCAAAAAGTGACGAAATTAGTAATACGAATACTAATTATGTTATTACTTATTATGAAACGATTAATGATGCTAACCAAGGGATTAATCCATTAACTAGTCCGTATACATCTACATCAAAAAGAATTTTTGTAAGAGTTAATAACGAATTAGGATTATGTTTTGTTACTACCGAGTTAGACTTACAAGTAGAACAGACACCAACAATAACTTCAACAGTATATGAATTATGTGATGATAATGTGGAGTTTGATGGAGATACCACTAATGATTCTGTTTCTTTTGATTTGGAAAGCCAAACAGCAATACTATTAAATGGACAAGACCCAACATTAAATACTGTAAGCTATTATGAAAATTTAGCAGATGCTGAAGCACAGATAAACGCATTAAATTCTATTTACGATAATAGAATTAATCCACAAACTCTTACCGTAAGAGTAGATAATAATAATACTGAATGTTTTGTTATAGGAGAGTTAACTTTAAAAGTAAATTCTTTGCCAAGTTTCGATTTAAAAGATAATTATACATTATGTATTGATAAAGATGGCTCAGAAATAATAACTCCTCCAATAATAGATACGGGATTAAATACAACCGACTATATTTTTGAATGGTATAAAGATGGAGTGTTAATTGATGGGGCAGTTAATGGGAGTTACTCTCCTATACAACCAGGTAGTTATAATGTTATTGCTACTAATGCATTAACGGGTTGTGCTAATACTAGTATTGATCCAAATACGATAACAATGGTGAAGGAAAGTACAAGGCCTTTGCTTAGTGCGAATCAGGTGTCAGTTGCTTTTCACGAAGAAAATAATATATTGGCAACAGCGACTCATGCAAGTCCTTTATCTGGAGCTAATACTTATTATGAATTTAGTCTAAACGGTGGGCCATGGGTAAGTAGTAATCCAAATGAAGGAAATTATATTTTTGAGGATGTTGGGGCTGGGGAGCATATAGTTGAGGCCAGAGATATTAATGGTTGTGGAATTGCTAGTGTAGCAGTTGTAATTATAGATTACCCATTATATTTTACACCTAATGGAGATGGTTATCACGATACTTGGAATATAATAGATCTCAATAATGAATTAAATGCTGTAATTTACATTTTTGACCGTTACGGTAAATTATTAAAGCAAATAAATTCTTCAGGGGTAGGATGGGATGGTACATACAAAAATAGATTAATGCCAAGTAATGATTATTGGTTTAAATTAGAGTATAAAAAACCAAATACGAATGAGAAAAATGAATTTAAAGCTCACTTTACTTTAAAAAGGTAGTATTTTGCAAATTATAAAAACTAAGTAATGAGAAAAGGCTTGAATATTTTCTAGGTTTATTGTTTTTTGTCGATTTTTATTGCAGAATGTCTTTAAAACCAATTACGTGTAGTTTTTTTAGCCTAATTTACGACTGATTCACTCCCAATTCAATTTGAAATTATAATGTTTATGAAAAGCGTACGTGTTATTGGGGCATTGGTGTTAACTGTTTTTTTTCTTATTTCTACATATGCAGTTGAATATGACCTCATCAAGAATCAAAATATTCAATTAAATAAAAATGATATTATTGCAGTATATTCTAATAATAATCGTAATATACCTATAGATTACAAAAATAAAATTATAAAAGTATATGTAGGAGCTAAAGTAACTTTTAAAAGTAAATTTTTTTTTCATGGATCTAATAAACCCTATTGGGCTTTAGATGATGAAAAATTAGAAGATGGAAGAAGTATCAATTATCAATTTAATACTGTTGGAAAGTATACTGTTACTTTAAAAATAGGAGATGACGATGGTAACATAAGGGTTTCAAAATTAAAAGTAGAAGTTAAAGAAGCTCAGGAATTGAATAGTACATTACCATCGATAATAGCAATAAATGCTAATGCAAATCCAGAGTCTAAATATAGTTTAGAAAAACTAGTAGAAGATGTATTGGTAAAAGGAGGTTGTTCTACTGTCGATAATTTTACTGTACAAGTAAAAGGAACACCGGAAGATAATACAACAAAGAACTACGGTTATTTTAATAGAGGAACCTCAGATTTTCCTTTTAAAGATGGTGTAATAATAACAACAGGGAAAGCCTATGCTGCCGGTAATACAACTACAAATGCTGTATTAGATTCGGATAATGGTTTAGGAAACGATACTGATGTAGAAACAGCTTTAGGTATAAACCCAACGTATGATTCCAGTTATATAAAATTTAATTTTACACCATTAACTGATAATATTAGCTTTCGTTTTATCATGGCTTCTGAAGAGTACCCAGAGTATGAATGCGATTATTCTGATGGATTTGCGTTTTTATTACGAGAGGTCGGAGCTGCAACTTATACAAATATAGCTGTATTGCCAGACGGAACTACTCCTGTTAGTATTACTAAAATTAATAATTCTACTACTTGCGGAGCTAATCAAGAGTTTTTTGAAGGTTACCAAATGGGGCATACAAATTATAATGGAAGAACAAAGGTACTTACTGCAAGTTCGCCAGTAACCTCAGGGACAACCTATGAAATAAAATTAGTTGTTGCAGATGCTTTAGATCAAGCTCTAGATTCAGCAATTTTTTTAGAAGGAGGCAGTTTTAATTTAGATGGGGGCTTAGGTGATGATATAACAATTAGCGCTGGTACTGCAACCTGTGAAGGGACTTCAGTAGAAATTAAAACAGAGTCACCAGAAGCTACTCATACCTGGTATTTAAATGGAACAGAAATTTCTGGAGCAGGCACTGGAAATATATTAACAGTAACTGAGGCAGGGACGTATTCTGTAGATATAGATTTTGGAGGAACTAATTGCACTGCTAACGATTCTGTTATTGTAGAATTTATACCTTATGATGATGCCACATTTACAATGGCTCCAAGTTGTAATGAAGCAACGGCTACAATAACAGGAACTGTAGGAGGGGTCTTTAGTTTTAATCCTGCTCCGACCGATGGAGCAATTATTGATGCCACTACAGGTAAAATAAGTAATGGAACGCCAGGAACAACTTATAATGTTGAGTACAAAACGCCTGGAACATGTTCGGATAGTTTAATTGTTCCTGTAGTATTGTTAACACCAGATGATGTTTCATTTACAATAAAAGCAAATTGTGACGGTACAGCTACTGCAACTATAAATGGAGAAACAGGTGGGGTTTTTAGTTTTGACCCTATTCCAACCGATGGGGCACAAATAGACTCAACTACTGGAACAGTAACCAATGGCGTTGTTAATACGACTTATACAATTGTATATACTATTAGTCTCAATTGTATTGTGACGCATAAAGAAACCCTAGTAATATTACCACCACCAACAATAGTAATACCGGAACCTCTTGTAAATTGTGATGATAATGTTGAGTTAGACGATAATGTTAGTAATGATAAAACAACATTTAATTTAACGAGTCAAAATTCTATATTACTTGATGGACAAGACCCAGCATTACATACAGTGACATATCATTTTAGTCAAGCCGATGCCGATCAGAGCATAAACCCATTAACTTCTCCTTATGAGAATAGTGTAAATCCACAAACAATATACGCCAGAATAGAGAATAAAGAGACCTCATGCTATAAAATAGGAGAGATAACTTTAAAAGTAAACCCATTACCAAAAATAGAGTTAGATGATAGGTATGGAATATGTGTAGACAGTGAAGGAAATATAATATTGCCAACTACTATTATAGATACGACATTAAATACTACAGATTATTCATTTGAATGGAAAATTGATGGAGAAGTTGTAGTCGGAGAAACTAATAGTACAATTCCAATAACCGAAGAAGGAACATATAGCGTTATTGCGACAAATATTGCTACTGGGTGTAAGGCTAGCAAAGAGACTCTTGTTTTAAAAAGTGCTCCACCAATAGTTGATGCAGAACAAGTTTCTATAACTTTTATAGAAACGAACACTATACTAGCAACTGCAACAATGAGTAATAATATATTAAGTAATGGTTTATTTGAATTTAAGCTAAATGAAGGGCCTTGGGTGTCAAATATGCCAAATGATAATACCTATACATTTGAAAATGTACCAGCAGGAATACATACTATAACTTCAAGAGATATCGCAGGTTGTGGAGAATCAAGTACGACTATAATAGTTTTAGAATTTATACCATATTTTACACCAAATGGAGATGGTTTTCATGACACATGGAATATTTTGGGGCTAGAAAACCAAACAGATGCAAAACTTCTTATTTTTGATCGGTATGGGAAACTAATTAAAGAAATTAGTGTTGCAGGACCAGGTTGGGATGGTACTTATAATAATAACTTGATGCCATCAAGCGATTATTGGTTTACTTTAAAGTACAGAAACCCAAATACAAATATACCCGCAGTATTTAAATCTCATTTTACTTTAAAACGGTAATTATTTTTTTTCTAGAAAAGAAAAAATTAAAATATTTATTAGAATTAGCAAGGTTGTAAAGGTTAGAAACTAGAATATAAACCATAATTTTTATTTTAACACATTTTATCGATTTTTATTGCTTAATATCTTATTTTTGAGTTAAATAGTGTTGTTTTTGTTAATTTTTGAGTCAATCAATTCAAAATTCATGAAACATGTATACACTATAGGCGTATTAATTATTTCTGTTTTTCTTCTTCAGTCTAGTTATGCAATAGAATTTAATTCTGTTAAAAATCAAAACCCCCAATTAATTCAAGATGATATTATTGTTTTATACGAGAATACCAAACGTAAAATACCAATAGATTATAAAAATAAAACTATAAATATTTTTGAAGGAGCAAAAGTTATATTTAAAAGTAAAAACACTAAAAATTATAAATATAGTTGGAGTTTTGGAGATGAAAAGTTAAAAGAAGGAGGGATTATTAATTATCAGTTTAATACTATAGGAAAGTATAATGTTACTTTAAAAGTAGAAGGTAATAATAATATTAAAATATCTAAACTAAAAGTAGCAGTAAAAGCATACCCAATAGCAACACGAAAAAATGCTTTACCTCCAGAAATCATAAAAATAAATGATGCAGGCGATGCAGAATCTAAGTATAGTTTAGAGCAATTAGTAGAAGAAGTATTAATAAAAGGCGGATGCTCAACTGTTGATAATTTCACTGTACAAGTAAAAGGAAATCCAGAAGATAATACAACAAAAAATTATGGTTATTTTAATAGAGGAACCTCAACCGATTTTCCTTTTGAAGATGGTATCGTTATAACAACAGGGATAGCATTTGAGGCAGGTAATACCTATGTAGCACCAGATCCTAATGATATATTTGGATATCCTACGACAGATAATGGTTTGGGCAACGATCCAGATGTAGAAACGGCTTTAGGTATTACTCCTACTAAGGATGCTAGTTTTGTAAAGTTTAATTTTACCCCATTAACAGAAGAAATAAGTTTTCGTTTTATAATGGCATCTGAAGAATATCCTGATTTTGAATGTGATTATTCTGATGGATTTGCATTTTTATTAAGAGAGGTCGGTACAGCAAATTACACTAATATAGCTGTTTTGCCAGATGGAACCACAGCTGTTAGTATTACTAATATTAACAATTCGAATACCTGTAGTGCTAATCCTGATTTTTTTGAAGGTTATCAAATAGGTCATACAAATTATAACGGAAGAACAAAAGTTCTTACTGCGACTTCAGCTGTAACGCCAGGAACTACTTATGAAATAAAATTAGTAGTTGCCGATGCCAAAGATTCTATTTTAGATTCAGCAATTTTCTTAGAAGGTGGAAGTTTTAATTTAGGTGGAGGTTTAGGAGATGATATAACAATTAGTGCTGGTACAGCAAGTTGTGTAGGAACATCAGTCGAGATTCAAACAGAATCACCAGATGCAACGCATACATGGTCTTTAAATGGAGTAGAGATTCAAGGTGCTGGAACAGGACACATATTAACCGTTACAGAGCCTGGAACGTATTCGGTAGAGATAGACTTTGGAGGAACCAATTGTATCTCTAGTGATTCAGTAATTGTAGAGTTTATTGCTAATGACGATGCTACGTTTACAATGGCTCCTAGTTGTATAGGATCAGTAGCAACAGTAACAGGAACCCCAGGCGGTGTGTTTAGTTTTAATCCAGTACCAACCGATGGCGCTGTTATAGATGCTGCTACTGGCGAGGTAAGTAATGGTGTTCCAGGTTCAATATATAATGTGGAGTATACTACTCAAGGATCATGTCCGGATAATTTAATAGTTCCAGTAGAAATATTAGCGTCTGAAGATGCCACATTTACTATGACTCCTAATTGTGATACAACAGCAACAGCAACAGTAACAGGAGCTCCAGGTGGAGTATTTAGTTTTAATCCAGTACCAACCGATGGGGCTGTTATAGATGCTACAACAGGGGAAATAAGCAATGGTGTTTCAGGTGCAATATATAACGTACAATACGTAACTCAGGGGACATGTGCTGGCAGTTCATCAGTTTCAGTAGAAATACTAACTTTAGATGATGCCACATTTACAATGACTCCAAGTTGTATTGGGGCAACAGTAACAGTAACAGGAACCCCAGGCGGTGTGTTCAGTTTTAATCCAGTACCAACCGATGGGGCCATTATAAATGCAACTACAGGAGAAATAAGTAGTGGGGTATCAGGGGCAACATATAATGTGGAATATATTACATCAGGACTATGTTCGGATAGTCTAATAATTTCGGTAGAACTATTAACTTCTGAAGACCCTACATTTACAATGACTCCAAGTTGTATTGGGGCAACAGTAACAGTAACAGGAACCCCAGGCGGTGTGTTTAGTTTTAATCCAGTACCAACCGATGGTGCAGTTATAGATGCGACTACAGGAGAAATAACTAATGGAACTCCAGGTACAACATACAATGTGGAATATATTACCCCAGGAATTTGTTCAGAAAATTTAATAGTTCCAGTAGAAATATTAGCGTCTGAAGATGCCGCATTTACAATAGTTCCAAGTTGTACAGGAGCAATAGCTACGATAGAAGGAACACTTGGAGGTGTGTTTAATTTTAATCCAGTGCCAACCGATGGGGCTACTATAAATGCAACTACAGGAGAAATAAATAATGGGACACAAGGAACAACTTATAATGTAGAATATACTACCCCAGGAACCTGTTCGGATAATTTAATAGTTCCAGTAGAAATATTAGAATCAGAAGATGCATCATTTACAATGACTCCAGATTGTGGAGGCACTGCAACAGCAACAGTAACAGGAAGCTCAGGAGGCGAATTTAGCTTCGACCCAATGCCAACTGATGGAGCAGTTATAGATTCTATCACAGGTGTAGTAACAAATGGAACAGGGGGTAATACATATACAGTTGTATATACTATTAATAATGGTTGCTATGCTGCGCATACAGAAAACTTGACCATATTACCAGAACCTACAATAGTAATACCTGAACCTTTTGTTAATTGTGATGATAATGTTGAGTTAGATAATGACGCTAGTAATGATACAACGCTATTTAATTTAATAGATCAAGATTTAATAATACTTAATGGACAAAGTTCAGCTTTACATACAGTGAGTTATCATTTAAGTCAAGCAGATGCAGAATCTGGGGAAAACCCATTAGTTTCTCCGTATGAAAATAACATCAACCCACAAACGATATATATAAGAATTGAGAAAAATGATTCTTTATGTTATAATACTGGAGAAATGACTATACAAGTAAACCCATTGCCAAAAATAGAGTTAGATGATAGGTACGGAATATGTGTAGATAATGAGGGCAATGTAATTTTGCCAACTTCTATTATAGATACAGGGCTAGACAATGCTAATTATTCGTTTGAATGGTATATAAATAACGAATTAGTAATTGGTGAAACTAACAGCTCAATTTCAATAACTGAAGAAGGAGATTATAATGTTATTGTTACAAATACTACAACAGGGTGTACGGCTAGTAAAGATACAATTGTAATACAGAGTGTACCTCCAGCGGTTGAAGCTGAACAAGCTTCCATAACTTTTTTAGAAGCAAATGTAATATATGCTACCGCTAGTACTAGTGGTTTATACAATGGTTTATATGAGTTTAAGCTAGATGATGGCCCATGGGTATCTAATATGCCAAATAATAATACATATACATTTGAAAATGTACCTGCAGGAACACATATTGTTACTGCAAGAGATATTGCGGGATGTGGAGAATCAAGTACAACCATAATACTTTTAGAGTTTATTCCGTATTTTACGCCAAATGGGGATGGGTATCATGATACATGGAATATCATAGGTCTAGAAAATCAAGCAGACGCAAAGCTTCATGTTTTTGATCGGTATGGAAAGTTATTAAAAGAGCTTAGTGTATCAGGAAAAGGTTGGGATGGCACTTATAATAATAACTTGATGCCAAGTAGCGATTATTGGTTTACGTTACAATATAGAAATCCAAATACAAATGTTCCAGATGTGTTTAAATCTCATTTTACTTTAAAACGATAACGACGATAGGTATAAAAACATAAAA
>JAHDGB010000290.1 GCA_020627885.1 Flavobacteriaceae bacterium | reverse complement strand
TTCAAGAATTCTTACCTAATATTGGTATAAATTAAATCGAACTCACGTTATTTAGATTTAGGCTTTATTGCAACAAAATCTTTTAAATAATAAGGTTCAAAATAAGCGACATTTTCTATGTCGCTTATTTTGTATTTATTACAGGCTAATGTTGCCATTTCTTGAGCGGAAGGCAATTTGTTTTCTATAAAAACTGCATTTTTATGGTTTATTAATTTTTTAGTCTTTTCTACTCCATTACCTATAAAATAAACAAGACCATTGCTTAAATATTCATTATAAGATGTCTCGTCCAAAACTTCGGCTTTTATTTCTCTAACTTCTTCATATGTTGAAGAAAAAACAGCCGAATAAACTTCTAATCGCCTAGCATCTAACATTGGTATAATCACTCCTTCATTACACTTTACCTGGCACGCTAAAGCTTTTAATGTAGAAATTGAAATTAGAGGAATATCAAGCGCGTAACATAACCCTTTAGCTGCAGACACACCTATCCTTAATCCTGTATATGATCCAGGGCCTTTACTTATCGCTATTGCTGTTAATTGTTCTTGTTTAACATTTGCTTCTTCCAATAAATCATTTATATAAACGTGTAAACGTTCGGCATGCGAATAATTTTCGCCATAATCTTCTTTCAAAAACAAAGTCTCTTCATTTTTAATAAGAGAGACCGAACAATTTGTCGTAGCAGTTTCTATACTTAATATTAAAGAACTTGTACTCATTTAATTTTTATCTAATTGCTTTTATTCATTCAATATTAACAAATAAACGTTGTTACAAAACTAATTTAGAGTTATTGCATAATAGGTTTCCCAAAATAGAAATCCAACACTTTTGTTTTAAAAACAAAATCATACTTTGCATTTACCAAAGAGGCTTCAGCATTTACCAATCTTAATCTAGATTGTTCCAAATCAAAAGCATTCATAGCTCCGATATTATAACGTTGGCTAGCATTATCAAATGCTATTTTTTGCGACTCTAACGATTTTTTTGCTGCTTCGTACGCCCTATAGGCCGATTTTGCATCTGTAAAAGCACGTTGTATATTGGTTTGTAAAGTTAATTTTGCTTGCTCTAAACCTAATCTAGCATCTTCTTCTTGAATTTTTGCTTTAGCAACAGCAGTTTTGTTTTGATATTGAGAAAAAATAGGAATATTAACATTTAATCGAATGCTATGTGCTTTTTGATCATTTAGCTGATTGAAAAACGCCTCTTCTGTGTCTGATAAATTAGTATAAAACGTATTAGATCCATAAGAATAAGCTCCTGTAACACTTGGGTAAAAACCACTTTTTGATATTTCTGTATTTAATTGAGAAAGTTCAATATTTTTCTCGGCTGCTTTTATTTCATTTCTATTCTCTATAGCATACTTCAAAACTGGTGTAACATCTTTATATAACAATTCAGAAGAAGGGCTATCAATAGTTATATTAGCCACATCAAACCCATTAAAATCAACTTGCAATAATTGAGACAAGGTTAATAATGACAATTCATAATTATTTTCTGCAACAGTTACACTTTGCAAATTACTACTTAATGTTGCTTCCGTATCGTATATGTTAGCTTTGGGCTGCACCCCAGCATCAACAAGCTCTTTTACTTGTTCCAATTGTTTATTGGTAAAATCATATTGCGATTTTGCGATTTCTAAATTTTCCTTATTAAATAATATATTCAAATAAGCATTAACCACATTTAAAGAAATATCATCTTTTATACGCGCTAATTCTAATTGGGTCGCCTCTAGGTTTAATTGCGATTGCTTATACAAATTAGTAGTTCTAAAACCATTAAAAATGGTCTGGTTTGCATTAACACCTATATTGGTATTATGAGCTGTTCTATCTACAAACTGCCCAGGAAACAATTGTGCATTCCCAATTGATAGTGTATGTCCTGCACTACCACTTAGCGTTGGCAAAAACTGCCCTTTGGCTGCTGTTATGTCTTGCTCGTTAATTAATAATCTATTATTACTTTGCTGCACAGAAATATTATTCTCTATGGCATGGTTAACGGCTTCTTGTAAAGTCCATTTTTTAGCCTGCGCGTTACTATAAATACTAGTAAACACAGCGATAGCTATTAGTATGTTTTTCATATTAATCGTCTTCGTTATCTTCATTGTCTTTTGATGCCTTATTCCAAACCTTAATTTTATCGCCTTCTTTTACTCCTTCTTTTATTTCAATATTAATACCATCAGACAAACCTATTTCTACATTTTCCTTTTTAAATTTTCCATCTCCTGTTTGAATTTCAACAAATGGTTTTTCGGTTATTCTATTAAATTGAAGTAACGATTCTTTTATTACTAAAACACTATCCTTACTTTCCATTTCTATCTCAGCATTAGCACTATAACCCGCTCTAATTTTAGTTGAACGCTCTACTTTAACATCTGCTTTAATCGTAAACTGTACAGCTCCATTTTCTTCTTTTCCTTTAGGCGCTACAAAAGTGAGTTTAGCAGGAAATTCTTTTTCGTTAATAGCCCCTAAAATAACTTTTATTTCTTTTCCTTCTTCTAGCTTTCCAACCTCTGCTTCATCAACTTTTCCTTCAAAAATCATCTTACTCATGTCTGCAATTGTAGCAATAGTTGTTCCTGCATTAAAATTATTACTTTG
>JAHDGB010000043.1:14554-16693 GCA_020627885.1 Flavobacteriaceae bacterium | reverse complement strand
TGAGACACCAAAATTAAAGTTCCATCAAAAGCTAATAAAGCATCTTTAAGGACATCTTTAGATTTTAAATCTAAATGATTCGTAGGTTCATCAAGAATTAACACGTTTACTGGTTCTAGAAGCAACTTTACCATTGCTAAACGTGTTTTTTCTCCCCCAGATAAAACGCTTACTTTTTTATCTAAATCATCGCCACTAAACATAAAACGTCCTAATATGTTTTTTATTTGCGTTCTTATATCGCCTTGAGCAATCTCATCTACAGTCTGAAAAACAGTAAGTGTATTATCCAATAAAGCCGCTTGGTTTTGTGCAAAGTAACCGACTTTGGCATTATGCCCTAACTCACACTTTCCTTCAAAATCTATCTCTCCCATAATGGCTTTAATCATAGTCGATTTCCCTTCACCATTCCGACCAACAAAGGACACTTTTTCCCCTCTTGAAATAGACATTTTTGCTTCTTTAAACACGACATGACTGTCGTACTTCTTTGTTAAATATTCAACCGTAACTGGGTAATCTCCAGAACGCATAGCTGGTGGAAAACGTAATTTTAAAGCCGAATTATCTATTTCATCTATTTCAACTAAAACTAGTTTCTCTAGCATTCGCTCTCTAGACGAAACTTGATTGGTTTTAGAATAAGTTCCTTTAAAACGCTCGATAAAAGCCTTATTATCGGCTATAAATTTTTGCTGCTCTTGATATGCTTTTATTTGATGAGTACGACGATCTTTTCTTAATTCTAAATAATGAGAGTAGTTTGCTTTATAATCATAAATACGCCCCATAGTAACCTCGATAGTTCTATTGGTAATTGTATCTATAAAAGCTCTATCATGAGATATAACAACTACTGCTTTAGCTTTATTTAATAAAAAATCTTCTAACCATACTACAGACTCTATATCGATATGATTTGTAGGCTCATCAAGAAGTATTAAATCTGGTTTTTGAAGTAATATTTTAGCTAGTTCAATTCTCATACGCCACCCACCACTAAACTCGCTAGATGCTCTTGTAAAATCTTCTCGTTTAAACCCTAAACCGATTAGTGCTTTTTCTACTTCGGCATCATAATTAACGTCTTCTAAAGCATAATATTTTTCTCCAAGATCGGTTACTTTCTCTATGATAGACATGTACTCTGAAGACTCATAATCGGTCCTTATTTCTAGAGCTTTATTTAGACACTCCATCTCGTCTCGCATGTCAAAAACGTGCTTAAAGGCTTTTGATGCTTCTTCAAAAACGGTACAGTTGTCCTCTGTAAGTAAATGCTGTGGTAAATAAGCTATAACTGCATCTTTAGGAGTTCTTACATATCCTCTTGTTGCTTTTTGCACACCAGCTATAATTTTCATCATAGTAGATTTCCCAGCTCCATTTTTCCCCATTAAAGCAATTTTATCATTTTCATTTATAGTAAATGACACCTCGCTAAATAAGGTATGCCCACTAAACTCAACTGCTAAAGCATCTACTGAAATCATATTGTAAATTTAAAGCGCAAAACTACTAAAAAGGATTATTATTTATGCATATTATGCTACTCTTATTATTGGTTTAGGAATGATTCCAATTATTAGGATCGTTACTATTATTAGGAGATAATCCTAAATCATCTCCATCTAAACTTACCCCTAAACCTAAAACAGTTCTATTTGCATAGTTAAAATAACTCGTAACTTGATTTAATTCTAATATTTCCCCATCTGTAAAGCCAGAAGATTTTAAATTAATAATTATTATTTCTTCCATTGAGTTGGGGGTAATGGTTAACAGTTTGGCATATTCTAACCCCTTAACAAATTTCTCTTCTAAACAATCATTAAAATCACTACTCTCAATACCTTTTAATATTAGTTTTGCACGCTCATCATCTTCTATTAACCTTTTTAATCCAACAAAATGATGTGCTACACAATAATTACATTCGTTTAAATAACTTACATATACACCGACGGTTTCTAAATACCATTTCGGCAACGTGTTATTAGAATTATGTAATACGTTTTTATATAGTGACATGTGCCCTACTAATGTATGTGGTCGAAGACTATGTACTGCTAAAATATTATCTACTTTATTATTAGACCCTACAACTTTTTTATAAACTCGTTTTAATTGGTCTTC
>JAHDGB010000043.1:0-14454 GCA_020627885.1 Flavobacteriaceae bacterium | reverse complement strand
TTGTATATAATTCTATAGCTTTTTCTGAAAAAATAGTTGAGTCATCTTCAATAAACCCGGGTATTTCTTTATTAAACATACCTTCGGATGCTATTGTGGTCATCCCAGAAGGTGTCCCATTTTTCATTGCATCTATTAGTTTTCCCTTTAACCCAGCTCCAAACTGCAAAGGAGCTAAACAAACTTTGGCTTTTTGCATCACTTTATTAACATCGTTTGTAAAGCCTTTTATTAAAAACCCATCTTTTATATTATTTAAATCATTAACCCTTTGAGAAGCATACGCTCCATAAATATGAAGCTCTGCTTCCGGAATTGCCCTTTTAATTAAAGGCCATATTGTTTTTTTTAAATGGTGTACGGACTGAAAATTTGGAGCATGTAAAAAATTCCCAATAGTAATAAAATGCTCTCTATCATTAAACTTAGGCAAAGCTTTTTGCTCTTTTTCGATAACAGGGTTTAAAAGAAATGGCAAATAGTACAATAAGCTATTATTTATCTGAAAATCTGAATTTAGCACTTCCATTTCTGTTTCTGATATAATTAAACTCAAATCACATCTATAAATACTAGCAATTTCTCTGTATGCAAAATCATTAAACAAATAGGTTTTATTGAAAGCAACAGCATCTTTAAAAGCTTTATGGCGTCCTTTTCTTAAACAGTGTAAGTCTTCAGTGTCAAGAATTTTTAATGCTTTAGGACAACTTTCGGTAACTCTCCAACCAAACTGTTCTTCAGTCATAAAACGATCAAAAACAACAATATCTGGATTTAATTTTGCAATATATGTATCGAAACTAGTATCGTTTAGTATTATTAATTTAGTAGCTACTCCAATACTTTTTAAATCGTAAGCATTATCATTCTTTGCGCAAGCAGTAGCAAATGTTATTTCATAATTTCCTTTCTGAAATAGTGCTATTAATTGCAACATCCTACTTCCAGCTGCAGAGCTGTTAGGTTCTGGCCATACAAAGCCTATTATTAATATGTTCTTACCCATAGAGGTTACTCAGGTTTAGGTTGCAAAGCATAGCCCATACGCACTTGTTTAGCCCAAGCAATTACCTGATTTATTTGCTCTTGAGATAGTTTAGCTTCACCGTGAGTCCAGGTATAGGATGGTAATGGCATTTCTCTTTCCTCTACCATTTCGATAAGCTCTTCTAGTTTATGATCTTTTCGTTTTAGAGAATATTTCTCCCATTTAGAAAAATTTAAATGTTTAGTACCGTGTTTTACGTGGTCTGCTAACCAATAATTAACTGGTGTAATGTTATTATACCATGGATATCTTGTAGTATTACTATGGCAATCATAACACGTTTCTTTTAGTATTACTCTCACGTTTTCCGGTGGGTTTGTTTCTTCTAAAAAAGCATTCAGAGAAACTAAACTTCCTGTGTTTTTTTCTGGCCCAAAAAACTGAGCAATAACAGATACTATTAATAACACTAAGACAATTTTTTTTACATTTTTCATTTGCTATTTTTATTCATTTGTTAGATATAAGTTTATTGTTATAATTATAACTATTTAGTATTCATAGAACTTTATAGCTTGTTTCAATAGTTATTTATTAATTTTACGACTTAAAAATAGAAAAAACTCTTGACTACCGAAGCTTTATATAAAGAATTAAATTATGTAAATCATTCTAGAGAAAATAGATTGCATTATGCCAATTTATTAATTAACAATCCTTATTTAATTCCTAAACTATTAGATATTCTTTTTTTAGTGAATGATAAAACTTCACCTCGTGCAGCTTGGGTTATAGAATTTATGTGTAATAAAAATTTAACCTTAATTATTCCATACCTAGATCGTTTTACAGAACGTATACACACTATACATTTAGACTCTGCTGTACGACCTGTTGCTAAAATATGTGAATATTTAATTACAAACTATTACTCAAAAGAGCCTAATAAGATAAAACAATACTTACTGCCAAAGCATCTTGAAAAAATTACCGAAAATTGTTTTGATTGGCTTATTAACGATGAAAAAGTTGCTCCAAAAGCCTATGGTATGAATTGCTTATATTTACTAGGCAAGGATTACGATTGGATCCACCCAGAATTAGTTACAATTTTGCAACGCGATTATCATTCACAAAGTGCTGCATTTAAAGCACGGTCTCGCCATATATTTAAAAAATTAGATATAAAATAAGTTTTCAAATTTAAAAGTTTAAGTAACATCAAAACATTATAATTCTGATTGACTTCCCTATCTTTGTGCTTTTCAAAAAAATAACACATGTCATTATCAACACTTAACGCTATTTCACCTATTGATGGTCGCTATCGAAATAAAATAGATCTTTTAGGAAATTATTTTTCTGAAGAGGCGCTAATAAAATATCGAGTATTAGTAGAAATTGAATATTTCATTGCTTTATGTGAAATACCTCTTCCTCAGTTAGCAACAGTAAATTCAACGATTTTTGAAGATTTACGAGAGATATACCGTACATTTTCTGCCAAAGATGCTTTGGCTATAAAGGACATTGAAAAAGTAACAAACCACGATGTAAAAGCTGTTGAATATTTTATAAAAGATAAATTTGATCAGTTAGGGCTATCTGAATATAAGGAGTTTATACATTTTGGATTAACCTCACAAGATATTAATAATACTGCTGTTCCTTTAAGTATTAAGGAAGCAATGAATGATGTATATGTCCCAGAATATTTTAATGTTTTAAAACGTTTAAAAGAATTAGTTATTGAATGGAGTACAATACCCATGCTTGCAAGGACACATGGACAACCAGCTTCACCAACTAGGTTAGGAAAAGAGATAGATGTTTTTGTTATTCGTTTAGAAGAACAATTTAATTTATTAAATGACATACCAAGCGCCTCCAAATTTGGTGGAGCTACTGGAAACTTTAATGCTCATAATGTCGCTTATCCGGATATTGACTGGAAAGCATTTGGAGCAAAATTTGTACAAGAAAAATTAGGGCTACAACATTCTTTTCCGACAACTCAAATTGAGCATTATGACCATATGGCTGCTTTATTTGATTGTTTAAAAAGAATAAATACTATTATTATAGATTTAAATAGAGATGTATGGACTTATGTTTCTATGGATTATTTCAAACAAAAAATTAAACCCGGAGAAGTAGGTAGTTCTGCAATGCCACATAAGGTAAACCCTATTGACTTTGAAAATAGCGAAGGGAACTTAGGTATGGCTAATGCTATTTTCGAACATCTGTCTGCAAAACTCCCCATTTCACGCTTACAACGTGACTTAACTGATAGTACTGTTTTAAGAAATGTTGGAGTTCCTTTTGGACATACATTAATAGCTTATAAAAGTACACTAAAAGGCCTAAATAAATTACTACTAAACAAAGATAAATTAAAAGCCGATTTAGATAATAATTGGGCAGTTGTAGCAGAGGCTATTCAAACTGTACTAAGACGAGAAGGTTATCCTAATCCTTATGAAGCTCTAAAAGGATTAACCAGAACTAATAATGTAATAAACAAAAAATCAATTTCTGAGTTTATTGATACTTTAGAGGTGAATAACTCTATAAAAGAAGAGTTAAAAACAATATCTCCGAGTAATTATACTGGTATATAAGTTATTATAGTCACCATCTCATGAAGTGCTTTTTTTAGACTAAAATAAAAATCCAAACTTATTATTAAAGTTTGGATTTTTCACTTTCATTTTCTTTTTCTTTCTCACTTTCTCTTTAAGGTAAAATGCCCTTTATATTGTTCGTTTTTTATTGGCCTATTCACTACAAACCAATAATCTGAAGTTGGCAACTTAGTGCCATTTAAAGTACCATCCCAACCTTTTGATTCTGAATCGAGTTTTACTATTAATTTTCCATAACGGTTAAAAATAGAAACCTCAACATCTGGTTCGTTTTCCGAAAAATAAAGCTGCCAATAATCGTGGTAACCATCTCCGTTTGGTGTAAAAAATTTAGGGTAAAATAACGCATAAAATGAGTCACTGATTTTACCACATCCGTTTTTATCTCTTATATAAATTAAATATTCTCCTATTTTTAATCCATCAAAAACATTACTGTCTTGATAATCGAAATCATCTAAAGAGTATTCATAATCGCCATTACCTTCTACGATTACAATTATACCGTTATTATCAATAGACCAATCTTTCACTTCTACATTTGTAATGGTAGGAACTTGAGATTCTACAACTTCAATAAGTTTACTATAATTACAATATGTGTCTACACTTGTTGCATGATACTTTGTTACTGTAACTTCATACATTCCTATTTCGTCTACTATAATTTCTCGCGTAGTCTCTCCATTAGACCATAAATATTCGTCATAACCTTCATCTGCGACTAATGTAATTGGCTCATTATCACATTTATAACTCATCTCTTCTATTTGTAACTCTTCATACTCTAATACAACTAAAGAAAAAGTTCCTATGCTATAGCAGTTTAGTTTATCGGTAGCTTCCACTCTAAAAAAGATTTCTTGATTATTTTCTGTATTATTATACAATTTAACTATAGCATTAGTCCCTGTTTCTGCTTCATATTCAGATTCATAATAAGTAATATTATATGTACCACTAAGACCGCTAATTATTTGATTATCGTTTAGTGTTAAATCAAATGTTTCTACACTATCATTAGACTCATCGTCACATAAATACATGTCATCAGGATTGTTTATTGTCATATAATTACTCAAAACTATTTCAAAACTAGTAGTATCATAACAATCATGTAAATTCTTATTTTCTATTCTAGCATAAATTAACAGCGGGCTATTTAAAATTTGAAAACTTTCTGGCAAAGCCTCTGCCCCATTAATAGCATTAGTTTCGGTTAAATGATATGTTACATTATAATTTGAAGCCTGTTGGGTATTTAGAATCTGAGTTGTAAATTGAGATAAATTAATCAATTGTGTTCCGTCATTGGTTTCATCGTCACAAACAATTGTATCTGCTACTTCATGAGCTATAGCTGGTTGTTCTACAACTAATTGAAAACGGGCTGTATCATAACAATTAATACTATTTGAGTTATACAACTTGGCAATTATTTCTTGATTATTAGTTGTATTCCTGTAAATTAACGGCAACATAGATTCATGACTTTCGACATCTTGCATATTTAAAAAATAACTCACACTATAAATATCGCTAGATAAACTCCCTAAAACCTCTTCATTTTTCAACTCTAAATCAAATAATTGAGTACCTGTCATAGTAGAGTCATCACAAGCATAAAAATTTGATACTGAGCTAGCCATAGCTACTTCTATAACTGTTATTTCTTTATTTAAACGTCTTGTGCTCGATCCTGAATTTACTTCTGCTGTAACAATATAAGTCCCTGATGTATTATAAACATGGTTTGGAGTTTCAAGAGTTGAAGTGTTTCCATCTCCAAAATCCCATAAAACAGAATCTATAGCTACACTTGAGTCTAACGAAAACTCTACTGTTTCTCCTACGCACGAATCGTTTGCATTAATCCCTGCTAATAAATAAGATTGAATAAAAGGAGGCAGCCCTTGTTTGCATTTTCTTCCATTTAGATTAACACCTTCATTATTATAATTACAAGTTAAACCTGTATTTTCAGGATCATTAATAACCCCTAAATAGGTTTTCCCTGGTCTAGCATAATATATTTTCCCATCTATACCCAATTGCAATGCGCCTCTTTTGCTTCTTTCTCCATGAATTTTTACTCTAGACCCTTCTATATCCGAACTAGTAAGGTCAAATTGATATAAACCTGCATTATCACTTATAAATAAACCTCCAGTAGAGACATACATTTTCTCTGAGCTTGGGGAAAATTCTGCGCTATAAGGTGATTTTACTGTATCTAATGTTAGTTCTCCTTCTAACACTCCTGTAGACGTATCAAAATTATAAAGACATACCTGCCTTTGGTTCTGATTACATATTGCTACTTTTGTTCCATCTGCAGATATTTTTAAGTATCCTCTACCATCTGTAGTACTACAGCCCGAAAATGTTGATGTTATTGAAGCGTCTATTCCTAAATCGTTTATCTTAAAAGCATGAAAGGTATCATATCTACTTTCATCACCTGCAAATCCAGCATAAGACAATATCCAATAGCCATTATCATGGTCTTCTATAGCCGCTATTTTTTCTGCACTATATTGCAATAAATTTATATTTTTTTGTGAACTCATTATTGCGCCATTCCCTCCATCTAATGTCATATCTAATATACTGTAAAACAACCCTCCTCTATGGCTAATAGCCTGAACGGTAAAAATATAATACTGATTTAGATTTGCAGGGTTTGGAACTATAACTGCAGATTGGCTGCTAGATGGATTTCCTTTTAACCCAGTTCCGTTTGGTATAATAATATGATTTCTATTCCATACTTTCGAACCATCTGTATAAAACAACAATGCTCCGTTTTCGTCTGAAATGGTTGCACACCCTTCACTTGTACTTAGTTGCCCGTTTATTAAAGCTTCAGGAAAACCTGAATTAAAATCTACTCCCGCATTTTCACCAAAATACCATACTGCTGCTTCACTTTGTGCAGAAATAATACTATATACGCATAGCAGTAGTATTGTAGGTAAAAACTTTAAGTTCATTATAATGGGGCTTATAATTAATTAGTATCAAATATAGCAAAAAACATTCGGTTTAACCTAATTATTTACTTTTAATCGGTAAAAAATTCTTTTCAAAGACAAAATATTAAAAATAAGGTTCATATTTTTAGCTATTATATCTCTATCTTTTTAATGCAAAATGACCTGTATATTTTTCATTCTTACTAGGTCTATTAACAACAAACCAATAATCTGAATTTGGTAATAATTTACCATTATATGTTCCATCCCAGCCTGTTGAATTTGGAGATAGTTTTTTTAATAATTTCCCAAATTTATCGAAGATTGTTATAGTAATGTCTGGTTCTGAATTAGCAAAGTATAGTTGCCATTTATCATGATAACCATCACCATTAGGTGTAAAATACTGTGGATAAAACAGTAAAAACATGGTTTTATTTACTACTCCACATCCATTTTTATCTTTAATATAAATAGTATATTCTCCAACTTTAAGATTCGTAAAAATATTATTATCTTGATATATAAGACCATCAATAGAATATTCATAATCCCCTATACCATCAACAAGAATAGTTAATTCATTTTCTCCGACAGTCCAATCTATAGCTACAACCTCTATTAAAACTGCTTCATCAGATTCTTTAACTTCTATTGTCTTTGTATTAATGCATTGTATTTCTGGTATCGTATTATAGTTTTTGGTCAAAGTCACATCATAAAAACCAATCTGACTAACGGTAATTTCTTGAGTCATTTCTCCTGTAGACCACAAATAACTATCATAACCAGAGTCTGCACTTAGGGTAACAAAATCATTAGAACAAACATACCATGTGTCGCTCATTAATATTTCTGGTTTTTCCAATACTTCTATAAAAAAGGACCCCGTTATATAACAACTAGTATTTTCTGCATTTTCTAATCTATAAAATATTTCTTGAGGATTTAGAGTATTGTCATAATTGTCAATAATTTTATTACTGTTAATAATGGCATCATCTAAACTCTCATGATAAGTAATATTATATGGAATAACAATACCTTGTGCAATTTGAGAATCTCTTTGTGTTAAATCGAAACTCTCAATACCATCATTAGAGGTATCATCACACAACGAAATATTATCTACCTGATTAACATTTATATAATCATCTATTCTTATACTAAAAGAGCTAGTATCGTAACAATCTGAATTGCTTCTATTTTCAATCCTTGCATATAGATATTGAGGATTGGTTATTGTTTGAAAATTATCCGATAAAGCTAGAATACCATTATCTGCATTTATTTGGCTTAAATGATATGTAATATTAAAATCTGAAGCAGACTGACCTCCTAAAACCTCAGTATCAAACTGTCTTATATTAATAAGCTCTGTTTCATCATTCGTTATATCGTCGCATATTATTATATCTTCAACAGTATTAGAAATAGGTAGAAAATCTACATATAATTTAAAACGAGCTATATCATAGCACTCCATATTCTGGATATTATAAATTTTAGCAAATATCTCCTCCCCATTTACAGTATTTGTATAATTTGTATTTAAACGATTTAAGTGATCTATTGCGTTTTGATTCGTATTAAAATAAGCCACATCATAATCAGAAGCTGATAGCATTCCTAATATTTCTACATTTTTAACTGATAAGTCAAAAACTTCTACTTTATCATTACTAGCATCATCGCACAAATAATAATCTGAAACAGGACTAGCTACTGGTTTAGTACTGATAATGACTTGTTTACTAAAATCTCTGGCTCCTTTATCTGAAATAATATTAACATTTACAGTATACGTTCCTGAAAGTAAATAATTATGAGTAGGGTTTTCGTTTGTTGATGTTGTTCCGTCTCCAAAATCCCACAAAATAGAATTTATAGGCTCATTAGAATTAATAGAAAACGAGGTGGTATCTCCATAACATGTATTTTCAGTTTTAATGGTTACTAATAAAAAAGACTGAATAAACGGGGGCAGCCCTTGCTTAGAAATTCTCCCATTTAAATTTACCCCATTATTTATATAATTACAACTTACTCCATTACTTTCAGGTTGGTTTATAACACCAAGATAGCTTTCGTATGGCCTCGCAAAATATATTTTACCATCTATAGCTAACTGTAATGCACCTCTTTCCGAATAACCTGAATAAATTTCTACTCTTGATCCCGGAATATTGGAGCTTAATAAATCAAACTGATACAAATTGTTATAAGATGAGGAATAATTACCCGTAGAAACATAAACTTTTTCTGAACTTGGAGAAAACTCTGCACCATACGGCGTTTCGTCTGTTACTAATTGTATTTCATTATCTAAAACCCCAGTAGCAGAATTAAAATCAAGCAAACATACGTGCCATTGATTTTGGTTACAAATAATAATTTTTTTTGCATCTGCCGATATTTTTAAATACCCTCTACCGTCTCCCGTTTCACACCCTGAAAATGTCGATTTTATTGAAGGTTCAATACCTGTACTTGTAATTCTATAAGCATGAAAAGTATTAAATATAAATTCATCACCAGTTACCCCTGCATAAGAAAGTACCCAAAATCCATCAGAATCGTCCTCTACAGCAGCAATTTTTTCGGCGCTTTTGCTTAACAATAATAAATTTTTATGAGAACTAATAACATCTCCATTACCTCCATTTAAACTAATATCAACTATACTGTAATGTAACCCTCCATTATAAAAATTTTCTCCAACCGTAAAAACATAATACTGATTGGCATTTCCAGGATTGGGAACAATTATTCCAGATTGGCTACTAGATGGGCTTCCTAATAAATTATCACCATTAGGCATTATATTATGGTTTTTATCCCAAATCGTAATACCGTCTGTATAAAATAATAACGCTCCATTGTTGTCCGAAATTGTAGCACATCCTTCTAATGTACTTAATTGTCCATCAGTAATGGCAACTGGGAAACCAGTATTAAAATCTAATCCTGCATGTTCACCAAAATACCATATAGCTGCCTCTTTTTGAGCAGAAACAATAACACATACAAATAATAACACTATAAAAGTAGAGGTATATTTAAAATTCATTATTTGGGACTTAATTAAATACTAGTCTAAAGTAATATATTTTCACATTTAATCCTAATTATATGCATTTTATCGATTAAAATAATTACAAAAAAGGACTACCAATGTTAATATAATTAACAGTGAAATAAAGTTAAGTTTACTACATTTGTGCAACTATCTATAAAACTATGAAGTACTTCTTTACTTTTTTTTTATTAAACGTTAGTTCCTTTTTTTGTTTTTCGCAAAATGAGACACAAATTGAAGGAGTTATTGTAAATGCTTCTAGTGATAAGCCTTTAGAAAACGTAAATATTGTTAACCTTAATAAAGTAATAGGAACTACAACAAATCAAAAGGGCGAGTTTAAACTTAATGCTCGGGTTAATGATACCTTACATTTATCTCACTTAGGCTTCAAATCTATTAAGGTTCGTGTTACTAACGACTGGATTAAATACGGAAGTTCTACAATAACATTAACAGAACTTGCTTTAGCCTTAGAAGAAATAGTTGTAAATGAATTAAAATTAACGGGGTATTTAGAAGTCGACATTAAACAAGTAGAATCTAATACAAACTATCGTTATAGCATTTCTGGCTTACCTAATGGCTACGAAGCAGGCGGAAATAAATCGCCTAGTTCTATTACTAAAGTACTAGGTTCTATATTTAATCCTCTTGATTTTTTGTATAATACTTTTGGTAAAAAAGGTAAAGAGTTACGCAAGCTAAAGAAAATGAAGAAAGATGATAAAATTAGAAACCTTCTCGCTTCTCGTTTTGATAGAGAAATGCTTATGGTTTTACTACAAGTAAATAAAGTAGATTTAGATGAAATTGTTAGCCAATGTAATTATTCTCCAGAATTTATTACAACAGCCAACGATTTACAAATTTTAGATGCTATTAGTCAATGCTATGAGGAATATAAAGTATTAAGTCGTAACAAACGTAACCGCATTTAATTATTATTTGTATTCATTTTCAAACAAAAATTGTAATTTTCACTATTAGAAAACAATAAATGACTGCACACAAAACGTACTTTAATTGGAGTACAGGAAAGGACTCTGCATTAGCCTTATATCATTTACTAAAAAACCCTGAATACAATATAGAAAAACTAATAACTACGATAAACAGTCATTATAATAGAGTTTCAATGCATGGCTTACGCAGAACGCTTTTAGAAGCGCAAACTAAAGCTTTAGATATAAGTGCTACGGTAATAGAACTCCCTGAACAACCTTCTATGGCTATTTATGAAAAAAAGATGACCGAAACAATAACTTTGCTCAAAAACAAAGGGTTTACACATAGTGCCTTTGGTGATATTTTTCTTGAAGATTTAAAAACCTATAGAGAACAAAATTTAGCACAATTTAATATTAAAACAGTATTTCCATTATGGAAAATAGATACGACTACTCTTATTAATGAGTATATTGATTTAGGGTTTAAATCTATAATTGTTTGTGCTAACTCAAAATATTTTGACGATAAATTTGTTGGAAAAATTATAGACAAAAGTTTTATAAAAAACTTGCCTGAAGGTGTGGATCCTTGTGGAGAAAATGGTGAGTTTCATACATTCTGTTTTGATGGCCCTATTTTTAAATCTCCCATTCCTTTTACTATAGGCGAAAAAGTATACAGAGAATATAATACCCCGAAAAATGATGATTCCATATGTAAAAGTGGAAAGTCTGGGTTTTGGTATTGTGATTTAATACCTAATTAAAAAGAGACTGATTAAACAGTCTCTTTTTAATAGTAAAAATTTATCTCTTTAATTAAAATAAATTTTAGAAGGCCCTAAGGGCAAGTCTATTTTTTTAATTTCTACTCCTAAGTTTAAATCATATATCAATAAGTTATTATTTTCTGGACCTGAAAAATTTGCATTAGTAGCATATATTCTATTTTCTTTTATTGATAAACCATAAGTTTTGTCTCCAAGATTAAGAATAGAACTTGCCGGTAAACTTGTGTTTGTATCTTGAAAGCTATACAATTTGTTATTTAGTACATAATAAATTGTTCCATTCTCATAGGTCATTAAGTTTGGATGCTCACCTGTAGTAAAAACTAAATTAGATGATACTGAATTATCATTAAGATTTATTTTTGTAATTGAAGCATCAGTCTCAGATGGTGGGGTTTCCCAATATTTATTTTCACCTTCACATAGTACCACTAAATTTCCGTTATTATCGAAAAACATTTCATCAGGAACATCATTAATAGCAATTGTACTTATACTATTATCGCTAGTATCTATAACTGTAATTTTATTATTAATATTATAACCTCCTTTTTGAGAAACATATAACTTACCATTCTTTTCTAGTATTTGTTCAGGCCCTTCTCCTACAGGAATCGTTGCTTCTACAGTATATGTCTCTAAGTTTAATACTGCAATATAATCATCGGTCGCATCTGTACCATCACCCCAATCTGTTACATACCCTTTTTCGTTAGAAATTGCTATGTGACGAGGATTAACCAAATCACTATCTATAGTAGCAACAGATTCAAAGCTATAACGATTAACTACTTCTATTTTTTTCGAATTGTTAACTACGATATATGCTAACTCTCCTGCAAGTGTTATACTTTGAGAGAGATCACCTAAAGGCTCATTGTTTACATTGTTAAAAATAGTATTCTCAGTTACAGATAAATCATTCGAAATATAACTAACGTATGCATTTCCGTTATTAAACCCACCTTCTCCATTTACTATTATTCCGTTTTCATAAGCTCCTAAAGGTACAGATTGAGGTTGCACCATGTTATCATCAGCACTTTCACAAGATGTAATAATTGTAATCAATAAGGCTAAAAAAGCCAATTTACTTAGTTTCATAGTTTAAAATTTAATTGTTAATTGTATTTGATAGTTTCGATTTGGCATTGGTCGTAATGCCACGATTTCGTAATATTTATTAAAAAGATTATTTATGATAAAACTTAACTTATAATTTAAGTTATATTTTGTTTTAAAATCATAAGAAATTCCTCCATTTGAGATTATATAACTAGGTAGTATTGTACCATCTATTTTATAAACAGAACCATTAAACAGTTTTTGATAATAAATTTCGAACTGCTCAATACTGTATAAAAAGTTAGCATTGCCTTTATGAAAAGGAACAAAAGCCAACTGTTTAAGCGTTTCTAAATCTTTAGCTATTGTATAGCTATAATTAATATTAAAATTAAAATTATGATTAGCTAATCTGAATTTAGTATTTAATTCTAATTCGGTGCCATAACTTTCAGCATTACTTATATTTATAGGCGACCAAAATCCTGAGCTATTAGGTCGCCATTGTATCATATCTGTAGTTTTTATATAATAAGTATTAAAAAGAAATGTAACTGGTTTAAAGGTTACAACATGCCCTAAATCTATTTGGTAAGCTGTTTCTGGTTTTAAGTTTAAATTCCCTCCTGGTTGCCAGTATAAATCATTAAAAGTAGGCACTCTAAAGTTTCGAGATCCATTTATTTGTGTACTGTAATACTTTGAAAAATCATACCTAGCATCTATTGAAAAAACAATAGGGCTTTTAAAACCCGTTGTTAAATCTTTTCTAATGCTGAATCCATAATTAAACTTGCTATCTATTTCATGCTTTAGAATTAAAGTTGTAGAAAATGCTTCTCTATAGGGGGAACCAAAACTACTACCTGCGCCTTTTATATTAGTATAATCGATAACCGATCTTAAACTTATAGAACGAGTTAAATCATAATCAAAATCATGCTTTGCTATTAAACTTCTTGCACTACCAAAAGAAAAAGTCGTTTTATCTTTATTTTCGAAATACCTGAAATTTTCTTGTAAATGCGCTATTTTAAGTTTTGAATTATATTTTTCAGATAAATGTGTCCACTCTAATAAAGATCTGTAATTATCGCTTTCATACTTACTTTTAGATGTAGCAACTAAAGTACTAGATAAATTTCTATTTCCGGTAAAACTATTGTGATATAATTTAAGGATATCTTTTTCAGAAATAAGATAGCCTATGTTTGCTGTTGCATTAATAGCACTATATTCTCCATTTTCATTTACCTTATCTGTACCAATAAATTTATAATCATTTTTAGAATCGATATACGACACCCCTATGTTTGTAGTCCATTTATTACTTCCTGTAGATAATAAATAGTTACTATTTTTAGTGCTAAAACTTCCGTAATTAATTCTGAATTTATTTTCAAAATGATCAACAAACTTTAATGTATTGTTTAGGTGTACACTCCCTCCTATTGCCCCACTACCATACTGAACACTACCTCCGCCGCTACGAATTGTAATTGAAGAATAATTAGAAGCGACTTCGTTATTAAAATCGGTTTGCCCGTTTAATTGCGAATTAATATTTATGCCATTCCATACTACTGCTGTTTGGGAAGCATTTGTTCCTCTAAATGACGGAGAAGATAGCATTCCTGCTCCATATTCTTTAAAGTAAATATTAGAATTTATAGCCAGCACTTTGGTTAAAGAGCTTCCACTTCTATTTATTATAGAATCATTTAATGTTGTTATTTTAAAACCAGCATTATACTTTTTAAGTTTTACATCACTTAAGGTAACTTCATCTAGTTGTTGAATAGAGTCTGTCATCGTTTTTTGAGCGATACAAAAATAACTATTCGTGATAATTAATAATAGTGCAATCTTTTTCTTCATAATCTTTAAGACTTTTTACCCGAAAGTCATTTTGATGTTGAAAATGGCAGGTCTCCTGGCTTTCGTCTTAATATTTG
>JAHDGB010000289.1 GCA_020627885.1 Flavobacteriaceae bacterium | reverse complement strand
TAATAGAAAAAGTAAATAAAAAACTAGGCTTTAATATAATTGAAGTAAAGCGAGGAGATGAGTTGGTAGCGCTTTTTAAAGGTGTTGTATACCGTACTCAAAAAGATTGGGAAGAATAGAATATCTAACTATTGAACAAAAGAATATATTACAATTTAGTTGAGTTCGATTAAGGATAAAAAAATAATAATTAAAGACGAATTTTGATGTGAAACTAAAATTTCGACATTCAATATTTTAAATTCGACATTCAATATTTTTAAAATGGAAGCATACATAATAGATGGTATTAGAACACCTATAGGAAATTATAAAGGGACATTATCGGCTGTTCGAACAGACGATTTAGGAGCAATAGTTATCAAAGAAATTGTAAAACGCAATCCTAATATCCCTAAAGAAGCCTATGACGATGTAATTATGGGTTGTGCTAACCAAGCAGGAGAAGATAACCGTAATGTGGCTCGTATGTCATTATTATTGGCAGGATTGCCATTTACAGTACCTGGAGAAACAGTTAATCGCTTATGTAGCTCAGGTTTGTCGGCCATTATTCATGCCAATCGAGCTATAAAAGCGGGAGATGGTGATGTGTTTATTTCCGGAGGGGTAGAAAATATGACTCGTGGTCCGTATGTAATGGCAAAGCCTTCAACAGCTTTTGGAGGCGATTCTAAAATGTACGATTCTACTTTTGGATGGCGCTTTATAAACCCAAGAATGAAAGAGTTATACGGTACAGATGGGATGGGGAATACTGCTGAAAACTTAGTGGAAAAATATAATATTTCTCGAGAAGATCAAGATCAATTTGCGTATTGGAGCCAGATGAAAGCAACAAAAGCACAAGAAAATGGACGTTTAGCAAAAGAAATTGTAACTGTAGAAATTCCGCAACGAAAAAAAGACCCTATACAGTTTTTAAAAGATGAATTTGTAAAACCAACAACTTCTTTAGCCATTTTAGGGAAATTGAGAGCAGCATTTAAAAAAGAAGGAGGCAGTGTAACAGCAGGGAACTCTTCTGGGTTAAATGATGGGGCGGCAGCAACGATAATAGCATCTGCAGCAGCTGTAAAAAAGTATAATTTAAAACCACTTGCCAAAATTGTAAGTTCTGCAGTAGTAGGAGTAGAACCAAGAATAATGGGAATTGGTCCTGTAGAAGCTTCGAATAAAGCATTAAAAAAAGCAGGATTAACTATGGATGATATGGATGTAATAGAGCTTAATGAAGCTTTTGCTGCTCAAGCATTAGCCTGTATAAGAGCTTGGGGATTGGCGGATAATGATCCGAGACTTAACCCAAATGGAGGCTCTGTTGCTATTGGGCATCCATTAGGGGTTACAGGGGCCAGGATAGCTTATTCAGCTGCTTTAGAACTTAAAGAAAAGGGAAAAAAATATGCTTTGGTAACGATGTGTATAGGAGTAGGACAAGGGTATGCGGCTATTATAGAAAACGTTTCTAAATAACATAAAAATCATGAAAATACTAGTGATAGGAGGTAAAGGTACTATTGGTAAAAAAGTTACCGAACGATTATCTGAAAAACATGACGTCATTGTTGCTGGAAGAACATCGGGAGATGTTATAGTCGATTTTTCTAATTCTAGTTCTATAAAATCAATGTTTGAAAAAATTGGTAAAGTGGATAGTATCGTTGCGATTGCTGGAGATGCTAAATGGGATAAATTTAATAACCTAAGTGAAGACGATTTTTATATTGGAATTAAAAGTAAATTGATGGGGCAAGTCAATGTGGTTAGAATAGGAAAAGACTATTTAAATCAAGGTGGTTCTATTACATTGTCAACAGGTGTTTTAGCCGATGACCCAGTATATATGACAACCAGTGCAGCTATGGTAAATGGAGCTATACATAGTTTTACAAAAGCAGTGGCTTTGGAATTAGAAAATAATATAAGAGTTAATGTCGTTTGTTCGGATTTAGTAGAAGATTCTTATGAGAAATACAAGGACTATTTCCCTGGAAATACACCAGTACCAATGAAAAAAATTGTAGATGGTTATGTAAAATGCATTGAAGGAAAAATTACAGGTAGAATTATTAAAATTTTTGGCTAGATGATTGTAGATAGAACCGGACTTATTTTATATGTTAATAAATACGAAGAATGCATTGCTTTTTATTCTAAAGTTTTAAATCTTTCTGTTTTATTTAAAAATGAAGAACTAACCTGTTTCGATTTTTATGGTACTTATTTAATGGTTGAGAAAGAAGATAGAACAGACTATTTGGAAACACTTTCAGAAAAGAAAAACCATAGTTGTATAAGAATTAATGTTGGTGATGTAAAATGTATTTCTGATGAATTAAAGAGAAAAAATATTTTAATAGATTATCAAGAGCATTCATGGGGAAAAGTAGCAAAGTTTAAAGATCCTGACGGAAACTTAATTGCTTTTAAGGATGAAATTAGTTTTGAAAAACAAATACAAGAGTATAAAAATAAATAACGATAGAAAGTAATGTTTTAAAAGGCCTTAACCTTCATAAAACAATAACTTTCATCTTAAACAAAATACAAAATGAAAAAAATTCAACACTACGTTACAGGGCAATGGACAGAAGGAAAAGAAGAAGGTATTCCTGTTTATGATGCCATAACTGGTGAAGCATTTACAAGCGT
>JAHDGB010000288.1 GCA_020627885.1 Flavobacteriaceae bacterium | reverse complement strand
ATACTACTATAAATAGAACAAATTGGGGAATAGCTTTTAAGATGAATTATAGATTTGAGTTTTAAAGTGTGATATTAATTTATTACAAAAAAATATAAAAAAAACCCTTGAAAATCAATTGATTACAAGGGTTTTGCGGAGAAAGAGGGATTCGAACCCCCGGAGGTGTGACCCTCGCTGGTTTTCAAGACCAGTGCATTCGACCACTCTGCCATTTCTCCGAGTAAATCTCATTAGGTATTCCCTAAATGCGGCTGCAAATATAGAATGCTTTTTAATTCTTTCAAATAAAAAAGATAATTTTTTATGTAAAAATTTCAATTTAAAATTTTAAAAGGTTTTTGTTTCATAGGCTAACCGTATTATTAAATTATTTTACTTTCTTAAGTATAGTGTTTTTATTTTTGGAATAATCCTGTTAAAAATCAATATTAATATCTGTAAATAAGGGTTTTAAAACGATTTTTTACATTTTGCCGTATTATCATGCAATTTAATGGCAAGATTATTGTTATTAAGTAAAAATAAATACATTTGTTAATAACTAACATCTTAAAAAAGCATTATGAAAAGAGTGATCTTGTTATTTACCTTATTGATTTTTGCCCATAATATATATGCACAGTATGATTATTATGGAGAAGAAGAATCTAACTTAGAATGGTATACTGATATAAATGAAGCTAAGGCTGAGTCCATAAGAACGAAAAAAGTAATTTTAATGTATTTTACAGGTAGTGACTGGTGTGCACCATGTAAACTATTAAAGAAAGATTTTTTTAGTTCTGATGAATTTGAAAAGAAGGCAGGAAACTTTGTATTGGTAAAAGTAGATATGCCAAGACGAATAGATATAATTACACCAGAACAGAAAGCTAAGAATAAAGTTCTTGTAAAAAAATATAATAAGGATGGAAGTTTTCCGAATATTGTAGCATTGAATGAAAATTTAAATATATTAGGAGAACTAAGTGGATATACTTTTTTGAGAGAAACAGATAGGCATTTTACTTTTATAAACTCTTTTTTAAATAGCAAATAATTTTGCTATTATATTTTAATTTTGCTATTATATTTAAAATATATTAAAGCTTCTTAATTGTAATTAAGAAGCTTTTTTTATTCTCAGTCATCAGTTATATTTGCCCCACTAAAAATATTATACAATGCCAGGATTTGAATACTTTGGAGATATAGAAAGAAAAGAAGTTCAAGATGTTTTAGATACAGGAGTGTTAATGCGTTACGGATTTGACGGAATGAGAAATGGGCACTGGAAAGCAAAGTCATTAGAAGATGAATTGCAAAATGTTTTAAATGTAAAGCATGCCCAATTAGTAGCAAATGGGACAGCTGCAGTAACTACAGCATTGGCTATTTCTGGCGTTGGGGCTGGAGACGAAGTTATTATACCTTGTTTTACTTTTGTAGCAAGTTTTGAAGCAATTATGATGTTAGGAGCGATTCCAGTTTTAGTAGATATTGACGATACACTTACTGTAGATCCTGAAGCTGTAAAAGCAGCTATTACCCCAAAAACTAAAGCTGTAATGCCAGTACATATGTGCGGAAGTATGGCAAATTTGGAAGTTCTTAAAAGTATTTGTGATGATAATAATTTATTATTAATTGAAGATGCTTGCCAAGCTATTGGGGCTACTTATAAAGGGAAATACCTTGGAACATACGGAGATGTAGGCTGTTTTTCTTTCGATTTTGTAAAAACTATAACTTGTGGAGAAGGAGGAGCAGTAGTCACAAATAATTCTAAATATGCTATAAATGCAGATTATTTTAGTGACCATGGTCATGATCATATTGGGAACGATAGAGGCGCGGAAAGTCATCCTGTACTAGGGTATAATTTTAGAATTTCTGAACTTAATGCAGCTGTAGGTTTAGCCCAAGTTAAAAGATTAAAAGAATTTATAAGCATTCAGAAAAAATATTATACAGTTATAAGAGAAGCGCTTGCTAGTATTCCTGAAGTAGTATTTAGGAAAGTGCCTGAAGGTGGAGAAGAAAGTTATGCTTTTTTAAGTTTTTATTTACCAAATCTAGAAGTAGCAAGAAAAGTTAACGCAGCATTTAAAGCATCAGGTATCGATGTGTGTTTTCATTATTATGATAATAATTGGCATTATATAAGAGAATGGAAACATCTTAAAAATATAAAAACGTTGTATCCAGTTTCTCCTCAGGTAAAAGAAGGTTTAAAATATTTAGAAACTAAACAGTTTGAAAAATCAGATCATTATATTGGGCGTAATATTTCTTGTTTAATTAAATTATCTTGGACAGAAATGCAAGTTAAAGAACGTGCGAAACTCATGGTTAAAATAATAAAGGAAAATATATAGCTAATTTAATATTTAACATAGTCTACAATTTCTAAACCATAACCAATCATACCCACACGTTTAGTTTGTTGAGTATTTGAAATTAATCTTAGTTTATGTATGTTAATATCATGTAATATTTGAGCGCCAATTCCAAAATCTTTAGCATCCATATTAATTTGAGGTGCTTTTGTTATTGTATTAGGGGCTTGAGTTTGTTTTAATACATTTAATCTATTTAATAAGTTCATAGATTGAGACTCTTGGTTAATAAAAATAATAGCGCCTTTTTCTGCCTTATTTATAACTTTAAACATGTCTTCTAATTTCTCATCAATAT
>JAHDGB010000042.1 GCA_020627885.1 Flavobacteriaceae bacterium | reverse complement strand
CAAATAGCACTATATTAGTCATGTGTTGTGTTGTTTTTATTTGATATACTTCGGGCAAATGTCTTCCTAAACCATTGTAATCTAAACCATACCCAATAATAAATTTGTCAGGGATTTCAATACCTACATAATGTAACTTATAGTCTTTTCTATATGCCTCTGGTTTATGAAATAACGTCGCTATCTTTAAATCTTTTACTTTTTCGTTTTCAAAAATGCGATGAATTTCACTTAAGGTATTTCCTGTATCAATAATATCCTCAAGTATCACTACTGTTCTTCCTGTAAGATCTTGAGTTAGCCCTATTAACCGTTGTATATCTTCAGTCGATTTAACCCCTTCGTAAGACGCTAATTTTATAAAAGTGACTTCGCATGGTTTTGGGTATTTTTTCACAAAATCGCTAACTAACATAAACGAACCGTTTAGTATACCTACAAAAACCGGAATTTCTTCTTTTAAATCTGCAACTAAATTTGCAACCATATTATCTAATGCTTCGTTTATTTTTTGAGCAGAAATAAATGGCTTAAAGTATTTATCATGAACTTGAATCACCTCTAATTAAAATTTTAAAGAGCCAAAGATAATCAATTTGGAGATCGTATATGGCAATTCTATTTTTAAAATGATGAGTTTTAATTTTTTTGATTGAATTACATTCGTATTTTTGCGGGATATTGGAGTAAAAATTGAATTCAATGAACTATTTTTCATCAAATTTTAAGTTAGGTATTTTAGGCGGGGGACAACTAGGAAAAATGCTACTTTATACTACTAGAAAATTTGACATACACACTTCTGTTTTAGATCCAAGCGATGAAGCCCCTTCAAGATTAGCATGCGATCATTTTGTACAAGGTGATTTAATGGATTTTGATACTGTTTTCAATTTTGGAAAACATACTGACTTATTAACAATTGAAATAGAGAATGTTAATGTTGATGCGCTAGATGCCTTAGAAAAAGAAGGCGTTAAAGTGTATCCAGAATCTAAAACGTTACGAACGATACAAAATAAAGCTATTCAAAAACAGTTTTATATAAATAATAACCTGCCTACTGCTCCTTTTTCTCGATTTTTACACATTTCAGAACTTAATACAGCCATATCAGAAGGAAATTTAAGTTTTCCTTTTGTATGGAAAAGTGCACAATTTGGTTATGATGGGAATGGTGTTAAAATAATAAGAACAGAAAAGGACTTACAAGGCTTACCAAAAGGAGAGTGTATTGCAGAAGAGCTTGTTCCTTTTAAAAATGAACTTGCTGTAATAGTAGCACGAAACCTTTCAGGAGAAATTAAAACCTATCCCGTAGTAGAAATGGAGTTTCATCCAGAAGCAAATCAAGTAGAATATGTAATATGCCCTGCTAGAATTCCTGATGCCATTGCAAAAAAAGCAGAATTAATTGCGCTTAAAACGGCTAAAGCTTTTAATCATATTGGATTATTAGCTGTAGAACTCTTTTTAACAGAAGACGATGACATTATTATAAATGAAGTTGCTCCAAGGCCTCATAACTCAGGACATCAAACCATTGAATCGAGCTATACATCGCAATTTGAACAGCACATTAGGGCCATTTTAAATTTACCTCTTGGTAATACTAATAACAAAACAAATGGTGTAATGGTAAACCTTGTTGGGTCTGAAGGCTATAAAGGAAATGTGGTCTATAGTAACATAAAAGAGATACTAAAGATGCCAGGTGTTACGCCTCATATATACGGAAAAAAACAAACACGCCCTTTTAGAAAAATGGGCCATGTTACAATTATAAATAAAGATTTAGTTGAAGCGCGAAAAATAGCTGAAGCAGTTAAGAGTACAGTTAAAGTAATTAGCTCTTAATTTTCACTTTTTAAATCTTAAAAATTAAAATAAAAGCATATGAAAGTAGGTGTTATCATGGGGAGTAATAGCGATCTTCCAATTATGCAACAAGCTATTGATATTTTAAACGATTTTAATATTGAAGTAGAAGTTGATATTGTATCTGCACATCGAACACCAGAAAAGCTATTCGATTATGGAACTAATGCCCATAAAAGAGATATTAAAGTTATTATAGCTGGTGCAGGTGGAGCAGCCCATTTACCAGGAATGGTTGCCTCTTTATCACCATTACCAGTAATAGGAGTACCTGTAAAAAGTAGAAACTCAATTGATGGATGGGATTCTGTTCTTTCAATATTACAAATGCCTGGAGGAGTCCCTGTTGCAACTGTTGCTTTAGATGGCGCACTAAATGCCGGAATTTTAGCAGCGCAAATTATTGGAGCGCAAAACACAATAGTTATGGATAAAATAATTGATTATAAAAATGCTTTAAAAGAAAAAGTAGAAAAAGCCTCAAAAGAATTATAATGCTAAGAAGCCTCGAAAATCGAGGCTTCTAACGTTATTAATCTTTCAATTATGTATGAGTTCAACCACTCAATAAAAAAACTTACTGTGAAATTCTTAATTTCATATCAAAACAAAGAATCTAAAAATAGATTTTAAAAGAAAAAGACGAAATACACAAAAAACACGATAAAATGCTTTTTGTTTTAAAACTTATGTAAAAAAAAGCCTCAAAATCTATTTTAAGGCTTTTTTATCGCTATTAATCAAACTTCTTTAAATGAGAAAAGAATTTGCAGTAAATAAATAAAAATTATATATTTTTTACAAAAAATTCATGTTATTTAACATTTAAAATAATAACAAAACAATGAACATATTAATAAATCCATTTAAAACTCAATATACAGCTGCTCCATTTTCTAAAATAGAAAACCATTATTTTGCTGCGACTTTTAAAGAACTCATAAAAAAAACCAAAGCAGAAATAGAAACCATAGTAAATACCTCTGAAAAACCAAGCTTTGAAAATACAATTGAAGCGTTAGAGTACTCTGGTAAACAACTTAGCAGAGTAAGTAGTATTTTTTTTAATTTAAATTCGGCAGAAACCAGCCAAGAAATTCAAAAAATTGCTCAAGAAATATCTCCATTACTTTCAGAATTTAGTAATGACATTACTTTAAATGAAAACCTATATGAAAGGGTTAAAACAGTATATGATATTAAAAACACTCTTAACCTTAATAAAGAACAAGAAACCCTTTTGGATAAAAAATACAAAAGCTTTACAAGAAATGGGGCTAATTTATCTGATGAGAAAAAACAAAGACTTAGAGAAATTGATAAAGATTTAGCGCAATTAAAACTAAAATTTGGAGAAAATGTATTAGCAGAAACAAATAGCTATGAAATGCACTTAACTAATGAATCTGATGTAAACGGCTTACCCGAAGGTGCTAAAGAAGCGGCTAAACAATTGGCGCAAAGTAAAAACAAAGAAGGTTATCTATTTACTTTAAACTACCCAAGTTATATTCCTTTTATGAAATATGCTTCTAATCGCAAATTAAGAAAAAAACTCGCTTTAGCATTTGCTAGTAAAGGCTTTCAAAATAACGATTATGATAACCAATCGAATGTTCTTAAAATAGCTCGTTTAAGACACGAACGCTCCAACTTATTAGGCTATAAAACACATGCTCATTTTGTTTTAGAAGAGCGTATGGCCGAAACACCAGAAAATGTTATTAATTTTTTAAACGAATTACTAAAAAAAGCCAAACCCGCCGCTCAGAACGAATTTAAAAATCTTCAAAAATTTGCAAAAAATTTAGATGGTATAGATACATTAGAAAAATGGGATTCGGCTTACTATTCTGAAAAACTAAAACAACAACGCTTTAGCTTAGATGATGAAAAACTAAAACCCTATTTTAAATTAGAATATGTTATTGATGGTGCTTTTACTGTTGCAAAAAAGTTATTTGGTTTAAACTTTAAAGAAATTAATACTATAGACAAATATCATGAAGAGGTATTAACCTATGAGGTTACAGATAATGAAGGGGAGTTAGTTTCTTTATTTTATGCCGATTTTTTTCCTAGAGAAGGAAAAAGAGGAGGTGCCTGGATGACATCGTATAAATCTCAAAGTATTGAGAACAATAAAAATGAAAGGCCTCACATTTCTATAGTTTGTAATTTCACGAAACCGACAAAAAGCAAACCTAGTTTATTAACTTTTAACGAAGTAACCACCTTATTTCACGAATTCGGACATGCCTTACATGGCATATTGGCCAATACAACCTACCCTAGCCTATCTGGAACAAGCGTATATTGGGACTTTGTAGAACTCCCAAGCCAAATACTTGAAAACTGGTGCTATGAAAAAGAAACCTTAGAGTTATTTGCCAAGCATTATGAAACTGGAGAAGTCATACCAATGGAATTAGTTTCAAAAATTAAAGAATCTGCAACATTTCATGAAGGCATGCAAACTTTAAGACAAATTAGTTTAGGTTTATTGGACATGAGTTGGCACTCACAAGACCCTTCTACAATTAAAAATGTAAAAACTCATGAGCTCAAAGCATTTGAGGAAACAAATTTATACCCAGACATCTCCTCTAATTGTATGAGTACTTCGTTTAGCCATATTTTTCAAGGCGGCTATTCCTCTGGCTATTATAGCTATAAATGGGCAGAAGTTTTAGATGCAGATGCCTTTGCATACTTTAAAGAGCATGGTATTTTTAATAAAACCATAGCCAATAAATTTAAGGATTATATACTCTCTAGAGGTGGTACAGAAAATCCAATGGCGCTATATAAACGCTTTAGAGGACAAGAACCAAAACCTGAAGCCTTATTAAAACGCGCAGGGCTAATTCAATAAATGTGAAATGGTTAAAAATCATAAATAAAATCATGATTTTTTACTATAATATTTTCTACATTTGAAAACACTTGAAGCACAATTGAAATTGCATAATGTCAGACCATAAAATTAACCCTAATAACTGGATAGACCTGTATAGTGATTATTTATTTAATTACTCTATTTCTCGAGTTAACGATCATGCTATTGCTCAAGATCTAATCTCTGAAACTTTTCTAGCTGGTCTAAAGTCTATGAAAAACTTTAAAGGAGAGGCAAGCGAACGTACATGGCTAATTTCTATTTTAAAAAGAAAAATAATAGACCATTATCGTAAGAAAAATTCAAAAAAAGGTAAAGCAGAGGTAAGAATGGCTTACAATAGTTCTGAAAATGAAGGCGATTGGTTAGAAGAACGTGTAGCCGATCCTTTTGATAAAACTGCCGAAGATAATATAGAAAACACAGAATTAGGTTTTGCTATTAATAACTGCTTAGAAAAACTACCAGAAAAACAAGCTAAAGTTTTCGAAATGAAGACCATATTAAATTATGAAACCGAAACCATTTGTAATGAATTAGATATTACTGCGTCAAACCTATGGGTAATTATTCATAGAGCAAGAACTGCAATGGCTGGTTGCCTAGAAAAAAATTGGTTTTAAACTAATGTTAAAGATGATGATGAATAAAATTATGATGGATTGCGAAAAAGCTCACACTGTTTGTGATAAATCACAATACAAGGAGGCTACAGTATGGGAAAAAATTAAACTAAAATTTCATTTAATTTTTTGTAAAATATGCAAAAAGTATACTGCTAATAACACAAAACTCACAAAACTTATTAAAAGTAATTCTGTCTTTACTCCCCTACCAAAAGATGCGAAAGAAAAGATTAAATCTAATTTTAAAAAAGAGCTAGCCAAACTTAATGATTAAAATTAACCAGAGTAAAGGCAAGCCTTCAACCCAAAATGCGCTATAATAATACCCCTGATCTTTTTTAGAAAAAAGCAATAAAAATAATAACACCCCACTTATTACTCCCGAAATCATAAGCATTTCACTTCCTATTACATCTTTAAAAAACTCAGTAAGAAAGAAGAGTATTAAAAGCAAAGTTCCTATAATTTTTGTTTTTTTTACACCTATTTGCTGCGGAATTGTTGCCAGTTTTATACTATCATATTTCAAATCTCTAATCTCGAAAGGGAGCATTAATACAATAACTAGCACAAATATTTGAAAAAAAGAAAGGAATACATCCGTATTAAATACAATATTATTTTCTAAAAGAGGTAAAAAAACAGTTACTCCAGACCACACAAGCGCTATAATATAAATCTTTAAACCACTAATACTTCTTAGGTTTTTTTGAGCGTCTATATAAAATCGCTTGGGAATAAACGGAATTGCATATAAAAAAGTAATTCCTCCTAAACAAAATATCCACATAAGGGTTTTTGTGTTTAAACGAAAAGCATAATAAATCATTAAAAAAAAGCAACCTAAGGAAAATACTTGTATTACTTTTAACCAATTTGCCAAGCTTCGATGATGCCATTTCGCAACACCAAAATATTTTACAAAATTATAACCTGTTATTGTAGCAAAAAAAATAAAATATAATAAGTCCTTATCATAAAATAAATCAAATTTTATTAAAGTATTCCATGATAAGGCATATACTGCTAATGCAACATGTACACTACTATTAAGGTAAAAATCAAAAACATTTTTTATATACTTCATCATCACAAAAAACAAACAATTATAATAAATATTTAACGAACAAATACTGCTATTTTTTAAACACAATATGCTAAAAATACAATTAAATTGCTTCTCACACTATTTCAAAATTTACTTATTACAAGTCATGCATTGAACACTTTTTAATTAATTCTTTTAAAATGGATTAGAATTTTAATCGTTAGTTTTTATCAATTCTGATTACCCATATACATCAGATATAAAAAACACATAATGTAAAAAAGGAAATAGACTTGTTAATAACCTTAATATATGTTAAAAAAAATAATTTCTAAAAGTAAGTAATACCTTCGTTTTCCGTATTTTTGCGGTTTAAAATTAACATGCCTAATAATGAATACTAACGCTTTTTCTTTGCGTCACATAGGTCCAAGAGACCATGATCAAAATGAGATGCTAAAAACAATTGGATTAGACTCAATTGAAGAATTGATATACGAAACTGTTCCAGATGACATTCGTTTAAAAAAAGAATTAAATTTAGATGCTGCGATGAGCGAATATGAGTATTTGTCTCATATAAATGAACTTTCTAAGCTTAATAAGACATACAAAACATATATTGGATTAGGATACCATCCAACAATTTTACCAGCAGTAATTCAGCGTAATATATTAGAAAACCCTGGTTGGTATACTGCATATACTCCATATCAGGCAGAAATTGCCCAAGGCCGTTTAGAAGCGTTACTTAACTTTCAAACTATGGTTACTGACCTAACTGGTATGGAATTAGCTAATGCCTCTCTTTTAGATGAGAGTACTGCTGCTGCAGAAGCAATGGGGTTATTATTTGCTGTTCGAGAACGCTCTCAAAAAAAAGCTGGAGTTAATAAGTTTTTTGTAAGCGATAATATCCTTCCGCAAACGTTATCGTTATTACAAACTAGAGCAACTCCTATAGGTATAGAATTAATAGTTGGTAATGAAAATGAGTTTAATTTTTCTAATGACTTTTTTGGAGCTATACTTCAATACCCAGGAAAAGATGGCCAAATATCAGATATAAAATCGTTTATACAAAAAGCAAAAAGCGCTAATATAAAAGTAGCAGTAGCTGCAGATATACTTAGCTTAATAATGTTAGAAGCTCCTGGTAAATTCGGAGCAGATGTGGTAGTGGGTACCACTCAACGATTTGGTATCCCTATGGGGTATGGAGGCCCTCATGCTGCATATTTTGCAACTAAAGAAGCCTATAAACGTGATATTCCTGGAAGAATTATCGGAGTTTCTAAAGACATGGATAATAATAGGGCACTACGTATGGCCTTACAAACTCGTGAGCAACACATTAAAAGAGATAGGGCAACATCTAATATTTGTACTGCTCAAGTTCTTTTAGCCGTTATGGCTGGTATGTATGCCGTATACCATGGTCCAAAAGGATTAAGTTTTATTGCAAATGCTGTACATAGTAAAGCAACAACTTTAGCAAATGCTTTAACCCAAATAGGTTTACAGCAACTAAATACAGAGTTTTTTGACACAATAAAACTTAAAGTAAACGCTTCAGAAGTAAAAGTTATTGCAGAAAAACATGGTGTTAATTTTTATTACCCAGATGAACAAACCGTAACAATATCTGTTAACGAAACAACTTCTATAAATGATCTAAATGAAATCATATCTATTTTAGCAGAAGCTGAAGGAAAAAAAACAGATACAATTGAAACGCTTTCTGATATAATTAATATACAAGACGAGATAAAGCGTCAATCCGATTTTTTAACTCTAAGCGTTTTTAATAGTCATCATTCCGAAACCGAATTAATGCGTTATATAAAACTTTTAGAACGTAAAGATTTGGCTTTAAACCATTCGATGATCTCCTTAGGATCATGCACAATGAAACTAAACGCAGCAGCAGAAATGCTGCCTCTAAGTTCTCCCAATTGGGGAAATATACATCCTTTTGTTCCTGTAAATCAAGTAAAAGGTTACTTAACCGTTCTAAAATCTCTTGAAGATCAACTAACAGAGATTACTGGTTTTTCTGGTACTTCATTACAACCCAACTCTGGAGCCCAAGGTGAATTTGCTGGTTTAATGGTTATTAAAGCCTATCATGAATCAAGAGGAGAGAACAACAGAAACATTTGTATCATTCCTTCGTCTGCACATGGTACAAACCCTGCAAGTGCCGTTATGGCTGGTATGAAGGTTGTTGTTATAAAATCGACTGAAGAAGGGAATATTGATGTTAAAGATTTACGTGAAAAAGCCGAATTGCATAAAGCAAACTTAGCGGCTTTAATGGTAACTTACCCCTCTACTCACGGTGTATATGAGTCTGCAATAAAAGAAATCACTAAAATTATTCATGATAATGGCGGACAAGTTTATATGGATGGTGCAAATATGAATGCCCAGGTTGGTTTAACCAACCCTGGAAACATTGGAGCCGATGTTTGCCACTTAAATTTACATAAAACCTTTGCTATTCCTCATGGTGGTGGTGGTCCTGGTGTAGGCCCTATATGTGTTGCAAAACAATTAGTTCCTTTCTTACCAGGAAATCCAATAATTAAAACAGGAGGCGATAAAGCTATAACAGCAATCTCTTCAGCACCATTTGGTTCTTCTTTAGCTTGTTTAATATCTTATGGATATATTAAAATGCTAGGGGCTAAAGGATTAAAAAAATCTACCGAGATTGCCATCTTAAATGCTAACTATATAAAACAAAGGCTTCAAGGTGCATTCGAAACTTTATACTCTGGAGAACGCGGAAGAGCAGCTCATGAAATGATTATAGACTGTAGACCTTTTAAAGACAATGGAATTGAAGTTGTAGATATCGCAAAACGTTTAATGGATTATGGTTTTCATGCACCTACGGTTTCCTTTCCTGTTGCTGGTACTATTATGATAGAGCCTACAGAAAGCGAAAGTAAAGCTGAAATGGATCGGTTTTGCGATGCAATGCTATCAATAAGAAAAGAAATAGATTCTACTACAAAAGAAAACTTAAATAATGTTTTAAAGAATGCTCCGCATACATTGAACATGGTAACAAGTGATAATTGGGAGTTTCCTTATTCAAGAGAAAAAGCGGCTTTTCCTTTAGACTATGTTTTGGAGACAAAGTTCTGGCCATCAGTACGCCGTGTTAATGATGCATATGGGGATAGAAATTTAATTTGCACATGTGCTCCTATTGAAGATTATATTGAGGCTTAAAATTTAAGCTGTTGAACATCATAAAATAGTAATTAACTAAAAATTGCCTTTAAGCTTTTGCTATTATATTTAAACAAATTAGCATTATTTAAAGGCGATTTTTTTTATGAGTATAAAAATTACAGGTACTGGAAGCTACATTCCTAGTAAAGTAGAAAAAAATGAACACTTTTTAAGACATAACTTTTTAAATGTTGATGGCTCTGCAATTAATAGCGTAAATAAAATTATTGTCGAAAAGTTTAAAACTATTACAGGAATTTCTGAACGTCGTTATACTAAACCACATTTAAACTCTTCTGACCTTGCATATTTTGCTGCTCAAAAAGCTATTGAAAATGCAAATATTGACCCTGAAGAACTCGATTATATAATTCTTGCTCATAATTTTGGAGATATTACTAAAGATACTAATCAAAGTGATGCCGTCCCTTGTTTAGCCTCAAGAGTAAAACATAGTTTAAGAATTAAAAACCCAAAATGTATTGCTTACGATATATTATTTGGTTGCCCTGGTTGGATTCAAGGACTTATACAAGCGCAAGCTTTTATAAAAGCTGGTATTGCTAAAAAATGCTTAGTTATTGGTTCTGAAACTTTATCTCGTGTTTTAGATAATCACGATAGAGATTCTATGATTTATTCGGATGGAGCCGGAGCTACAATTATAGAAGAATCGAAAGAGAATGGTGGCATTTTAGCACATGAAACTGCTAGTTACACCTACGATGAAGCCTATTACTTGTTTTATGGCATCTCAAATAACAAAGCGCTAAAAACCAATACTAAATACCTAAAAATGCATGGGCGTAAAATTTATGAATTTGCTTTAAAAAATGTTCCTTATGCAATGAAATCTTGCCTTGATAAAAGTGGTATTTCTATTAATAATTTAAGTAAAATACTTATCCATCAAGCCAATGAAAAAATGGATGAAGCTATAATAAATCGATTTTATAAATTGTATGATACCCCTGTCCCTAAAAATATTATGCCCATGACAATTCATAATTTAGGGAATAGCTCTGTTGCAACTGTGCCTACATTATTTGATTTAATAAGAAAAGATAAAATAGAAAACCATAATATTAGTAAAGGTGATGTAATTATGTTTGCAAGTGTAGGTTCTGGAATGCACATAAATGCAATTGTTTATAAATATTAAAAAAGAAACTATAAAACACATTATCCTACTAGTAAAATTGAAATAAAGTTCCTTTTTTATTTTTTAAGATTAAGATACTACTACTTATATGCAGAAAAACTCAATAAATGTTATAATTTTGAATAACTTTTAATGTTTAATTCTGAACTCTAAACCTTTAAATATTTATATCGTCATTCCTGCGTACAATGAAGAAAATTACATTTCTCTAATGCTGGATTCTTTAGTTTGCCAAACATTATTGCCCAAAAAAGTAATCATTGTTAATGACAACTCTTCAGATAAAACAGAAATTATAAGTCAGGCCTTTTCTAAAAAATACAGATGGATAAAAACTATTACAATTCGTTCTTCAGCTATACATATTCCTGGCAGTAAAGTCATTAATGCTTTTTACAAAGGACTAGACTCCTTAGATGATGAGTATGACATTATATGCAAATTTGATGCTGACATTATTTTACCTCCTAATTATTTAGAAAATATAGCTGCACTTTTTAACAGCAATTCTAAAATAGGTGTTGCCGGAGGATTAGCCTATATTGAAAAAGATGGAGAGTGGATATATGAAACCATTTCATCAAAAAACCATGTAAGAGGCCCTTTTAAAGCCTATAAAAAAAAGTGTTTTGAAGCTATTGGAGGCTTGAAAAAAAGCATTGGCTGGGATAATATAGATACGCTTTTAGCTCAATATTATGGCTGGGTCATAGCAACAGATAAATCTCTTATGGTAAAGCATTTAAAACCTACAGGTAACACCTATCATAAAAATAGTAAATACTTACGAGGCGAAGCTCTTTATAAAATGAGAATGGGAATGTCTTTAACTTTTTTATCAGCGCTAAAAAGTGCTTTTAACAAAAGAAAAACCAGTATTTTTATAAATACTGTATTTGGCTATCTGAAAGCAAAAAAACAAAATATGACCCCACTTGTAACTATTGATCAAGGTCATTTTATTCGTAACCTTCGATGGAAAGGCATTAAAAAAAGTTTAAGTTCAAGGTTTTCTTTTTTAAATTAATTAAAGCTCCAATTCTTATAATTATTAGAGGCTTCTAATTTGTTTTCCTTATCATCTTTAAGTTCTGGAAAAAAATCGATACCTGTTAACTCTTCAATCTCATCAACAGAAACCACAAAATCATACAATGGCTTTTTAGATTCTTTATGCGGAATTAAAAATGCTAACATTTTGGTTTTACCAGAATTATTATCAATTAGAACTTTATAAAATAAATTAGGAACAGAAACCTTTTCATCTCCTATCGTTTTCATTTTTCCTTTAAGCACCCCCCCAGAAACTACAAAAACACCATCATACTTATTAGCCCAGTATCTTACTTTCTGCTCTAACCTATTCCATATACCTGCATTGAAATCGTGTTTTTGAGGGCTTATATTACTTGTTAGAAAAGTTTCATCATGCGCCTCTTTACTATATTTACGGTCACCAGCTGGGCATAAATGACCACGATCATACCCCGATTTTTTATAATTTCTCCAATGTGCTGCTTTCGTTTTTATTGTTTTATCAATTTCGAAATAAGGGCGTTTAAAGTTGGTATTAGATAAATGTGCCTTTTTCAATTCGTAAGCAACCCACTCGGCTTGCTCATGAGACTCATGATACGATAAAGAATAACCTTTATGATGTACGACTTGCCCTGTAGTACTTGTAGGTAAAAAATACTCATTTGTATCTTTTTTAATTATTGTTCCCCTATTTACAACTTGTTTTTCTTGCTGTTTTTGAGACAATAAATTATAGGAGTAAATTATTATTAAAATTGCAGCAGTAATTATTGAGTATGTGGTTTTCTTAGACATCAGAAAAATAATTAAACTTAAATGAGTGATATATTTCTATTATTTTAACAAAATAAGCACATGTTAACTTACTTTTTAACATCTAAATTTGCTTGATCTGGTTTATAATATATTTCAACGAATTTACAACATAAATATAGCAATTAGCACTAAAAAACAATATATTAGATATAGCTATATTACTTGCATTTAGCAATATAACTGGTAATTTACTAATTTTATTAAAGTCAAAATAATAGCAATATAAATATTAAAAAATGAGCTCGTTGTAAGATATTACAACTTAAAATAATAGTTAATTAAGAGTCATTTATTCAAACTTATTAAAAAAAGCCAATATAACTATGTACACATTATATTGGCTTCTTTATTGAAAAATCAATATGAAAAGTGATATTTATTTATTATTTTAGAGTATGCTTTATTAACAAATCCCTAAAAAAGTAAAACTTAACCAAAAAAAGAAGCATTACATACTTTATGAAATATATTGTATTTCTTTTTATCATCATTTATTCAGAACAGTGTTATTCTCAAAAATCGACTAACAAAAGTATAGATGGCGTATGGAAAATTACCTTCATTGAAAATAAAAAAGTTATTAATATTAATGATACAAAATGTATTATCAATATTAATGATAATAGCTTAGCTATTTCAATAGGGTGCAACAATCATATGGCAGATTTTAAAATTGTAAAAAATAAAATACAAATTAACAACATCTATGCTCCAAAAAAATATTGTCCAGATTTATCCTTTTTAGAAAAAAGACTTTGGGACAACCTTCCAATTATTTCTGACTATAAATTAGAAGGTAAAATACTATCATTATTTAACCTTAAAGGAGAAAATGCAATAACGCTTGTTAGGTAACAATTTATTATTTTAATGATTCTAAGCTTGTTTTAAGGGTTTCCATTTTAGCCAAGGCATCTGCTTCTTTTTTCTTTTCACTGGCTACTACTTGTGCTGGTGCTCCAGAAACAAAACGTTCGTTTGCTAATTTTTTCTGTACTGATTTCAAAAAACCTTCAGTATAATTTAGTTCTTCTGTTAGCTTTTTAATTTCGGCATCTATATCTATACTCCCTTGCATAGGGATATAATACTCATTAGATTTTACTCTAAACGTTAATGCGCCATCTACTTTCTCTGCAGTATAATTTATACTGTCTAAATTGCCTAGTTTTTTTATTATAGTATCAAAAATTGAACTCGTTTTTTCATTATTAATTACAGAAAAACCTATTGTATCCTTAAAAGCTATATTTTTTTGTTTTCGAATATTTCTTATTCCAGAAATAACTTCTGAAGCAAATTCGAATTCAGAAATTATTGATTCATTTACCGATTTTTCTTCTGGCCATTTTGAAATTATCAAAGCTTCATTTTTTTCTCGATCAGAAATATAATGCCATATATCTTCGGTTAAAAAAGGCATAAATGGATGTACAATTTTTAAATTTTCTTCAAAAATTGAAATAACACGCTTTAATGTTTTACTATCAATAGGTTTTTGATAAGCTGGTTTTACCATTTCAAGCATCCAACCACAAAAATCATCATAAATTAATTTATAAATAGTCATTAAAGCATCGCTTAATCTGTATTTACTAAAATGATCTTCTATTTCTATTAATGCTTTTTGAAACTTTGATTCATACCACTCTACAGCTATTTTACTAGATTCTGGTTGCGTTATAGCATGATCTACTTCCCAACCATCAACTAATCGATAAGCATTCCATATTTTGTTACCAAACCCCTTTCCTTGCTGGCATAAAGCTTCATCAAACATTAAATCATTGCCCGCGGCACTACTTAAAAGCAATCCTACACGAACACCATCTGCGCTATAGTCTTCAATAAGTTTTAAAGCATCTGGAGAATTCCCTAATGACTTACTCATTTTTCGACGTTGCTTATCTCTAACCAAACCTGTTAGGTAAACATTATTAAAAGGTTTTTTATCCTTATACTCGTAACCGGCAATTATCATACGTGCTACCCAGAAAAATAAAATATCTGGTCCTGTAACTAAATCGTTAGTAGGGTAATAATATTTAATTTCTTCATTTTCTGGGTTTCTAATACCATCAAATACGCTCATTGGCCATAACCACGAAGAAAACCAAGTGTCTAAAGCATCAGTATCCTGTACTAAGTCTGAAGTTTGAAGCTTGGAGTTAGAAGTCACTTTTCTTGCCTTTTCAACAGCCAATTCTATAGTTTCTGCAACTACGAAGTCTTCTTTCCCATCACCATAGAAATATGCTGGTATTTGTTGCCCCCATAATAATTGACGAGAAATATTCCAATCTCGAATATTTTCCATCCAATGTCTATAGGTATTTTCAAACTTTTTGGGATAGAGTTTAATATCATTATCTTTTAAAACGGCATTAATAGCTGGCTTAACAAGGTCTTCCATTTTTAAGAACCATTGATCACTTAAACGTGGCTCAATAACAGCTTTGGTTCGTTCGCTAGTTCCTACTTTATTGGTATGTGTTTCTGTTTTTAATAGGATCCCTTTTTCATCTAACTCTTTAGCTATTGCTTTACGAGCCACAAATCGATCTTGACCTTCATAATGTAAACCATAACTATTTAAACTCGCATCTTCATTAAAAATATCGATAACTTCTAGTTGGTGTTTATCTCCTAGAACCTTATCATTTTCATCATGAGCAGGTGTTACTTTCAAACAACCTGTACCAAACTCTATATCAACATATTCGTCTTCTATTATAGGAATTATTCTATTAGATAATGGCACTATTGCTTTTTTTCCTTTTAGATGTTCAAAACGCTCATCATTAGGGTTTATACAAATAGCCGTATCTCCAAAAATGGTTTCTGGTCGTGTAGTAGCTATTGTTAATGTATCGTTACTTCCTTCTATTTTATAATTTAAATAATAAAGCAACCCTTGTCTTTCTTCATGAATAACTTCTTCGTCAGACAACGTCGTTTTTGCTTCCGGGTCCCAATTAACCATTCTATACCCCCTATATATCAAACCTTTATCATACAAATCAACAAAAACTTTTATTACAGCTTCACTCATATCATCATCCATCGTAAATTTTGTACGATCCCAGTCGCAAGAACACCCTAATTTTTTAAGCTGCTCTAGGATTACACCTCCGTATTCTTCAGTCCATTCCCATGCATGAAATAAGAACTCACTTCGAGTTAAATCATTTTTATCAATACCTTCTGCCTTAAGTTTAGCTACAACTTTAGCTTCTGTTGCTATTGATGCATGATCTGTTCCTGGAACCCAGCATGCATTTTTCCCTTGAAGCCGCGCTCTACGAATTAATACATCCTGTATTGTATTGTTTAACATATGCCCCATATGTAAAACCCCAGTAACATTTGGTGGAGGAATAACTATAGTATAAGGCTCTCTATCATCTGGAGTAGAATGAAAATAATTATTCTTCATCCAGTAGTTGTACCACTTCTCTTCAACCTGTTTTGCATTATATTTTGCTGGAATGCTCATACTTTGGAATAGTTTTTGAATATTTTATACAAAAATACTTATATTTCTGCTTCTGTAAAATTATAAGTGATATTAATGTATCGTTAAAACTGGCATACGAATTTGTATACATGTATTACGTCTAGTATTTTTGCAGAGCGTTAAAAAAGTAAGTAAGTTTACATTAACTATAAAAACTAAAACGATGAAAAAATTTGTAACACTATTATTTATAGCTATGATTAGCTTGTCGATAAATGCTCAAGAAAATGTAGCCAAAATCGAATTCAAGCAAACTACTATAGATTATGGAACAATTGAAAAAGGAGCAAATGGCATAAGAACTTTCGAATTTACGAATACAGGAAATGCGCCATTAATAGTATCTAAGGTTAGCTCTAGCTGTGGTTGCACAGTTCCAAAAAAACCAGAAGCGCCAATTATGCCAGGGGAAACTGGTGAAATTGAAGTAAAATATGATACTAAACGTGTTATGCCTATAAGAAAAACGATTACTGTTTTGTCTAATGCAGATACACCAACTGTAGCTTTGAAAATTAAAGGAGAAGTTATAAAAAGTAAAGGTGTTTTAGAAAAAACGAAAAAAAGCGTAATGGAACAATAATACGCTTAGTTTATATATAAAAAAGGCTCTAATTTATAAATTAGAGCCTTTTTTATTTTATTAGATATTATTATTTATATCTCCCTTTTAGGATCCCAAGCTTCTAAATAATTTTTCACTGCTTTTAC
>JAHDGB010000287.1 GCA_020627885.1 Flavobacteriaceae bacterium | reverse complement strand
AAAAATAAAGGGGCAACTTTTTATAAAATTAATAGAGGAGGAGATATTACTTATCATGGTCCTGGACAAATAGTAGGCTACCCAATCTTAGATTTAGATAATTTTTTTACCGATATTCATAAATACTTACGTTTTTTAGAAGAAGTTATTATTCTAACTTTGGATGAATATGACATAAAGGCTAGCCGATCAAATGGTGAAACTGGAGTGTGGTTAGATGTTGGCACCCCATTTGCTCGTAAGATTTGTGCTATGGGAGTACGTGCTAGCCGTTGGGTTACCATGCATGGTTTTGCACTTAATGTAAATACAGATTTAGGCTATTTTGATAATATTATTCCTTGTGGGATTAGAGGTAAAGCAGTGACTTCTCTTAATGTGGAGCTAGGACAAGAAGTAGTAGACGAGGTAGTCGTTAAAGAAAAGCTACTAAAACATTTTGTTGCATTATTTGAAGCAGAGTTAGGATCTTTAGTTTAATCACTACCAATAACATCTAATTCTGAAAAGTTTATAACACCTTGGGCACCACCAGTGTTTCCTCCATTGGGCACTACTAATCTAATTTCGTCAGCTCTTATGTTTGGGATACTTACTGTAGTATCTCCTGTTGTTGAAGAAGAAATTGCAGGCGCAGAATAGACTAAAGTACCGCAAGAGTACAATCGTATTACAATATTTTCTATTCTATTAGTACAACAATCATTTCTTCCATCAAGAATTAAACTAGAAATGTTATAAGTTGTAGGTAAGGTTATACCAAACCCCCAATCACCAGTAGGAGAGCCAGATCTAATTTCATGGAAAGAAGCAGCGTTTAAATTATCTACATTATCAAATAAACTCGCATAATTACCGTAGAGGTTATGAGAACTATATGAGTTAAAAGTGACATTGCCTACACCTATTTCATCTCTAATCAATCTTTAGTATGTGGTTGTAGGTGAGTTTGTTATAATTTTATTCCAACTCGTACCGTTAAATATTATTAGTCCAGGTTGCACATCATATATCTTTGCAAGATTGTATAACATTAAACCTGTTTCAGGCGAAGGAATAGTTGTAACATCGGTAGTACTAGTTAAACTTACTCTTGGGGGTAAAAATCCTTGATTTGTAGATTCTAACTCCAATATAGAGGATGCATCTGGCGTAGTGATACCAATTCCTACTTGAGCATTAAGACTAAAACTTATATAGTATAAAATAAAAGTTATAAAAATGTTCCTCATTTGGTGTTGTTTATTAGGTCGTAACTCACCAAATTATAATAAATTTGGCTTAACAAAACAATAAATATATATTGTCGATATAAATAGTGTTTTTGTCTATGTTTTTTATTTAGGTTTGAAAATGGCGCTATATAACTAAACTATTTTTGAAAATAATACCTTATTAAATGATCTCTTTTATTGAAGAATGGAAAATTATACATATTAAATGTTTTTTTGCTATTTATAGTTGGCTATAATGTTCTGCCAAATTTTTCTCTAAATGCTGATGATTTTGAATTGGTTTCTGGTATTGTGTCATCAATAAGAAGGGAAACTTATGAAGAGAAAAGACCTAAGAAAATTCTTTTTCATAACGCTATTTTAAGGCAACGATTAATTGTAACTATAGCAGACAGAGATTATCATGAGTATTATATTTCTGATATGTATAAAAAATATTGGCCTCAATTATTAGATTACAACGTTACCGGAAAAGAAATAAAACTTTATCTAGGAACGGTTAACCAACAAGAAGATCCATATAGGTTAGAGTTAGATAATAAAATGATATACGGTACAGACATAAGGTATAATAGAAGTTTAATTATTATTGCTTTTACATTAGCATTAACAATATACAATCTGTATCATTATTTTGAGCCCGATAAAAAGAAACATAGTAAGGCAGTTAATTTAAAAAACAATAATACAGGTATTAAAAGCACTATTATAGAGCGGTTAAAACACTATTTTTTAAATAAATAAGCCTGGCATTTTTAAATCAAAAATTAGGATTACCCTTCAGCATTAAAAAACACTTTATAAAAAAACATTTTCTTATCTTCATCATAACCACGCTCTAAATGCTCGCTTGCAGCATCTGGCGCATCAATATCTAGTTTTATTTGTATGTGAGTGTCTAGTTTGATATTGGTTTTAATCTTTTTCTTTTCTTTGTTAAGAACTGGTTCGGAGACATCAAATTGATTTCTAATTAAAACATCTTGCTCTCCTTCAAATTCTTTTTTATAAGCTTCAAAAAGATCAATATGTTTGTCTTCTTTAAAAACTTCTTCCTTAAAGCGTTCAATGTTTACAACTTCATTATCTTTAAAAAAATCGATGGTTTTTGATAAGAAAATGTTACGCTCTTGCTCTCCATAGCTAGTTTTTAATATTTCTGTAGAAAAATCGTTGCACATCTCAATATAATTATGAGTGTGAGAATTCATATCATCTGCATATTTAATATTCAAAAAGTTATTTAGCCAATATTGTGCATCATAACTATTATTATCGACACTTAAAACAATTCTGCCTTCCGTATCACTAGTATTAAGAATAAGGCAACCTTTATCTACTTTTTTAGAATTAATTCCTTTTTGGACTAAAACATCGTAACTATTATTTTCTAAATAAGTTTGGAAGAAATTGGTTTTGTTTTCAATTTTAAAAATACCAATAGCATCAAATACCATATCTTGATAATTAAT
>JAHDGB010000286.1 GCA_020627885.1 Flavobacteriaceae bacterium | reverse complement strand
CTCTTTTAATAAGCTCTAATCAAATTGCAGAAAAAAAACTTAATGAATTCCCTAACAACTTTATTGTCTTTGCTACAACGAGTCAAATAGTTAAGAATATAGGAGAAGGCCTAAGAGAGATCAAAACAAAAAATACTTCAAAAATACCAACAAACATTACTACAATAAAACATTTTAAAGATGTTACCGAAAAAGACTTTTTAAGCTATGGGAGTAGTTCAAAAAACTTATATTTGCTTCTTTTAGAAGATTTATAATGACATGAAGGAAATATTAACCAGATCTTTATCGGGTTTACTTTATATAACAGTGTTAGTCGCTTCATTACAAAATGAACATGCATTAATCATTGTTTTTTTCTTATTTGGTATTATATGCCTTACTGAACTAAAAAAACTCATTTTACTTAAGAGCCTATTGCCTTACTTTATATTTGCTCTAATGTATTTTTCCTTTGGTTATTGGCAACATATTATGAGTTCTACCAAAGGGCAAAAAGAGGCAATACTAACTCTACAAGTACTAACCATTTCGGTACAATTTATTCTTATAAAAAGCTTATTTTCGAAAAAAAAAACATCTATATTCAAAACAAAACCATACTTAATAACTACTTTTTATTTATCTAGCAGTTTTGTTTTCTTAATGTTAATAGCAAATTATATGAATACCTTTTCTCCGATGTTAATTCTGGGATCATTCATGTTAATATGGATTAATGACACATTTGCATATTTAATTGGAAAGAATTTTGGAAAACAAAAATTATTCCCAAGAATTTCACCAAAAAAAACAATAGAAGGCTTCTTAGGAGGATTAGTTTTTTCTTGTATTTCTAGTTATTTCATTGCAAACTATACTGGTATTTTAAGTATAAAAGAATGGGGTATTCTTAGTTTAATAATTAGTGTAACTGGTACTTTAGGAGACTTAATAGAATCTAAATTTAAACGCCAGGCTAACGTTAAAGACAGTGGTGCTATTATGCCTGGACATGGTGGTCTTTTTGATCGTTTTGACAGCATTATTTTTGCAGCACCTTTTATTTATTTATTTTTAATATTTTCTCAATATGTTTCATAAAGAAGGGCATAAAATCATTTTATTATCATTAATTTTTGTGATTGCAAGTATATTAATAGTCGATCATTTTATTAGTAATTCTTGGTTACAAATTTCATTATTTGTAATCTTAGGTCTATTTCTCTTTTTAATTCTGCAATTTTTTAGAAATCCAAAAAGAAATACAACAATAAATGCTTCAAATATTGTTTCTCCTGTTGACGGTAAAGTTGTTGTTATAGAGGAAGTCTATGAACCAGAATATTTTAAAGACAAGCGCATACAAGTTAGTGTTTTTATGTCTCCTATAAATGTCCATGTTACACGTTACCCTTTAAGTGGGAAAGTCGCTTTTAGTAAATATCATCCTGGAAAATACTTAGTGGCTTGGCATCCAAAAGCAAGTGAGGAAAATGAACGTACTACAGTTGTAGTCGAAAATGAAAACAATATTAAAGTATTATATAGGCAAATTGCTGGGGCTTTAGCAAAACGCATCGTAAATTATGCCAAATTAAACGATACTGCTATTCAAGGAACAGATTCTGGTTTTATAAAATTTGGATCTAGAGTTGATTTATACTTACCTTTAGATAGCACCATTAAAGTACAACTTAATCAAAAAGTTCGCGGTGGCGAAAGTATTATTGCTAAAATGAATGACATCTAAAGAATTAGATATTGCCTTTAAAGAAGCTGTAAATCGTATTAATACACATACAGAACCTTTTCCTGCAGACACACTACTAAAACTGTATGCTTATTATAAAAAAGCGACTAATAATTATGGTAGACCTAGCAGTAGGGATTCTTTAATAAATGCTTTTAAAACAAATGCATTATTTCAAATCCAAAACATTACTCAAGATGAAGCCAAAGAAATATATATTGAATTAGTAAATAACTATTTTTTATATAGGAAATAATTTTATAATTAATCTATTTCAGAAAACAATAATATAATTTTAATGCTAATACAATTTACCATCTTTATGCTTTGTCATTAATTATAATGAGCTATGACTTGTAATAGATTGCCAGTACCATTACCGTCAAACGTTGCCATAAAACCATTAGAATCTGAAGCATGTGAACTTACTTGTCTTCCAATTAAAACATCGTATGTCCCACTAGTTAATTGCAAATATTCATAAATCTTAGTGTTATAAATACCATTAGTATTACCACTAACTGTTGATGTAAACGATCTTGCATCTGAGTTTAAAGGAGTATATGTAGCATCTGTAGATAATTTATAATAAAGTAAAAGAACATAACGCTTTGGATTACCATCGTCTATCGAGCTTCCATCTGCATGTAACATATCAGTAATACTAGCCCCACAGTTAATACTTACTAGAGCATCTTGGTCTAAAGTAAATGAAAAAGCATCATATTGAACAGCCAATGAGCTATTAACAGACGATAATGTTACTACTGGAAAACTTGATTTAGAATCTATTAATAGACTAGGACTTCTAAGTTTAGAGACATTACCACTTGTATCTACCGAAAGAATAGCATTACCTGAAGATGTAGCATAAGGGACATTTCTAATTCTTAATTCTCCATTTATATCAAGATCTTTAGTTGGTGCTGTTGTTCCAACACCGACTTGAGCATATGAAAAATTTATTAATAAAATAAAAAAGACTAAGGTTGCTTTTTTGTTACACATAATTA
>JAHDGB010000285.1 GCA_020627885.1 Flavobacteriaceae bacterium | reverse complement strand
CTACACGACCCTCTGTATCTAATATTCCATCAGAACTATTAGGTCTTGCAATAGGTCTTCCTGAGTGAGGAATATAAATATCCATTAATCCATCCCCATTAGCATCTAAGGTAGCTAAGCCTTTAAGAACAAACACATTATTACTGGTTGCTTCATAACCTAAGGACTTGCCAATTTCCTCAAACCCCTTTATGGATTTATCCACTTCAATATTTCCATTGTATTTTACTGCCTTATTGTCTGTAGGCGTCGATTCCATTTCAACTTCCATCCCAAATACTTGTTTCAACATCGCAGTCATAACATTGATGGTGTCTTGACCCATAGTGGCCCTGATAACTTGTACAGCAATAAATCCAATAATTAATAAAATGAATGGTAGGCTTAAAAGAAATTTCGTTCTTTTTTTCATGGTAGGGTGTTAGCTTATTATTATAAAGGACAAAAGTTTAGTTCAAAATGTATGCCTGGTTATTGATTAATAAGGTATGGTTTTCATCGATTCTATTTCAAATTCTACCCTAAAAACATTCTGAGAAGTGATAAAGTGCTCATAATTGACATAAACAGATTTTTATTTCTAATTATTTACTTAAACAATATCCGAACTATTTAGGTATCTATCATTCATTTCTAATTTTTAAACTCGACCAAACAATGTTGCTCTAATTCCTCATTCCTAGAATAAGGAATCAAAAATCTAATATTAATTCGATTTATATCATAGACATCAAGACAGTAATAATTTTTTACCAATAGACCATCATTAACAAATGCTTGGATTGCAGATTCCTCCATATAAAATAATGAACTCTCTTTATCACTATTGTCAAGAACCTCCTGCCACGAAAGTCTTTTGCTCCTTTTTTTTAAATAAAACTCCAAAGCGCGAGAATCTCTATTTACAAAATTTATTTTCTTATCACTTAGATGATTTTCTTCGATTAAATTTTTAAACCTTTTACCAATGGTATAATTCTGCATTGAAGGAAGTAAATGACTAAAGAATAATATACCCGAAAATACACCAATTGAAGCTAAGCAATAAGAGTACTTCTTCTCAATAAAAAATAAAAGCAGTAGTGAAAAACTCAAAAAAACCAGAACAATACTAAGCAAGTTGGGCGTAAAGCAAAAAAATAAAAAAAAACACAAAGCAACTCCAATGACAATTAATAACAAACAATAATACTTTAATAACCTTTGGTCTTTTTTGTTTTCAAAATTAACCATAGTATTAGTTAAAATTATTGCACAGTATGGAAAGGCTACTGATGAATAATGCGGAATCTTATAACTTGAAAAGGACAAAGCAACCATCATTATAATGGTCGAAATAAATAAAAATGAAACTTGATTATTGAAAAATTTAAATCCATTAATCCAATCCCAAATACTCTTAAATAAAACGAGTGAGTATGGCAGCATCAACAATAAAAGGCAATGAAATAAATAAAAAAATGATAAATCATTCTTATAAATATTTGTTCCAGCAATTCTACCAAAACTTTGATCCCAAAGGAAAAACTTTATTCCACTAGTATTTTTTTCTCCATTAATTAATTTTTCTGGGTGTAAATCAAATTGTTCATTTAGTCCATATAGCATAGGAAATAAGAAAACAATAATAATTACTGGAAATAAAAGCCAATGAGGTCTAAGAAATGCCTTCCAGTTTTTTGTATTTACTATATAAATTAATGTGAATAACCCTGGAAATATTAAACCCATTGGACCTTTTGACATCATAGCCAGGCTCACAATTATTCCTCCAAAAACTAAATCTTTTAATTTATTATAATCAATAAACCTTATTAGGTGAAAAACAGCAATCAAAATTAAATTAGTAACTAGAGCATCAGTCTTTACATCACTATTGATCCAAATATATCCAATAGATGTAGATAATATTAATGCTGAAAATAAACCTATAGTTTTATTAAATAAATAACATCCAGTTTTAAATGTATAAAACAATGCAACTGCTGAACATATTAATGTTGGTATTTTAAAAACAAATCCATGGATACCGAAAACTTTATAAAATAGTGCACCTAACCAAAAGATTAAGGGAGGTTTATCTAAATAGTCTGCGCCCGCTTCATAAATTTGTAAATAAGTATCTGTCTGGACCATCTCCATTGCAATAGCAGCATATTGTGCAGAGTCAACATCTACTAATTCTACCAAAGCCCCTAGTAAATAAACCACTAGAATTAAAAAGAATAAAAGATTCTCTTTAAAGTCTTTTGTCATAATTGATTCTATTGTTTATTTATTTCTTAATTTATAAAGACTATGATACAGTAGTTTACATGTAAGTTAAAAAGAAAATAGGGCAAGGGGCATTATCATTCTCAAAGTGGTAGTATATTTTTAATTTGCATGTTATACTTTTTCAAATTTTAAGAAAGACTTCTCCTACTTTGCTTTTTAATAGGATAATTTCTTCAAGCTTAAAAGTTGGCCACATAAAATTATTTTTGAATGACTTGAAATGTCACTCTTTTTAAAATAAAGTACGTTGGTTTATCCATATAGGTTAAGGTTCTTAATCGGGGGTTTTCTTATCTTTTAAGAACCTTCTCTTTAAAAGCTAAACGTCTTTTATTGCTGGAGTCCTACCTGTTGTATCTGGACTGTCTTATCATAAAGAAAAAGCCTTAACTCCGATTAAACGAAATTAAGGCTTTTGTGGGCGATGAGAGACTCGAACTCCCGACCCCCTCGGTGTAAGCGAGGTGC
>JAHDGB010000284.1 GCA_020627885.1 Flavobacteriaceae bacterium | reverse complement strand
TTATTTATTAATTATATTTTAGAATTTCAAACTCACTTCGTCTATTTAACTGATGTTCTTCTTCTGAACAATTATTCATAGGGCAAGGAATAATATGTTGTTTTTCTCCAAAGCCTTCAAACGGTAATCGTTTTGCATTTATATACCCCTCTAAAGCGATATAGTTTCTAGTAGACTCTGCTCTCCTTTCAGAAAGTACTTGGTTATATCTTTCAGACCCTCTACCGTCGGTATGTGAGCTTATCTTTAATTCAATTTTAGGATAGCGATTCAATTTTTGAATTAATTCATCCAAAATTAATTTAGAGTCCTCTCTAATATTCCACATGTCAAAATCAAAATAGATAGGTTTCAATTCAAAAAACAATCTTCCATTTCTCTCCACAACAGGAGGACCTTCTGTATCTGTTAATAACTTAAAACGTTCAGAATCTTTCTCTCTCATATCCTTATCTATCCCTTTCTGATCTGCAATAACATCTAGTGGGTCTGCTGGCGGTGGTGGAGGTGGTGGCGGTATTTTCTTTAAATATATAACATGTGTTTTATCTTGCTTTTCAATAGCCTCTATATTCATTTCATTAGGTTCATATGCCGTATTTTCTGCTTTATAAGCATAAAACCCAGGCAATAAATTTGCCGTAAAAACAGATTTTACTCCTAACGTGTTATTATATTTTATTTCTCCTTTTTTAGAGGTTAGTACAACTGAAGCATTGGGTATAAATTCTTTTGTATCCATATCTCTAACTTCAAAAATATTAACATACTCCCTTATGAATATTTCTCCTATTTGTTCAAAAGAATAAATATCATCGTTTTTGTTTTTTCGATTAGATGCAAAAAAACCATCCGTTTTATTAAAATAATTTAAATTAAAATCATCATATCCAGAATTTATAGGAACCCCTAAATTAACCGGGGTTGTAAATTCATCTTTTATTAATTCGGAAGCGAATACATCTAACATTCCCAATCCTAAATGCCCATTAGAAGAAAAAAACAGATTCCCTTCTTCACTAATAAATGGAAAGTGCTCTCTATTTATGGTATTAATAGTAGTTCCTAAATTTATTGGCTCACCATAAGTCCCATCTACATTTACGCTTACATAATAAATATCAAACTCCCCATATCCTCCTGGTCTATTTGATGAAAAATATAACTTCTCGCCATCTGGACTCAATGCAGGGTGCTGGTATGACGCCCCTACGGTATTAAATGATAATTTTTCTAACTTAGACCATACACTATCTTTCTTTACCGATTTATATAAATGAATGTTATTATTCGAATTATCATCGAAAGCTTTTTTTCCATTAGAAAAATTACTTCTAGATACATACATCGTATTTCCATCTTTACTAAAACAAAAATTACCTTCGTGTAATTTGGAATTAATTGCTTTTGGTAGTGCTGTTGTGGTACCTATTGTATCTAGTTTATCATTCACATTTACAGAATAGATATCTAAAAATGGTCTATGCGTCCATTTATAACTCTTATAAAGTATTTGCTTATTAAGACGATCTGAAGTAAAATAAACGCTATCCTTATATTTTACAGCTCCAAAATCTGAAGATTCAGAATTGTATTGTGTAGATTCTATTTTATAATCAGGATTCTTTAATTTAAACTCTTCAATAATTTCTATAGCTTCAGACTTATTTATAGAAGCCTTATAATTTTCTTTAAATAGTTTAAAATAATCTAAACTCGTTTCATAATCACCTAAGGCAGATAATACTTGATACAATTTAAAATTATATTGATTATCATAAGTCTTATCTTCTTCTGGAAAACTGCCTTTAGTTAATTGCTTTAAATAGCGTGAAGCTTTTTTATATTGAAAAGTATTGTAATAAGAAATAGCAATATTTTCTAGTGCTTTTTTACTAACGTTTGCTGCTAATTCTTCTTCATAAAACTGCGCCGCATTTAAGTAATCTCCTTTAGCAAAAAAACGATCTGCTCTTGTTCTTTTTTGTGCAAAAGACAGTTGTAAACACAATAACAACAGGCTTGTTATAATTACAATTCTTTTTTCCATCTTTTTCTTTTTATTGCCTATTAAATAATTCGAAACCATTTGACATTTAATAATTCTTAACCTATTTATAGCTCGTGTCATATTAGTAAAATCTTGGAGATGAATACTTTTTACTTAACCCGAGTAAATCGAACTTATATAACAAAATAAACTCGTGACTTCCATCATTATAGTCTTTCAATTCATTAACTCCATAATCGTAAGCATATCCTAATCTTAAACTTGGAGTAATATAAAACCCTGCCAAAGCAGATATTGCATCTTCGTAACGATAGGATACCCCTAGTTCAAATCTGTTTTTATATAAAGCATTAAGTGAGCCATCGAACGATAATGGAGAGCCCATAACTTGTTTTACAACCGTAGACGGCTTAAGTTTAAAGCTGTCTCCCATTTCAAATACATATCCGCCAATTAAAAACAAATGTGGTGCATTTGTAAAAAGAGAATCACTATTTTCTACATTTAATGTTGTAGGAATTATACTTGGAGATGATATACCAACATAATATTTTTCTTTAAAAACAAATACTCCCGCACCAAAATTAAACACGGTCTGTTTAGTATTAGGAAACTGAGGATCGTTAGATACATTCGTATTAGAAAAATCGAAACTCAAATAATCTACACCTACTTTTACTCCAAACGAAACATTTAAGTCGTTATTTAAAGTAATTTTATATGCTGTATCAACATTAAATGCATTTTGAAATAAAACACCTCC
>JAHDGB010000283.1 GCA_020627885.1 Flavobacteriaceae bacterium | reverse complement strand
TTAAAACAATCCATTAATTTCAGCTTCAATTTTATTAATTACTATACCTAAATGTTCCGGATTAGATACAAAATCTAAATGATCTACATCTATTATGAGTAGCTTTCCTTTATCGTAGCCATGAATCCAACCTTCATATCGTTCGTTTAAGCGACTTAAATAATCAATACTAATTGAGCTTTCATAATCTCTACCACGACTATGTATTTGTGCAACAAGGTTTTGTATAGAACTTCTTAAGTATATTAGTAAATCAGGACCATCTATAAAGCTTTCCATAAGATCAAAAAGAGACTTGTAGTTTTCATAATCGCGATTTGTCATTAAGCCCATAGCATGTAAGTTAGGGGCAAAAATATGAGCATCTTCATAAATTGTTCGATCTTGAATAACATCTTTACCACTATCTCTAATTTGTGCAATTTGTCTAAATCTACTATTTAAAAAGTAGACTTGTAAATTGAAACTCCATCGTTCCATTTGATTATAAAAATCATCAAGGTAAGGGTTGTCTACCACATCCTCTAACTGGGCTTCCCATTTATAATGTTTGGCGAGTAATTTTGTAAGCGTAGTTTTTCCTGCGCCAATATTTCCAGCTATTGCAACGTGCATATTAATTTTATTTTAATTGGTAATGATAAAGCTTATCTTGGGCGTAAATATAAACGATTTCATTGGTTACAAAAAACTGATTTATTAACAAATTTGGTGTTGAAATAAGTTTGAAATTGTTTGTGTTTTTATCAAAAAAATACAATTTGTTATTGGAAATGAGCACTACTTTATTATTGTTTTCTGATAAAGACGTAAAACCTTTGTTTTTTATTTTGTGTAACAAACTACCGGTGTAATTATATACTAACAGATGTTGCTTTGTTAATACCCAGCAAGTATTATAATTACTCTTTATTGAAAGAATTTCTGATTGTATAGGTAGGGTTTTTGACTTCGTTTTATTAGTTCTATAATCGTATAATTCTAATTGTTGAGTATCTTGATTAAAAAGCCATATCGTATTATCTGCCCCAGTTGATACGTGTGTTACATTCTTTTGGTTTTCTGAAATATTGAAATCTATTTTTGAAATTTCAGCTAAACGATTATCTAAAATTATAACTGTATTAAAGTTTTTATAAAAAACATTTATTTTTAATGGATTAAAAATATTTACAGAGGAGATTTCTCCAAACTGTACATTACAATAATTTAGTGATTTATTTTCATTGATTTTGTATAATGTATTATTTTTCAAGCTATAAATAGTGCCATAATTATCAGCACCAATAAAACTATCAGCTTTTAAATTAATAACTTCAATAAGTTTCGCTTCAATTTTTGGCTGCCCAAATAATATAAAAGAAAATAAAGAAAGAATATATGTAAATAATTTCATGCTTATTAAGACAAAAATAACCAATAAAAATAGCTTAAAAACAATAATGAATTGATAACTAACTTATTTTTTTGTAGTTTAATCGATAATATGTAAATTTGTTCGGTGTAGAGATCTTTTTGTTAGTGAATTATCGATAAGCAAACAAAAGTAAAAATTTAACACCGCTAAATTATTCTAAAAAATATAAAAATAATTATCCAAATGAAAAAACTTAGCTTAATCATTGCATTGATATTAGTCTCAATGTTAAACAGTCAATCTTATATAGGTTACTTGTCAGACAACTACAGTGGTATACATGGTGTTATTTCTAACCCTGCAAACATTACTGATTCTCGTTTTAGAACAGATATTAACTTAGTTGGTGTTAGTGCTTTTGTAGGAAACGACTTTTTTTCTGTCGATTTTAATAAATTACTTAAGGGTAGTGATGATATTGAAATTACTGCTGGGGCTACTCCAAAGGACAAAAATAATCTTTATACAAATATAGATGTATTAGGACCTTCTTTTATGTTTAATTTAAATGAAAAAAGCAGTTTAGCATTATTTACTAGAGGGCGAGTGTTTACAGGAATTTTCGGAATAAATGGAAAACTGTATGAGAATTTTGACGAAGGTTTTGAAGATAATACTGATTTTATAATTAATAATAGCGATTTTAATTTTAGTGGAAATGCTTGGGCAGAGCTCGGTGTTACATATGCTCGTGAATTGATGAATAAGGGCGACCATTATTTAAAAGGAGGGCTTTCTGTAAAATATTTAAAAGGTTTTGGAAATGTTTATGCGCGTTTTGATAATATTTCGGTCGATTTTGATGATGATGGTACAGCAGTTAATAATGGAAGCATTACTTCTACAGGTACAATCGCATATGGTACCAGTAGTGAAGAAGAATTTTCGAATTTTAAATCTTTATCTGGTGCCAGTGGTATAGGGGCAGATATTGGTGCTGTTTATGAATGGCGGCCAGATTATAGCGGAGATCCAATAACGGATAAAGACTTGAATAAATACAAGTTAAAACTAGGAGTATCGATTACAGATCTTGGAAGCATTAAATATAAAAATGGTATAGAAAGAGCTTATGATATAAATAATACCGTTACGGAAGTTGATTTTGATGCTATTGAAGATTTCGAAGACAAGTTAAGTGGATTGTACACTGAATTGTCTTCAGGTAGTACAACTAAAGCAATATTACCAACTGCTGCACATTTAGATGCCGATTATAATTTTAAAAAGTATCTATATCTTAATTTAAGCTCTACTTTTTCATTGCTATCAACAAATAAAGTAAATGCTAGTACAGTTAGGAATAGAGTGTCTTTAATTCCTCGATTTGAAAGTAAGTGGTTTAGTTTTTATATGC
>JAHDGB010000282.1 GCA_020627885.1 Flavobacteriaceae bacterium | reverse complement strand
AATTTGCAACAATATTGCTATAATTTGCATTAATAATTATAGCTCTATTGTTCTTAACTGCATTATTATTAGGATAATTTTTAATTGTTTTATTTGATACTATTTCGTTATTAAACGTAGATCGGTTACCGTTATAATACAAGCTATAATCTATATTATTTGGTAAGGTAATATGGGCATCACTATTCTCTAAAACAAGATTAAGGTTATTAAAACTTTCGTCCAAACTATTAATTACTAAATCCCCAAAGCTTCCGTTAATTATAGAAGTATCCAACAAATCATTAATGATAATATTAGATGAATTCGAATTAAGAATTAGCTGTTCTACCTTATTAATTATAGCATTGTCAACAAAATCAAGCTTTAATTCCCCTTCTTCCCAATTATTTATTTTAACAGGGGAATAAGATACATTAATGGAAGTTTCACTTCCATTAATGTTATTTGCATATAAACTTGTATGAGACAATCTAGCCTTAGAATTATGTATTGTAGACACAAATTTTAACTCACCGTGTCGTACATCTAAATTAAGCTTAGCCTTTTTAGGCATTTTAATACGTATCGTTTTCTTTACTTTTTGATTACTGTTTTTTTTATTTATTTTATGTCTTTTTGAAGGTTTTTCTTTAAAATTTTTCTCATATGATTTTCCCCAAACCTCTAATTTAGGACCAATTTCTTGTTCAAACTTTTTCCCAAAAGCCTCTCCCCAAATTTCCATTTTCTTTCCAAAATCTTCTCCAAACTTTTCTCCCCAAGCCTCCATTCGTTTTTCAAAATCTTTTCCATATGTTTTTTCTAATTGCTTTCCGAACTTTTCTCCCCAAGCCTCCATTTCTTTTTCGTAAGTTTTGAAATCTAATTTATCCAACTCTTTGGCCCATTTCTTCATTTTTTCTTGATAATCCTTACCATATTCTTTTTCATATTTTTCACTCCATTCTTCTAAATAAACTTCTCCTCTGTTTTTATACTCACTATAATCAAAAGTAATATTAGAAATGCCATTAGGTAATTCTGGTAATTTAGGAAACTCTGGTGCGTTAGGTATATTTAATGACTCTGGCAAATCCGATAAGCCAGAAAAAATACCATTCATTAATTCAGGAATATCGATAACTTCTGGCAAATCTGACAAATGAAACTCTAACTCTTTAAGCGCTCCTATAGACGCTTCATTAAAATCATTATTCCAAATATTTTCTGAACCATTAGATCTTATTGTTATTTCATCAGTAGATCCACTAACATTAATATCCCAATTATCATAAACTTTTTGAAAAGTCTCTTTATCTAACTCATCACTTTCAACTATAGCCTGTATTTCTACAATGTCTTTATTCCAAGTATCTATTTCTATAGCATTATAACTTGTATTTAAATTAATAATTACATTTTTATTTCCTTTAATAGATTGATCTATTTTTATTTTCTTTTGCTGTGATTGCACACTTGTAAAAACAAGTAAAAAAAGCATTAGTATTTGTATTGATTTCATCTGTTTTTCTTTTTTAATTATACTTATTAACCCTGGTTGGTTACCATAGTATTTATTCGTTTTAATTGTGAGCTAAGACGTTGCATTAAATTTAAACGCAATTTTAAATTACTTATTAATGCATTTACTGTTTGTTCATTAGGCCCTTGGTTACTTAACTCTAAAGACAGTTTTTCATATTCCTGGTTAAGAATTTCTAAACGATTGATATAACCGTCAAACATTTCTCTATTTTCAGGAGTTATTTTCACTTTAGACAATTCAAGATTAATACTTGCTAAGTAATGCTCTTCAACTTTCTTTAAATCTGGAGAAATGTCGCCCAAAGTTTTAGTTGGTGCATCAGTTTGCGCATTTACTAAAGTAGTATCATCAATATTTTTTTCTGGATGTAAATAATTATACGTCCCAATTCCTAAGGCCATAAATAATAATAAACTCGCTGCGATACTATACCATGAAAAACTTAAACTCTTTTGCTTCGGAATAGCTTTTTCTAATTTATTAAAAAAACGATCTTCATGCCCTTTAGGCATTACTTCTCCTTTTTCTAATTGAGCATCTTTTTTTAACAACTCTCTAATATCCTTCGACATATTTTCTTTGTTTTAATAATTCTTGTAATTGCTTTTTTCCCCGAGATAATTGAGTTCTTGAATTAACCTCTGTGATACCTAATATTTCAGAAATTTCTTGATGATCATACCCTTCTATTAAATATAATTTTAATACGCAACGGTATTTTTCATTAAGAGTGCTTATTTCCTTTTTAATAATATCTACAGAAATATCATTATCAACTAACCATTCATTATTTTCTTCTTCAATTACTTTAAGGTGTACACCTTCCAACTCTACTAATTCCTCATTCCGTTTTTTTAAGTAATCTATACAAGTATTAATAACGATACGTTTTAACCAAGCTCCAAAAGTAACCTCTGCTTTATATTGCTTTAAATTTTTAAAAGCTTTAATAAAAGATTCCTGAACGGCATCTTCTGCTTCTGCAGAATTACTCAAAAATCGTTTAGACACAATATACATCCCATGGCAGTACTGGTTGTATAACTGCATTTGTGCCTTACGATTGTTGCGTTTGCATTGTTCGATTAAATCAATTTTAAACACGTGTTGCTTATTGGTTTTTGGTGGTTCTTATCTTAATGACGACAAAAAAAAGAAAACGTTGCAAAAAAATGTTTTTATTGGAAAAAAGAGATGGAATAATAAAAAATATTCGAAATTAATTATTAAAACAGTACAGTTACATTTTTTGTTATGTTTAAA
>JAHDGB010000281.1 GCA_020627885.1 Flavobacteriaceae bacterium | reverse complement strand
CAGATTAACTCAAATTTTTGCATAACCACAACTTTTAGGAATGATCCTTGAACTATTTATTAGAAATAAATCGTTTATAAAGATCTTTTTGCTACAAAAAAAGCTTCTCAAAATTGAGAAGCTTTTTTTATTTTATTAATATAACTTTTTATAAGTCTACAATGTAGCGATGTGTTTAGCCAAACCAGACTTAACGTTAGCAGCTTTATTATTGTGTATAATATTTCTTTTAGCTAGTTTATCTAACATAGAAACAACACTAGGAAACAAAGCTTCAGCTTCTTTCTTATCTGTTAACTCACGTAATTTTTTAATTGCATTACGAGTCGTTTTATGCTGATACTTATTTCTTAAACGTTTTGCTTCGTTGCTTCTAATTCTCTTTAACGCTGACTTATGGTTTGCCATTTTTCTTTTTTTATTAAAAAATTGTAGCCCGTAGGGGAATCGAACCCCTCTTACCAGGATGAAAACCTGGCGTCCTAGCCGATAGACGAACGGGCCATTTTTATTAAAGAATGATTACTAAATCACTCTTGTTAAAAACACCACAATGTTTCCATTGCGGATGCAAAAATACAACTATTTTTAAATGTTGCAACTACTAAATGATTTTTTTTTTAAAAAATTTCATTTAATATGCTTTTGCAAACAATACTCGGCGTTTTGATGGCTTACCAGAATAAACACAAACACCAGATTCTTCTTTATATTCTAATGGCAAGCATCTAATCGTAGCTTTTGTTATTTCCTTTATTTTATCTTCCGTTTCTATTGTACCGTCCCAATGTGCTGACAAAAACCCTCCTTTAACATCTAAAACACGTTTAAATTCATCAAACGAATTAACTTCTGTTATATGCTCATCTCGATAGGTTCTTGCTTTATCAAATAAAGTTTCTTGAATTTCAATCATCAATCCTTGTACTCTATTTGTTAAATCATTCAAAGAAATAACTTCCTTAGTTAAATTATCTCTCCTTGCTAATTCTACCGTTCCATTTTCTAAATCTTTTGGCCCTATAGCAACACGTAACGGCACACCTTGTAATTCATGCTGTGCAAATTTTGCTCCTGGCCTGTATGTCGTTCTATTATCAAACTTAACAGAAATATTAACAGATCTTAAATCGCTTAGAATACTATTAACTATTGTGGTAATTTCATTGAGTTGTTCTTCGGTTTTATAAATTGGTACTATTACAACTTGAAATGGTGCTAAATTTGGAGGCAACACTAAGCCCTTATCATCACTATGAGTCATAATTAACGCTCCCATTAATCTTGTAGACACTCCCCAAGAAGTGGCCCATACATAATCTTGCTTGCCCTCTTTAGAAGTAAATTTAACATCAAAAGCTTTAGCAAAATTCTGTCCCAAAAAGTGAGAAGTCCCTGCCTGAAGTGCTTTTCCATCTTGCATTAGAGCCTCAATACAGTAGGTTTCATCTGCACCAGCAAAACGCTCACTTTCAGACTTTACACCTTGTATAACAGGAATTGCCATAAAATTTTCTACAAAAGTAGCATAAACATTATTCATCAACTTAGCTTCAGTAATAGCTTCTTGCTTAGTTTCATGAGCCGTATGCCCTTCTTGCCATAAAAACTCTGCTGTTCTTAAAAAAAGTCGTGTACGCATTTCCCATCGTACAACATTTGCCCATTGATTTATTAAAAGAGGAAGGTCTCTATATGATTGTATCCACCCCTTATAAGTATTCCATATAATGGCTTCACTAGTTGGCCTCACAACTAATTCTTCTTCTAGTTTAGCTTCTGGATCCACTCGTAATTTCCCTTCTTTATTTGGGTCATTTTGTAACCTATAATGTGTTACTACCGCACACTCTTTTGCAAAACCTTCAGCGTTTTTTTCTTCTGCTTCAAACAAACTTTTTGGTACAAAAAGTGGAAAATATGCATTTTGGTGGCCTGTTTCTTTAAACATTCTATCTAATTCAGCTTGTATCTTCTCCCATATTGCATAACCATAAGGTTTTATAACCATACAACCTCTTACTGCTGAATTCTCTGCTAAATCTGCTTTTACAACAAGTTCATTGTACCATTTTGAATAATCTTCGGCTCTACTTGTTAGTTTTTTACTCATATACTCTGTTTTGGCACAAATATTGTGATTGTGTTAAATAAATAAAATAGTTGGACAAAACTAACTATTTTTGTTATGTTCAACAATAAAAATACAGCGATATGAAATTTAATAACTACTTAAAAACCAAAATACCTTTTTTTATGGCCTTAATAAGCCTAGTAGGATTATCATCTTGTGGCTCATATCAATATGTTGGTCAAGATAATGATGGAATTTATGAATCGTCTGATAAACCAGTTGAGCATAAACAAGAAGTTACAAGCACAGAAAACAACAATGATTATTACAAGAATTATTTTAAACAAAAATCTAATGAATTAGGAAGTGTAGCTGAAGAAGAAGAAATTTTTACAGATATAGACTCCTACGAAGGCAATTATACCGAAGAGCCTGTAGTACAAAACCAAATTGAAAGTCGCCCAGGGTGGGGACAAGAAAGCTCTAATGTATCTATCAACATATTTCCTAACACCGGATTTGGGTATTACAACTCATGGGACAGATGGGGATGGGGATGGAATAATCCTTGGAGATGGAATAGAGGCTTTGCATTTAACTACGGTTTCGGTGGTTTTTATGATCCTTTTTGGTGCCCTTCTCCTTTTTATGGAGGTGGTTTTTACGGCTATGCTTACAACGGATACTATGGGCATCCATACTATTCTAGAAATAGGAGATCTAACTATTATGGAAGAGGTTTAGCATATACAAATACAAGAAG
>JAHDGB010000280.1 GCA_020627885.1 Flavobacteriaceae bacterium | reverse complement strand
ATTATCAATGATTTAGATAGCTGAATGGTGACATCATTTTTTATGGAAGCTAACGAACCAGCATAGCTGCATACTGTGACGATAGGAACAGTTGACAGCTATGCAATGTTATATGGCTTTTATTTTGAAATGAAAAATATTTTATCTTCATTATTTACAGCTATATCTGCTTTTAATTTTAATTCTCCTCTATTGATTAAAGTTATTTCTACATTTATCAACTTTATTAGAATACCTAAATTAGTTTTAGCGGATAACTCTCTAATTTTAGAAAGTGAATCTTTACCATCTATGTTATCAATAAATACTTCACTGATATTAATTTGATATTTGCTAAAAAGTTTAATAACACAGTCTTTCAAAATATTCGCATAATTATTATTAAAATTATCTTCTTTTATATATTGCTTTGCACCATAATAAATAATTGTTGAATTTTGATTTATTTTATTCCATAAGTTTGACTGATCATCTAAATTATTATAATCACTGTATATTTTTCCTATTGGTTTAATATTGTTAATATTTGGAAGTTTTAGCCCTTTATTTAAACATCTAGCCTCTAAGAGTATTTTTAGACTTTGCTGAGGTTTTAAAGTCACTAACCATAAATCTTCTTTAGTTTGTTTAATATTTTCATTTTCGAAAACATTATAAATAGCTAAACTTTGGCATGAAGTACAATTAGGGTCAGCAAAAATTTCACCTTTTTTTATTAACCTAATTTGTTTTTTTGAAGAACTATTTTTTAGAATAGCGGATATCTTAATGTTTCTTGTACTATTTCTTTCTTGAGCAAAGATAAAAGATCTAGAAAATATAATGATTAGTCCGAATACTAAAATTTTAATTTGTTTCTCTTTCAATTTTTAAAAATTTTAAGTCACCATTAATAAAAGAAGATTCTAACGTAGATACTTTCAATTCACCATGATTATTCACTAAGTTATCATAGTTTTTAATTTTAATAGATTCAAAATTAGGTACGTGAATATATTTGCAATCCTGAAAATTAACAATAGTGTTTTCTGTCAAATTTTTAAATTCTTCTTGTGATAAGTTCAGATTTTTTTTATTCCATTCTTTTAAGTAAAGAAAAAGAATGTATCTATCATACAAATCATTTATTGGTAATTGGTCTAGAATATCTTTAAATTTGAATGGACAATTAACTTTAACAAAAAGCTTTTTTGGTTTTTTGTTATAAAAAAAAACTTCTTTATTGGACAAACTCTTTAATTCATTGATACTTAACAAGCTCCTTTCTTTAATTACTTTACTTAGACTATTATTTGAATCTTTAATATCTTCTTTATTTTCAATAGTATATTTTTTTAAATCAGTATTAATTTCACTGATTTTCGCTTTAATCTTAGCTTTTTCTTTTTCTAAATTCAAAAAATCATTATATTCTCTTGCTTTTATAGATTCTTTGTTTTTTTCTATACAATATAACTCTTGATTAACTTTACCACTATCAATTTTAGTAATAAATTCATCTCTTTGTTTTAATATTACAATATTTTTTTTGTTTTTAGATAGCTGTAAGGTTTTTATTTTATTAATTATTTTTTCAAATCTTATAAGACTACATTCATATTCACCTGAATCTATACGTTCCTTATTAAGATTAAATTCGTCAATATAGTCTAATGCATATGCTAGCAAATTATATTTGAAACGGTATACTTTATTTTTAAGGACTCTTCTTTTTTTATTTTGAGGTAATTCCTCCATAAATGATATATGTTCTCTTAATTTTATATCAAGATAATTATTATTACTTTCATTACTACATATTGCTCTAAAGGTATAATCAATTGAACTTTTAATTTCCCTTATTTTTTGAGAATAAGAATAAGGATAAAAAGTAAACATTAATAGCAATATTAAAATAGTATTTTTCATATAATTTTATTTAATTTCTATTATATCCATTAAAGGACTTTCATGAGCTGTTATTACAGGTGCAAATTGAGGTTTAGACTGTTTATGCATATAAAACTCTAAACTATCAGTATTTAATTTTCTTTTTTCACTTGTAATATGTGCATAATTCCTATTATAATACATATTAAATTTGCAGTGACTTGGTATAGCATTATCTTTAAAAGCTAACTCAAATCCACCTAATTCATCAGTTGAGGTTACAATCCTAATTGTATCACAAATTACATCAATTTTAACATTTTCTAATGGCTCATTATCTTCATCACAAAAAACTTTTCCGATATATTTTATGTATACTTCTTTTTTTTCAGGAAAAACAATTGTATATGCTTTGTTTGCTTTTTCAACGAAATCAAATGTATAACTGAGAACAATAAGAACTACAACAATAGATAATATGACTTTATTTTCATATAAATGAGCTATTAACTTTTCTAAGGCATTTTTTTCCATTTTTTATTTTAAAGATATTAAAATAGTATTATATATGCAAATTAATTTTAAGCCATATAACGAACCCGCATAGCTGTCTGTGCCGACGATAGGAGGCGTTGTCAGCTATGCAATGTTGAGTGCCGTTTTTTTTATCAAGCAAATTTAATTATTATTTTTCAGTGTAAATCAAATTGTCGCATTTGACTATTTATAATACGAAATTTCGTTGTTAATTGATTATCAGCTATTTATAAAAAAGCTAAATTCTGAAAAATCCGATATTTGCCATAACTCATTGAGAAACAATCAAGTTCATCGAAATACGATTTGTTATAAAACCCCTTGTTTCATTGAATCGCATCATATTATCATTTTCACTATCCGACAATTTGATTTACACTGTTATTTTTATATATCTATGGACTTGTCCAATTTTCTAGTTTAAGCTCTTTTAGCA
>JAHDGB010000279.1 GCA_020627885.1 Flavobacteriaceae bacterium | reverse complement strand
TTACTCGCATATGCTGTAAGGCTTCCATGACAAATTTTACTACATGAAATCTATCGGTAACAATTTTAGCGTTTAGAAAACAAATTCTGGCGGTTAAATTCATAGTATTTGCCATATCTAGGGTCACTTCTTTTACCTGTTTACGCTTTTCTATGGGAATCTTTTCAATGGCTTTTATCAATTCATCACTTTTCACTCCTTTTATACAAGCAACTAGAGTACCTTTTTTTCCTCTCCCGTTTTTATTGGTTAAAGTAGGTATAAAGTTCTCCTTTTGATAAACTAACTTCGTCCAAACTTAAATGCGTCCCCATATTATCAGCATAAATAAGATATTCTTCACTATGAGACTTTTGACTCCACTGCTCGAAACCACTTACTTTTTTCTTATAATGACGTTGTAAATTTCGTGGATAAACACCATAATAACTTGCTATATTACTTATCGTATCTTCTCGGGTCTCTACCTGTAGCTTTTAAAAAATCGGAAAGTTCAGCCGTTAATTTTGAACCTTCTGCTATAAAAGAATAATCATTTATGATTTAACGTGATTTTGTCTTTTTATCTCGCCAACGTCTTGTTTTTATATGCAAATAAACCGCTTTACCGCGTATAGGAAAATCTTGTATTCGAGTACTATTATTAAATCCTTTTGATTCAAATTCAGAAGGTAAATAACCGTTAGGTAATTGACTCTTCTCTTCCAAATAAATATGTAAACAATCTTTTTTTACAGAAATATCTCCTAATTCTTGAAAATGTATAATATCAAAATAAACTAATAAATCTTGGGGTAAAATAAAGCCCAGTAAATCTAAATTCATACGTGAAAATTATGACCCTAAAAATAATCAATCCCTTGAATTTGTCGTTGACCCGTAAAATTCACTACTCCAAAAAGATCCTCCCCAAAGTGTCCGCTTAACTCTTGCTGCCTCGGAAAATATTTTCTCTTGCAGTAATACTTTTTATTGTTCGAACAATTTTTGTTGGACTATAACTCGTTACGCTTTGCAATAGAAAATGAATCTCATACCTATCTTCAATCTCCAGACAGGTCCGTCTCAAAATTCTATCAACCTTTGGACTTAATACAAATCGACGAAATTTGGTAGAACAAACCAAATGATATAACAACATGGAAACATTATGACTTTTATGAATAAGCTTGCTTTAGCTCACGCTCAAAATTAGTATTTTTTCGTGTGAGGCAAGCCTCGGGGTTATTACCCCCCCCTATGAATAAAAAAATAAAATGCAGCCAATTTGGCTGCATTTTATTTTTTAAAGAATTAAAATTTTATAATTGTACTTTAACTGTAATTTTAATAAAATCTCCAGAATTAAATGTTCCAGAAACTTCATCTACCTTTATTAACCCCTTATTTCCATAGTTATCAACAAATTCCACTATATTACCAGCAACTAATCCATTTATTACTTGATTAGTTGAAGCAGTAATATTATTTAAATCTGAAGCTGTAGCAACTGCATCAAATTCGGCTACTGTTAAAGAAGATAATGCAAAATAGGCTTTATTAAGATCGTCAACTGCAATGCCAGAAATCGTAGGAACATCAACAATACTTGTAGGGTAATCATTTGGTGAAGCTAATGAAGCATTTTGTGTTGCTCCGTAATAGTAACCTATATCCCATAAAGCTGCCTTTTCTCCTTCTTCTCCAGTCACGCCTTCATTAATTTTATATACAGTACCATCAAATAAAGATAAGAAAGTTCCAGAAGTACCATCTGCTAATGGAGCTGCCAACATAGTTTGTGTGTATTCTTTAATATCTACTGTAGAGTCTGTTCCACTACCTGTAACAGTAATTTTACCAACAGCAGTTGCATCTATAGCATTTCTTTTTGATATGTCTCTAAAATCTCCTCTACCAGTTGTTGCCCAGAATGTATAAACAATACTACCCGCATCTGCAGCTGGAGCTGGTAAATTAATTTTAAATTCAAAATCTTTTTTATCATCACCAACCAAATCTAAAGAACCATCTGCTTTTTCATCAACCTCTTGGGAGGTAAATTGAAAAGGTACAGGTGCAGCACCGTTAATTTCTTCAGTAATATATAATCGTCGCATACTATTAGTTACAGTCTTAAAAGTAACTTTTGATGTTATTTCGGTACCAGTATTAGCATTAACAGTTACTGAAACATCTCTAGCATCATTTCCTTCTTCAGAAACGAAAAGCTCAGCATCAAAAGTTTCTGTAGTATCTGGAGTAACTGCAATATCAGAATTATCATCAGAACTACAACTAAAAGTTACTGCACCTATTAAAAATGCTATTAAAACTAATTTGGAATTAATAAATTTATTCATAATCATGTATTTTAAATTGTTTTGTTTAAACACAAATGTATGCAGATTTTAAATAAAATTTAAGCATAACAATCTTTTTTTCATGAAATCGTTTTAGTGTAAGAAAAATCGTTAAAATGTACGTTCTCAAATTATTAACAAAAGTACTCTAAATTTAATGTTATTATAATTATGCTTATTTTAACATAATAGGCACCGTAAACATCAATCTTTATTCGTTTAAATTCAGTATCTTTAAGATAAAAACTAATGCACTATGAATGATACTAATTACACAAAAATATATACTGGTAATTTTATAATTGTACAACAAATATTTCAACGCTTAGAAAAAATTGGCATTAATCCTATTATAAAAGATGAATCAGAATCTGGAAGACTAGCAGGTTTTGGATCGTCTATACCTGGTCAACAAGAAGTATTTGTTCATCAAAACGAACTTGACGACGCAATTCCTATAATAGAAGAAGTCCGTTTAGCTATGGGGACTAATTAACCTATCCTAACTAAAGCTATTTTTTTAAGA
>JAHDGB010000278.1 GCA_020627885.1 Flavobacteriaceae bacterium | reverse complement strand
TAATTGGTATTACCTTCATCCTTCTTTAAAAACTGTACTTCGTATAGCGTTTTATAATAACCTTGCTCTTTTTTAAGCAATTCGTAGTGAGTTCCTTGTTCTATTATTTTTCCATCATCCATCACAATAATATTATCGGCTTTCTGAATAGTTGCTAATCGGTGTGCTATAACAATTGATGTTCTCTCTTTTGTAATCTTATCGGTAGCATTCTGAATAAGTTGCTCAGAATAAGAATCGACAGAAGATGTCGCCTCATCTAATATTAATATACTAGGGTTTGTAACATACGCTCTTAAAAATGAAATCAATTGCCGTTGCCCAGAAGATAACATAGCGCCTCGCTCTTTTACATTGTAATGATATCCCCCTGGCAAGCTTATTATAAAATCATGTATACCTATTGCTTTAGCAGCTTCTATTACTTTTTCTTCAGAAATATCAGGATTATTAAGTGTAATATTATTAAGAATTGTATCTGCAAACAGAAATACATCTTGCAAGACTACGGCTATTTGACTTCTTAACGAGGCCAGTGTTACTGTATTAATATCTGTATTATCAATACTTATTGTTCCAGAATCGATCTCATAAAAACGATTTAATAAATTAATAACTGTAGATTTTCCAGCTCCAGTAGAACCAACTATTGCAACAGTATCTCCTGCTTTAACGTTAAAAGAAATACCTTTAAGTACTTTTTCATTTTCTACATAACTAAACTTTACATTATCAAAAGACAAGTCACCTGCAAAGTGTGTTGCAATAACTTCCCCGGTATCTTCTATTTTTGAATTGGTATCTAACACTTTAAAAACCCGTGTAGCTGCAACCATTCCCATTTGTAATGTGTTAAACTTATCGGCTATTTGCCTTAACGGACGATATAGTTTAGGTGTCATCATTATAAAAGCAAATAAATCCCCTGCAGTTGCAGTGTTATGAAGTACTACATTTAACCCTCCAAACCAAACCACTAAACCTAATGTTATTGACGATAATAATTCAGCAATTGGAAAAAATATAGAATTATACCATACCGTCTTAATCCATGCTCTTTTATGCCTATTGTTTATTTCTTTAAAATTTTTATATTCAGTTTCTTCTCTGGTAAATAATTGAAGTATTTTCATTCCTATTACTCTTTCTTGCACAAAAGAATTAAGGTTTGACACCTCTGTTCTTACCTCCTCAAAAGCCTTTTTCATATACCGCTGAAAAATCTTAGTTGCATAAAGTACTATAGGCAACATTACAAAAACAATTAAACTTAATTGCCAATTCATATAAAGCATTACTATAGAAATTACAAGCATAACCATAAGGTCTCTTGAGATCATAAATAATGCCTCACCAAACACAGCACCTATTCGCTCCATATCGGTAACTGCTCTAGTTATTAAAACCCCAACTGATGAAGTATCATAATACTTCATTTTAAACTTTAACATAAGATTAAACAACTTAACTCGTATGTCTTTAACCATATTTTGCCCTAACCAAGCAGAATAAAAAATAAATAAAAACTGAAAAACAACTTCTGAACAAAGTAATATTATCATCAACACAATAAGCTCTAAAAAACCTTTCTCAACACGGTTCGTTATATGCTCATCTATAACTACCCTTAAAATATATGGCATCGTAGTACTAAAAACACCTAAAATTAAAACAGCAATTATTAACCCATAAAATACCTTTCTGTATGGTGATGTATATTTAAACAATCGCTTAAATAAGTTAAAATCAAATATACTTTCTTGCCTTTTAGTCATAGTGTTTCATATAAATTCCTACATATTACAATAGCTATCGAAACGATAGAAGTTATTCTGTAAAACTATACTCTTATATCCTCAGGATAAGTTACTCTTGTCAAATATAAAGCAAAGCCTGGAACAGAGGTTCCTGCTTCTCCCCTATTTTTAGATTTTATAATACGATGCATATCTTCTGGTTTTAATTTACCAGTACCCACATTTAACAACGTACCAACAATTGCTCTAACCATATTTCTTAAAAATCGATCTGCAGTAATTGTAAACTGTAACTCATTTCCCACAACCTTCCACTGAGCATCCATTATGTTACAATTAAAAGTCTTTACATTAGTTTTAGTTTTAGAAAAGCATTCAAAATCATTGTAATCAAATAATATCTTAGTCGCAATTTTCATTGCTTCAATATTTAGTTTAGGTTTTACATAATACATATAATCAAAACTAAAAACATCTTTTTTTAACGCAATTCGATACAAATAAGATCGGCTAAGCGCATCAAATCGAGCATGTACATTTGACTTTACTTTAAACATAGTATTAACAACTATTGTTTTAGGTAAAATTGCATTTAACCTATAAACAAACTCATTAACCTCTATTTCTTTAACTACATCTATATGTGCAAATAATTGAGAAGCATGTACGCCTGCATCTGTTCTTCCAGCCCCAACAATAGCTGCTTTTCTTTTTAATAACGTAGACAAAGCTGCCTCTACAAATTCTTGCACAGAAATTGCATTAGGCTGATTTTGCCATCCATGATAATTTTTACCATTATATGAAAGTTCTATAAAGTATCGCAAGTAAAGTTTTATTTTTGCTCTTTTGAAGGCACAAAGATAAAGTATTCCGACTTAAGCGGAAGTCACTTAATATTAAGTTTATTTATGAAAAAAATTTTATTGTTATCAGATACGCATAGCTATATTGATAATGCTATCCTTAAACATGTCCGATTTGCTGATGAAGTCTGGCACGCTGGAGATATTGGTGATTTAAAGGTTACAGATGCTATCAAGAAAATTAAACCACTTCGAGCCGTATATGGTAATATAGATAATGCTGAAGCCCGATCAGAATTTCCGGAACATAACCGTTTTAACTGTGAAG
>JAHDGB010000277.1 GCA_020627885.1 Flavobacteriaceae bacterium | reverse complement strand
GATTGATTTTGATTGATAGTATTAGAACGCTAAACCTATGGTTTTGTTACAAATAAAAGCCTCTAAATTTAGAGGCTTTATATAATAATGCGTTAATAATAGTATAAATACGAGCTTTAGTCGTTTACAACTTTACCATTTATTATTGTAATAGGCTTGGTAGATAAATGCACTACAGATTTTCCATTATTAGTTTGAGAAGAAATATTAATTTTCGAATGTTCTTTAATAAGTTTTATTGCTTCATTTTCGTTAATTGGAGTGCCGTTGAAAAAGAATTTGGCTCCTTTTTTTGTCATACTTTTTATATGGTCTAAACCAGATTTTGGAGGTTCAGGGATGTTATTATAATAATCGTAAAATTGAGTTGTTGTATTTTCATGCACATGTTCTATTTCGTGCTCTATTTCATGTTCATGATTATGTCCATCTTCATGCTCGTGCTCGTCCTCATGTATCTCTATTTCTACATTTTCATGAATAAATGATGAAGAAGTTGTAGTAGTTGTAGGAGGCGGTGGTGGCGGTATTGTTGAGACTTCACCTTTTTTTACTATTGGAGAGTTTGAATAATTTTTATCATTTTTTGAAACCAACTGAATAAAAATATTTGAATTCAGATTTTCATGTTTAGTCTTTACGTCGTATATGGTGATAGTACCATCTATTTTGGTTAATTTAAGTAAGGCTATTGTTTTTCTATTTAGTTTATTGCCTATAACAGTGGCAGTAGGTTTGCCAGGGAATTTAATTTTAAACTCTTTTACCTTTTCGTCTTTATTGGTTCCTAAAATTAAGCGTTTAATTGCATTTTGAGAGAGGTTAACCTCACAGTTATCACATTCTATTCCATTAATTGTTGGTAATAAATCCGAGCTGTTAATTATAGAATTATTTAAAGACATTTGTTTTGGAACAGCAACAGTTTCTTTAGAACTAAAACTATAAAAGAGAATTGCTAAAAAAGGAAGCAATAAAAAACTACTAGTCCAAATGTGTTCTTTTGATGTTTGTGTTTTCATAATTGTAAAACGTTTTTTGATTGATGAATAATTAATACCATGTGCTAACTTAGGTTCTTTAGCATTAGTTGTAAATGATAATAAAATATTTTGATAAGTTGATGAATCTTTACCTTGACTTAAAACGGCATCGTCTGCCAAAAATTCGTGATTGAGTTTAATCGCTTTTTTAACAAAAAATAAAATGGGGTTAAACCATAAGAAAATTTGTAGTATTTCTATAAATAAAATATCTATTGTATGCTTTTGTTGGGCATGTGCTTTTTCGTGTAAAATAACCTCTTCAGGAATGGCTTTATTAATATAGTTGTGTTTATTAAAAAAGATATAGTTTAAAAAAGTATGAGGAACAATACTGTCTTCTAAAAAAACAATAATAAAATTACGATCTTTTTGCTTAGTATTAGTTTTAATTTTTATAATTAACGCCTTAAGGTTAATATAAAATTTTATCATAAACAATACAGCACCAATGCTATAAGTGCTCCAAAGTATTATATTAAGCCAATTGGTATTAGGCAGATTGGTTAGTATGGGAGTTCCATTATTCTGATTTATTAAAGGCAAATCAATAGTATTTGAGACAACTTCTATATAGGAAGTAAATGTTATTAACGGTATGGTTAGCGACACAATTACTGCTAGTAACAAGTAAAATCGTTTAAAAATATGCATATGTTTTTTCTCAAGGACTATTTTATAAAAGACCATAAGAAGTAACAGACATGTAATGGATTTAATAATATAAGCTAACATGGTTATTTTTTTTGTATTTCGTTATCTATAATAGCTCTTAAATCTTCTAACTCTTTTCTAGAAAGGTTCGTTTCTTTGGTGAAAAATGAAGCAAATTGAGAACTGCTATCGTTAAAAAAGTTTTTAATTAAACGGTTTACATGTTTAGAGAAATAATCGCTTTTTTTAACTAAGGGAAAATATTCTCGAGATTTCCCCGATAATTTATAATCAATAAATCCTTTATCGTTCATCCGTTTTAGTAAGGTCGCAACAGTAGTGTTTGCGGGTTTAGGGTCTGGATAAGACTCTAATAAATCTTTCATAAAAGCACTCTTTTTTTTCCAGAGGTATTGCATTAATTGTTCTTCAGTCTTAGATAATTGCATTTAATAAAGTTTTGTCTCTACAAATGTAGAGATAATATTTATATTCTACAAGTGTAGAGTGTAAAATTGACACGATTAATATGTATATGTTGTTAAAATGAGATTAGGGATTTTAAATTTATTTATGATTTAATATATAAAAAACATAGAGTTATAAAGTATTTTTTGCATGTTAAGTGTGTTTTTTATTTTTTAAACTAGAATTTCATATCCTATGTCGATAGAATAGTAATTTATCATCTTGAAATTAATAGATTTATGCCTTAACCATTTACAATATTTTAAAACTAATTAAAATGAAAAAAGTTATTACTAGTGCAATTATTTTATTGGCCTGTTCTTTTTCTTCTTACAGTCAGTCAATTACAGATTTGATAAATGAAGTTAGCCAGAATACATTAGATGAGAAAATTAAAGAGTTTACAGGAGAGCAGTCTACAGTAGTAAACGGTAATACAGTAACGATTAAAAATAGACAAGAAGCAAATAATGATATTGCTGCGGCTTATTTAAAGGAGCAGTTAGAAGCGATGGATAATCTTTCTGTAGTTGAACAAACCTTTAACACCAATGGAAAAAACATAATAGCGACCCAAGTAGGAAAAAAGAATCCTGATGATATTTACCTCGTTTGTGCACATTACGATACGGTTGCTGATTATTGTGCCGATGATAATGCAAGTGGTACTGTGGCAATATTGGAGATTGCTAAAATATTATCCACACAATGTTTTGATAATACTAT
>JAHDGB010000041.1 GCA_020627885.1 Flavobacteriaceae bacterium | reverse complement strand
AACCATCGGTCATATCTCCATAATGCAATTTTATATTTTGTTTTTTATGTAAATCTTTTAGTAAAGTATCTATATATAAATGCTCTATACGCTCTGTATTAAAGGTAGAACTTCGCCTTATAATACCGTGTACTTCATAACCTTTTTCTAACAATAACTCTGCAAGGTAAGATCCATCTTGGCCATTTATCCCTGTTACTAATGCTATTTTCATTATTTCTTTTTGTGTTTAATTAGAATACATAAAAGTACTTATTTCAGTTGTGAAAATTTTTGCACCTTGAATATGTAAGTGAGAGACGTCATAAAAATAATCTTTATTCTTATATATTGGATTTAAAGTATCATAAACAATAATATTCTTTTCTGAAGAAACTAAATTTTTAAATCGTTTATAAAAACCAAAATTAAACGAACTAAAACTAGGAGAAAACACATAAAAAAGTTCTATACTATTATCTTTACATAGCATTTGAATTTTTTTTAAAGCTCTTATTTTTTCCTGCTGCTCATCTGCAATATTATATGGAGTTATAACCTCATTATATTTAAGCGTTTTATTATTCCTTGATGTATGTGGCATAGATCCACAATTTGTTAATATTTGATTTTTATTTGGTTCCTTCTTTTTAAGAAAAAAATCTTTGCGATTTATTCTTAAAAACCCAATGAATTTAGAGCCGTAAGACCTTTTACCTCTTTCAATTAACTGATCATTGATGTAATTATATTTAGATATAGGAAACAATCTGTCATACCTATATTTTAATGTTTCATCGCTTTTTAAAGTAAACTTATGGTCTAAAAATAATAATATTTTTTTTGGTTTTTTATTAAACTTAAGATAGGTTTTTAAAATAAATTCTTGAAATAATATACTTGCTCCTTTATAAGATAAATTATAAACTTCTAACCCTATTTCTGAACCTAATTGACATGCTAAAATATTATTAGCCCCTCTTGAGGAGCCCAAAATAATTATATCTTTTTCAAAATTACCTTGTACGACCGTTTCAAGTCGTTTATCATATTCTTTATCTGCAGTTCTATTTATAAAATACCAACTTACTTTATCTATTATAAGAAAGATAATAAAAAAAAGAAATAGAGATATTAAAAATTGTTTCATCTAAAATTGAAAATAAATAAACTCTTTTTGTGTTTCTGAACTAAATATAAATACTAATACTATAATTAACATATAAAAAAACCATTTAACCGCTCTGGGTTTTCTAATCAAAACCACCTCGATTGCATAATATTGATGTCTTCCAATCCATTCTATGATTATAAAAAAGAAAATTAAAATTAAGAGGTAGGTTGGTCTTACTGTTGGTAAAGAAAATAAACTTTGACTAAATATTCCATTTAAATAAGACCAAGCATGGCTTAGGTTTTCTGATCTAAAAAAAATCCATGCAATAACAGTTAATCCAAAGGTTAGCCACATTTTAAATAACTCTATAACACTTGGAAAAGTTTTATTTAATGCTACAACATTAAGGTTACTTCTATTTTTTTTTGCCAATAGTAATGGTAAAAAATATAGTGCATTTAAAAAGCCCCATACAACAAAAGTCCAATTCGCTCCATGCCAAAAACCACTAACTAAAAAAATAATAAAAGTATTACGAACTTTCATCCTGATGCCTCCTCTACTTCCTCCCAATGGAATATATAGATAATCTCTAAACCAAGTTGATAGAGATATATGCCAACGTCTCCAAAACTCTGCAATATCTCTTGAGAAATATGGGAATGCAAAATTTTGTTTTAAATCAAAACCAAATAATCTGGATGTCCCTATTGCAATGTCGGAATACCCTGAAAAATCACCATAGATTTGAAATGTAAAAAACAAGGCTCCAATTAACAAGGTGCTACCAGTATGACTGACTGAATTATTAAAAATTTGATTAGCAAACTCGGCACAATTATCAGCTATAACAACTTTTTTTAGAAACCCCCATAATATTTGCCGGCAACCATCTGCTGCTTTCGAGTAATGAAATTCTCTTTTTTTATAAAATTGAGGTAATAAATTAGTAGCTCTTTCTATTGGTCCTGCTACTAATTGAGGAAAGAAACTTACGAACGCTAAAAATGAAATAATATCTTGTGTTGGTTCTAGTTTTCGCTTATATACATCAATAGTGTAACTTAATGTTTGAAATGTATAAAAACTAATCCCTACTGGTAAAATAATATCTAATGTATTTGGCTTAATTTTTCTACCGAAAAAAGAAAATGCTTCAACAAAATTATCTACAAAGAAATTAAAGTATTTAAAAAAAACTAAAAAACCCAGATTAACAAAAATACTAGTCCATAAATAGAGTTTCCGTTTAGTAGGACGAGCCTCTTTTTTTAATTGAAGACCTATAACGTAGTCCAATACAGAACTAAAAACAATTAAAGATAGAAATCGCCAATCCCACCAACCATAAAACACATAACTCGAAAAAACTAATAAGGTGTTTTGAAGCTTCAAGTTTTTATGAACCACAAACCAGTACAATATAAAAACTATGGGAAGAAAAACTGCAAAATCTATGGAATTAAAAAACATACTAGTAGCTTATAGATTTTATTGTTTCCTTTTTAACAATAGTAGATTGTTTAACAGGTTTTCTATAACTTAATATGTATGGTAATTTAAAAAATGTAGTCAAAAATACAATTATAAATGATTTAAAATATTTCCAATCTTTAATCCCGTACTTTTTAAAATTATGAAATAATAATTTAGCTATTTTAAATATTGGTTTAGGATAATATATTAAATAGAACCGTATAGTATTTTTAAACTGTCTTTCAAATCTAAAATAATTACGTTTTTGCTTTTTTCTTTTTTCAACATCTACTCTATGATTTACTTTCACATTATAATTATATAAAATATCATATCCTAAGTCTAAAACCTCCATTGAAACTGCTGGTTCTTCTCCATATATATCTACCCACAAAGGAAATCCGTTTGTAGCCATATATACCGTCCTATTAACAGCAAAGCCACAACCAACAAAATCATTGGTGTAGTAATTTTTTCCAGACTTAGAATGCTTTAAGGCTTCTTTGTCTGACATAAATAAACCTCTTATTTCTTGAAATGCAATAATTCCTAATTTTGGATTTTCACTAAACGTCTTTTCTATATTTTCTATAAAATTTTCACTTATAGGGTGTGCATCATCATCTAAACCAATAAAGATTTCCCCCTTTGCTTTTTTATAAAGTGCATTGCGCGCCGGAGAAGCACTTATACTTTGTTTAGAGATAGTCCAATTTACCCAATTAAAATCTGGAATAATCGCTTCTGTAATTATGCAACCATCTACAAAAATCAATACCTCATGCAATGTTGTATTGATTAATAACTTGAGTTTATTTAAAGTTAATCTCAAATCATTGGGTCTATCTTTAGTTACTATTAAAAAAGAGATTTTCATTAATTATTAACCCTTTTAACTTGTTTATATAACTCTTGAATTTTTGGCCGCAATGTTGTGCGGTTGTAATGATTATTAATAAAGTTAATATTAAAATCTTGAGCACTCATTCTTAATTTTTCATTATTAATAGCATTTTTAATATGGTCTGCAATCTCTTTTACATCAATAGGGTTTGTAATAAGAAACCCATTTTTATCATGCGTGATAACTTCTTCTGTCACTTTCCCTGGATTAGATTGGATAGGAAATGCTCCCATCCCCATAGCTTCTAGGAGAGCATTAGGCATACCATCTGAAAGACTATTAGCAATATGAATACAACTATTCCCCATTAATTCCAAAAGCTTATTATTAGAAATAAACTTATATCTAGAATGCATTACAATTGATAAATTTGATAATGTTCTTGAGTTTTTAATTTGTGCTTTCAAAACATCGTCCGCACTATATATTATAATTTTTTTATCTTTTAATAATTCCTTAGAAACTAATTCTAAAGCTTTTAAAACAATTGAGGCTTTACCCACACCATCTTCATACCCCTTTATTAAAACAATGTTCCTTTTAATAGATTTCTTTGATTTAAAACGATCTATTGCTATGCCTCCATTACCAGGAAACACTCCTAAAAATTCTTTTGAAAATCCATTGTTTTTAGCAATAATGTAATCTCTTATACAATCTGTAATTAAGTAATTAGTACGATTAAAAAAAGACATTACCTCTTCTTTAGTAATACCCTTTTCTTTAAAAAAAAACATGTCGCTTCCCCAAGATGAATAAATGAATGGAACTTCATTTTTTTTCATTACTGATAAAATTGGAAAACCAGACAACTGCATCTCAAAGCAATGTACTATATCTGGTTTAAAACAATTAAACACCTTACTAAAAGCTTTATCTATTGACTTTTCATTTAATTGTTGAATAATATTATGTACTATTGGTATATTTTTTTTTAGCCAAAAGCGCATTGGAAAATTCCATTTTAATTTCCACCCTTTTATTTGAGTTACCCATTTTATTTTATTTGACTTTGGTCCTCCATCTGTTACATCAAACCAAACAACTTCATATCCAGAATCTCTCAACTGATTTACCCACTGAAAAAAATGATGATTTGGTATGGCGACCATTAAAATTTTCAAGATATATTATTTATGCTAGTAAGTTAAAATATAACTTGTTAAACTTATCTATACTAAAATGCTCTGTTGCATATAATGATGCATTTTTAGAGAGTTCATATAATTGCTCTCTATCCTCAATCAATATTTTTATGTTCTTTATTAAATTACTCAATATATCATCTTCATCTTCTTCATTAATAAGGAGTCCATTATAACCAGAAGTAATATGCTCACTAATACCGCCTACATTGGTGCATATTGGCACCACTCCATATGGCATAGACTCCATCAAAACCATAGGAAATCCCTCATATTTAGAGCATATAACAATTAAACTTAAGGATTTATATAAATTTATCATTTCTTTCTCACAAGTAATCTCCCCCAAAAAGCAAACTTTTGCTTTATTTATTTCATCTAAATTTGCTTTCATTCCTGTTCCAGCCATTACAATTTTTAATTTTGAATGGCTTTTTTGAATAGATTTTGCCATATCTAAAAATAGTTTAGGTCGTTTTTCTTTAGACCATCTGCCTATAAAGCCAATTATAATAGGATCATTGTTCTTTCTTTTAAATATTTTTTTTTCTCTTGGAAGGTTAATTCCGTTAGAGATAATATTTATATTATTTATATACTTTGAACTAACAGTAAAATTATGATAAATGTTCTTTACATCCTCTTTTGCTTTTTTATTAATTACCACTCTATTATCTATTAAACTTGCAGACATTGCGAGTACATTAAACCTTTCATCATTCTCTTCTAAAGCATGAATCAAATCTATTTTTTCTATACCAGCATTAAAATGTGGTAATAGTTTATAAAAATAGTTCGTATTACAACCAAATACTTTTTTAATGGTAGTACTTTGATTAAATTCATTTATTATTAAAGCATCTAGCTTTTTAGAAATAACTTCATGTTTTTTATTACGAATTGAATTTAGCTCTACAACAAAAGCAACTTCTTTAAAACTCTTCAAAAAATTTTCGGTAGCAGAAGCATGAGTAAAAATAACACAACATTTTTTTGACTGTAGCGCTCTTACAATATCTAAATGCACACGTTCACCTCCACCAGTATGGTAATATGGAAAGAAAAAGACAATTTCACTTTCTCTAATGTGCTTAAGTTTACAATATTTAAGTGATAATAATAATTGTAATCCTCTAATAAAATTTATTTTTTTTTTTATAAAGGCCTTCATCTTTTATCTTTTACTTGCCTTGCAACATACCATAGTATCATTATTCAATAAAAATATTTCATCTACTTTAAGTGATGAGTACTTTTCTATCTGATTTTTTAAAGTAAATGGACTGTACCAACAATTATGATCTGGATGTACAACTTCAATAATTTTATTTTTACCATAAAAATTTCGTTTTATATGTGCTTTAGAAAAACAATTTGGTGCTGTAATATAAAATACATCTGCATTTACTGAAGATAATGCTTTTAAAAATATACCAACATTATCTACATGCTCTATTGTTTCTGGCACCAAACAAACATCATAATGTGTATTTAATTCTTCAAATGAAGAAAAATAAGATTGATCCACGTACTTCTTCAAATTAGCAATCCCTTCTTTATCAATATCAAACCCATGAAGTTCTGTAGCTACTTTGGCTAATTTTATGTGTAAATTATAACTTGGATCAAAAATTGGCCAATCTGTACACCCAAAATGCAAAACGCGTTTTTTAATACATCTTTCCAAAAAAAATAACACACGCTCATTTATAGATTTAAATGCAACCTCTTGTTGCCAAAATTTAGTATGCTTCTCATAAGGCTTTCGAATATCTATTCCTAATTTATTTAATAATTTTTTTAACATTATTTAATATTTTTTATCCACATAATTATAAACTTGTGTTTTACTCAAACCTTTTTTATTTAATATATAACGTAATAATGGTTTGGACTTTATTACGCGTTTAAAAATCTTATTGGTTAAAAGATATTTATTATTTTTACATGTTAATCGTTTAAACTCAGAGAAATCTATAACCTCATGTGTTTCTTCTTTTAAATTATCAAACTTCTCTTGCATCCAAGGCTCAAAAACATTCCCTAAATGATAAGCATTGTTACTATATGTTGATAATCTGTATCCATCCATTAATACTACTGGCTTGTCCATATATAAAAACTCACTATCTCCATCTATTAAGTAAGCTGAATTTTCTTCTGGAAGCGCTTTAAACACTTCTTTTTTGTATGTTGCTACAAAATGAGAGCAACCCAGAACTGCTATGGTATTATCTTTCCCTTTTATAGTACCTATACTATCTCCAAATTCCTCAGGCAAATATGACCAACCTATACTTTTTGCAAAAAGCTCTAATGCTTTTACATCTTTAACCATCCTAAACATTAGTCTATTAGAAAACAAATATTTAAACCAGATATTAGCTGTTAAATCTAAATGTTTTCGATAAACTGGAACTGGACATACAGCTCCTGCCTTCGGAAAGGCCTTAAACACCTTAATAATTTCTGTTTCCCAATTATTTAAAAATAAAACATCAGCATCGGTAATTGTAATTAAACGTTCCTCAACAGTTCTTATAGCTTTTAAGATACTATTAATCTTCCCTATAGCTTCTTGCTCTATAATTAACTCGTCAACAATTTTATTTCTACAAAACTTTATTAGCTTTTCATTTACTTCGTCACAGCATTTATTACTAACTATAGTTATTTTTAATTTAGAATGTGATGTTTTAATAATAGAGAATAAACACATTTCAAAAATTCGATATGCATCTTTAAAATAACCGGTTTCATTAGGTATATGCAAAGGGATAATGACTCTATGATTACAAGGAGATTTAACAACAGGCTTACCGCCTTTATTAGGATTGACGCCTTTACGCATTGACTTTTATTTTATAGTTCCTCATTAAAATTTTAATCCCTTCTTCAAGAGGTAATAAATCTCTTCCTAAAATGCTTTTCATTTTTGTTATATCTGGACAACGTCTTGCCATATCCCCCTCTTCTAATGCGGGCAAGTGTATTATTTCACTTTTTGAATTGGTAATTTTTATAATCTCTTTTGCTAAAGATAATATAGTTTGCTCTACATCGCTCCCTATGTTTATCACAGTCCCAATACAAGATTCATCTTTCATAGCATTAACAGAAGTTTGAACATTATCATCTACATAACAAAATGAACGTGTTTGCAAACCATCACCAAAAATAGTTATCGGTTCATTTTTAAGTGCAAGTCTTAAAAACTTTGGTAAAACAAAATCCTCACTTTGATTTGGTCCATAGGTATTAAAAAATCTAAAAATAGTATATTCTAAACCGTATTCTTGATAATAAGTCTTAAAAAAAGCCTCTCCTACATTTTTAACAATAGCATAAGGCAATCGAGAATTTAATGGAGTAGTATTTTCATTTTGTGGAATTTCAAAAGGTTCCCCATAAACTTCAGAAGAACTTGAATAAAACACTCGCTTTACTCCAGTGTTTTTTGACAAAGACAAAACATTTTTAATCCCTTCTATATCCTCTAAAACTAACATTGGATACTTTAATGTTCGCTTAACACCAACCAAAGCAGCATAATGAAATACATAATCAAAATTAAAACGAGCAAAAATAGGTGCTATATCATTATAATTATTTATGTTAGATTTTATAAATTTTACATTTTTCCTTTTTGGAATTTTATGTATTGAGCCTGTAGATAAATTATCTACAATAACCACAAGGTTATTTTTATCTTCAGATAAATTGAGTGCTAAACTACTTCCTACATTACCAGCACCTCCTGTTATTAAGTATATTGTATTCAAATTTCTAATTTTTATGAAATAAAATAATTTTACTACAAAAATTTAACCCTATTTTATTAAAAAAACTTACAAGGTATAATTTAATTTTTATTGCTCTTCGAGTTCCCCATTTATTATGGAATTTTATTAAACCATCTAACATTTTCTCATCGCTAAGTATCCAAGTATGATTTTCTCTTATTAAATAATGCGGTGTATGCTTAGGTAGTTTGTTGTAATCTACTTTTTTTCCCTTATTATTCGACGCACCTTCTAGATGCTTTACTTTTGCTTTAGTTACTAAAGCATGCTTTATATTATGCTTTATAAGCTGCATTGCATAGTCAAAATCAGCATAATAAAAATTAAACTGCTCGTCTAATCTTTTAATTTTTTTCAATATACTTTTATGTAATACCAAACACCAACCTGTAACATGCTTTTGTATATCATACCCAATCACGTAATCATATTTAGAAATTATTTTCTTAGACAATTTATTAGATGTAGCATCATAAGGGGAAAAAGATTTTATTTTATTATTTTTTTTAGTTACTTCGGTTATTTCTTTTAACCATTTTTTTTCATAAACAACATCATTATTACTTAATATTATATAGGTGCCATTTGCATTTGCTATACCTATATTTAAAAACCTATGAAAGCCAAAATTTTCATCAGGAATTATCGTTTTTAACTGAGAAACTGAATAATTGTAATTAGCTATTTTATTACTTTCTATTAAAATAATTTCGTAAGTACTTCCAACATATTCTACACTTTCAATAAATGTTTGAAAACAGGTACTATTCATCTCAAAGATTTGTTTCGAATTTGTATTAGACAATACGATTAATGAATATTGTACCATGTTATTATTTTAAAAGTTTTTTAAGTGCTGTATTCATTCTATTTGAATCTGATCTAAATTTATTTCTCCCTCTAAAACCATCAATATATACATTTGGTAAATGATGAATTAAATTATCTTCAAACTCAGAAATACAAATTATTTTTTTCATCCCACCATAATCATAAATATCTGTATTAACCTTACATTTAACACTATATGTATTTGGGTGTTTTATGGGTTTATGCATTACTTTTTTCACTTTATTTAACACCTTATCTATAAAAGATAACGAGGGGTCTTTTACTAAGATATTAAAATTAATTTTTTTTCCAACCCTAAGTAGTTGCTCTTTAGATAAAATAAATGTTGCTTGATGTGTATTCGTAAAATGGGCAAACTTTAACCCTTTATATATTTCAACTGAATGATATTCCCAATCGAAATGATGATGATATCCAGGAAAATAACGTCCGTTCTCATTTTCTTCAAACTGTATTAAACCTGTCACCCTATTTTTTGGAAGTAATTTTTCATATTCTAAATGCTTATCAATATGGCTTTCTTTAAATAAATGATCGTTTTCCCCATAAAGGAAAACATCATAATCATTTCTTTTACTCCAAATAACTTTTCTACATGTTAGTGGTAACAATTGATAATCTTCCAATTTTATAATATAAACTTTATCTACTCCCTTTATATTTAAAGCAATATTACTGTGTACAATAATTGTAACATCATAATGCTTAAACTTTTTTAAATTTGAAACTACCTGAGCCAAATAGTTAAGTTGCTCATCTCCATAATTTACTAATACAGCAAGTAATTTAAGGTTATTCATTCTAAGATATTCGGTTTAACTATAAATTGTTTAATTACTTTATGCTATCAACTAATTTAAAATATTATATTATTCTTTTTGTTTTGGTTACGAACTTTTATAGCACGAAACGATCTTATCTAGATTGTAATTAAAATCATAGTCCTTTTTAATTTGCATTCTTCCTTTTAAACCTAAATCGCTCCATGAATTTCGAATAGAAATAATTTGTAATAACCCATTATAAAAACTTTGCAAATCAGGCTCTACCAAAACTCCATTTTTATCATTAACCAAATCTTTTATCGATCCGACATTTGTTGCCAAAACAGGTAAACCAAAAGACTGTGCTTCTAAAATTACTGTTGGAAGCGCTTCATTAATACTAGATAACATTAAAAAATGGCATTCCCTTAATATTGTTCTTATAAATTTTGTTGTTTTTTTACCATAAAATGTGATGTTATTCTCCAAGCCAGAATCTAAAACTTGCTTCTGCAAATCTTTTAGCAAACTACCATCACCTACTATATGATAATTAAATCTGAAATTAGGTTTATTTAATTTTAATAGCTCAAGAGCTTCAATAGCCAATTTATAGTTTTTATCATTCACTAGTCTACCAATAGACAAGATTTCAATAGTTTCTTTAGATTCATTAATAAAAGATGACGGCTTTTTTGGGACTTTAACACCATTATTTATAGAACAAATTTTAGCTACATTTAATCCAAAACTTAATAAGTTTTGTTTATTAAAATTTGATATTGATATAATATTATCTGAATAATCAAATAAGTCTTTGTAAAAGTTTACAGCATATACTCTATCAATTCTTATATCATAGCCATGAAATGTTGTTATCAGTTTTATAGGGTATTTTATTTGCTTTACAAAAACCAATTTTCTACCATTTGTTCCAAAATGCGCATGTATTATATCTATTTTATTTTTGATAATAAAATTCAAAAGAAAAAAGTATCTTAGAGAGATGGCTTTTTTTTTAAATTGAAAGTAATTAATTGTTCTAACGTAAAAAATAAGTTTCCAAGAAAAAAAAGAGGTCATTAAAATGTATAATGCAAGTACAATTCTAATAAAAAAAGATTTTGGTAAATAATCTTCTTCACTAAATATTTTATCAAAAAGATTATATTTTTGATAATCGTTTAAAGCTTCAATGTTAGATTTATCTTTTTTAGAAGTGTAAACATGAACACCTAAACCTCTATCAATTAAACCTATTATATGATCTCTGATAAAGGTTTCAGAAAAAGTGGGAAAAACATCTGTCCAAATTAATACTTTCATTAATAAACTAGTTACTTTTTTTTAAATATTACAGTAATATTTTCTCCAATTATATTTTTCTCTTTCTGTAAATGATACAATTTTAATTTTTTAACAATTAAGCTTACATAGTTTTGAATTTTATCATGAATAACTGGCTTCATTAATACTTTTTTGCTTGGATATAATAAACGTAAGCTTGCATTTAAAAAAGACGTCTTAAAATAGTCATATTTACTAATCCTTTTTGTGATTGTATGAATTTTATATTCCTCTAATTTTAAATTGAATATAACTGCTATTTGCCTTAATGTGTAAAGATCCCATCTAGTTATATGATGTGGAGGCAAATTTAATACATGATTTATATTGTTAGTTAATTTTGACTCATTAAAAGGCACAGCTATAATTAGTTGACCGTTTTTATTTAAAATATCAACTGATGCTTTTATAAAAGCGTAAGGATCTGTAACATGCTCTAATACATGAAATGAACAAACCACATCAAATGTCTCCTCCGTACTTTTAGAAAAACTCTCGATACTTTTTTTTAAAAGTTTTATTCCTTTTTTTGCAGCCTCTTCAATTGCTTTATCGTTATATTCTAACCCTAAATATTTTGACGTCTTTAGTTTTTCTGCAAAAAAACCACTCCCCGATCCTATTTCTAACACAGAGTCCTTTTCATTAATTTTAGTTTTTACATACTCAAATTCAGCTCTATTAGGATTATAGTATACTTTTCTGTGATTTTGTAAATCCTCATAAAACACTTCTGAACCTGCAAAATCAGGATCAAAAAAATAAAGCCCGCAAGGGTTACATTTATAATAATTCAGATATTCATGATTATTGAGTTCATTTGATATATCAATACCTATACGTTTATTATATAGCACTTTTAAATCATTAGTGTTTAGCCTTTGTTCTAATCTTAATTTATCTGATTTACATAAAATACAATTTGAGGTTTTTTTATCCATATATTTTAATAGTTCCAATTACTCGAAATAAAAACATTTCCCCACTTTTTAAGAGGAGATTTTATACTTAAACTATTATCCCAAAAAACCTGAAAAAAGATTGCTTTATTAATAACATCTAAGTCATAATTACCGTTTCCAAAATACAAAGAAAGTGAATACTTTCCTGGGGACAATGGCAAACTCCTAAGGGTTAAGTCTATATATCTTGATTCTTTATTTGCAAATAGTATATTATACTGCTTCATGTTTGAAGCATGAATATTCACATCTTTATCATCTTTAATCAAATATCCTAAAGAGATATCTCCTTTATAGTCTTCTTTAAAATGAACTCTAAAAGAAACATCTTTCCCTGATATGACTCCCTCTTTATTTAAAATTTTAACAGAAGTCATGATTTGAGTTGTTCCTCTATCTCTTATAGAATTTAAAAGACTCTTTGATGAAGTAGAAATAACGTCTTCACTGCTTAAATATAAATCAACTACATTATCTATACTATCATTTAAAATTATTCTTCCCTTATCTATTAATAATCCTCTTGTACAAAGATTTTTAACTGCAGCCATATTATGACTCACAAATAAAACGGTCCTGCCTTCGCCTCGACTTATATCTTGCATTTTTCCAATAGCTTTCTTTTGAAACTCAGCATCGCCTACGGCTAAAACTTCATCGATTACTAAAATCTCTGGTTCTAAAAATGCTGCAACTGCAAATGCTAAACGCACAGTCATACCAGAGCTATACCTTTTGACTGGTGTATCTATATAACGCTCACAACCAGAAAACTCAATGATTTCATCTATTTTTGCTCTGATTTCTTTTTTAGCCATCCCTAAAATGGCTCCATTTAAATACACGTTTTCTCTCCCAGTCATTTCACCATGAAACCCTGTTCCAACTTCCAACAAAGACGCTATGCGTCCTTTAGCTTTGACCTCTCCTGTAGTAGGCCCAGTAACTTTTGATAAAATTTTTAACAAAGTGGATTTTCCTGCTCCATTTTTCCCTATGACCCCAAGTACTTCTCCTCGCTTAACCTCAAAATTAATATCTTTTAATGCCCAAACATATTGAGAATTCCCTTTTAAACTTCTGTCATTAACTTCTCCCACTTTTATATATGGGTCTTCTTTTCCTCTTATTTTAAACCACCATCTATTTAAATCATGACTTATAGTACCAGTACCAACCAAGCCTAAACGATATTGCTTTGAAATATTTTCTGCTTTTAAGATAATGTCTTGTGTTTTCATACTAAACGGTATCTATAAAAGATTTTTCTGTTTTATTAAATATAATCAACCCTATTAAAAAGCATATGATGCTAACACTACCTGTGTATAAAAATTTATACAAAGAAAACTCTCCAACACCTATGGTCATATATCTAAACAACTCTATAATAGTTGTCATGGGGTTATACTCTATCAAGTAAGCATACTTAGGTACTTTTTCTTTAAAATAGGATAACGGATACATAACCGCCGAACCATACATTAATAATTGCACTCCAAAACCTACTAAAAAGCTGAGATCCCTATATTTTGTAGTCATTGAAGATATAATCATCCCTAAACCCAAACCAAATAGCCCCATAAATATTATAAGCATAGGAAGGTATAAAATGGCCATTTGTAATGTAACATTGTATGCTTTATCTGTAAAAAAAACTAAATAAATATAAAAACAAATAAATACTAATAATTGGATTCCAAACTTTAAAAGATTAGAAAACACTATAGATAACGGTGTTATAACCCTAGGAAAATAAACCTTCCCAAAAATACCTTGATTTACAGTAAACGTACTACTAGTACCTGTTAAGCAAGCACTAAAATAGTTCCATGGCGTTATCCCCGCTAAATTAAACAAAAACGCTGGAATCCCATCCCCTGTTGGTATTGAAGCTAGATTATTAAAAATAAGCGTAAAGATTATACTGGTAAACAGTGGCTGAATAAAATACCATAAAGGCCCTAAAATGGTTTGTTTATACTGAGTAATAACATCTCGCTTTACAAATAAAAATAATAAATCACGATACCTCCAAATCTCTTTAAAATTCAGATCTATTGCTTTTTTTCTGGGAGAAATAGTATATAACCAATCCTGTGATGTCTTAGCTTTATTCAACAATATGTTTTTTAAAATAATTCCACGTTTTATCTAATTCTTCTTTTATAGAGTATTCTGGTTTATAGCCTAACAATTTATTAGCCTTATAAACACCTAACAAAGAACCTCTTACATCTCCTGTTTTACTTGGTCCATAATTAGCTTTTATTGATTTATTAGCTGAAGCATTAAGCATATTTAAAAACCCTGAAATATTAACAGCGTTAGTGGTCGCTGGATCATTAATTGATCGAGGTACAGATCCTAATGCGGCTTGATGACTTACAAGATCTACTCCATGCATAATCTTTTTACAAGTGTCCAAATCCCTAATATCACCCTCAATAAATTCAAAATTAGAATGAGATAAGAATGATTCAATATTACTTTTATGTCCATTAGAAAGATTATCTAACACTCTTACTTTTTTCGCATTATATTTAAGCAAGTATTCCACTATTTTAGAACCAATAAAACCAGCCCTTCCTGTTATTAAAAAGCAATATTGTGACAAATCTTCTTTATGGTATTTAATAGTATACATATAATTTTATTTCTAATATACTTTAAAAAAACTTTTTACTTGCTTTAATAATGAGGTTTTCTGTTTTTCATTCTCATGATATCCATTTCCATACACTCCATACCCATACCCATACCCATACCCATAGCCATAGCCATAGCCATATTTACCCTTCTGGTCATAATAATTATAAACAAAACTCAAGTTTTTTATTTCTCCACGTTTATACTTATCGTTAATAAGTGTAAGCATTCCTTTTTTAGTATACTCTTGCCTTACAACATATAAAGAAGCGTCTACATACTCAACAAGTTCTAAAGCATCTGATACTAAACCAATTGGAGGGGTATCCAAAACAATATAATCATACCTTTCTTTTAGCTCCTCTATAAACCTATCCATAGATTCTCCCATCAATAATTCAGAAGGGTTTGGAGGTATTGGCCCAGATAATATTAAATCCAAATTTGCTATTTGAGTTTCTTGAGTCACTTCATCTAAGGACTTCTGTCCTATCAAGTAATTTACCGCACCTAAATCGTTTTCTATCTCAAAATCGTCAAAGATTTTAGGCTTTCTTAAATCTAAACCAACTAAAACCGTTTTTTTTCCACTTAAAGCAAAAACGGTAGCTATATTTATAGAACAAAAGGTTTTTCCTTCTCCACTTACCGAAGAAGTTACCATAACAGTTTTTGTTCCTCCCGCTTCTTGTTTCTTATAAATATATTGTAAGCTTGCTCTAATTGCTCTAAAAGCCTCTGCAACCGTAGACTTTGGTTTAACATGAACTGCTAAGTTATTTTTAGTATTATTTTCACCTACCACTCCTAATAATGGAATAGTCGACAAATTTTCTAAACTTTGAGGGTTATGCAATTTATTATCAAAAAAAGTGACTAAAAAAGCTAATATTAATGGGGGCATAAAACCACCTAGAAAAGCAAAAACATATCGAGCACTTAACTTTAAGTCTACAGGAACCGCTCCTGTATTCTTAGCTGGGTCTATTACTAATATGTCAGAAACACTAGCCGATTTTATAATTTCTGCTTCACTTCTCTTAGCCAAAAATACATTATAACTTTGTTCATTTATTGAATATTGACGTTGAATAGTTAATAACTTTTGTTGATCTTTTGGTAATTTCCTAATCTGGCTATTGCTTTGTACTATTTTCTTATTTATACGCTTTAAATCTCTATTTAATCCGTTTTTAGCAGAACTTATTCCTTCTAATAAAACTCTTTTAATACTACTTATCTGATTATCTATATCTTCAAATATTGAAGCTCCGCTTTTTACTGTAGCTTCATATTTTGATTTTTGAATGGATAATGTATTTATTTTTGAAATGTTATTTAAAATATTCCCATCATCTATTCCTGCTATTGAAGGCGCTGGTAAATTGGTGAAATTATCACTAGTTTCTAAATAAACTTTTAAATCTCTATAATAATCCAATTTTCTATTAATATTGTCTTTTTCAATTTCATAATCAGATAATTTCCCATTAATAATAAGACTTTCTTCATCTAAATTATAAATTTTGTTTTGCTGTCTATAATCATTTAAAGAATCAGCTCCTGAGGTTAGTTTATCTTTAACCCTTTTTAATTGATCGTCTATAAATGCGATAGTATTAGTAACAAATTGATTCTTTCTATCTAATTGATCTTCACTTAAAACTCTAATTGTTTCATTTAAATAATCTACAATTTTTGATGGGTTAACATTGGTCATACTCAAATTAAGTATTGAAGAGTTTTCAGGGTTATCAATCTTCATACTATGCCTAAACCCATTAACCACAGCATCAAAATCTAAAAACTCTATAAAATACTCACTACCAGCAACTACTTCTCTTTCGTTCCTTAAGTTTATAACCCCTTTTATATATTTTAAGTTAATAGAATCTCCTATTTTGAAACGATACTTAACTTCTCCTGCTTGAATATCTATTTGTCCTCTTTTTTTTGAATCAAAGTTTTGTGTTTTTGCCACTATTTGTTCCTCTTTATTAATAGATAATTCGTATTCATTATTACTTAAAAAAGTAATTTTAAAAGGCACATTTAAAGTTTGATAAGTATTGGGCCTCAGAGTTATTTTAAATGGTGCATTTGTATATATATCGTCCTTTCTAAACCGAGACTGTTTTAAATAAGTAATATAAAGCTGCAAATTATCTACCACTTTTTCATGATTAGAACGAGACTTTAAAGTAGTAACAATAGTTTTCACCTTTGCAGAAACTCCCCCCCAATTAAAAGTTAAACTGGTATTGGAAGTAAATAATGGGTTTTTATCATCTTCTATAGATACTTGAGTTCCTAACCTATAGGTTTGCTGTCTTCTGATGTTTTGCTGATAAACTATAAACACTCCTAAACCAATACAAATTACAAACCATTTCCAATAACTTAAAGCTCTAAATAAAAATGCTTTAATATCAAACTGAGACTGACTTGGTGATTCTAAAAGTTCAAATTCATCATTCATAAATAATCACTTTACAGGTTTCTTGCTAAAAAATAAGTAGATACTATTACTGAAAAAATAGAAGCAATAGTGGTAAACGTTTGAGTTGCAGTTTGACCTGCCCCTAAAGATTTTCGTTTTAACGGTTTTACTAAAATCATATCATTAGGTTGTATATAATAATAGGGAGATTTCATAGCTGCTATATCTGTTAAATCTATATGATGTATTTTTTGTCCATTAGGGTATTGTCTAATCACCATAACATCTGTTCTATCTCCAGTAGGGCTAATATCACCAGCATTAGCTAAAGCTTCAATAATATTTACTCGGTCCTGATATAGCGTTAAAACCCCTGTACCGTTAACCTCTCCAGAAACAGTATATCTTAATCCTGCTAGTTTTACCGTTACAAAAATTTGAGAAATGTCTTTTAAATAATTCTTTAATAGTGATTGCCTTACTTTTTCAACAATCTCATCGGTTGTATAACCTAATACGTTTATATTTCCTAATATTGGAAATTTAATATCACCATGCAAATCAACTGTAAACCCACTATAGTACAAGCCTACTTGACTGCTAACACTTTCTCTTTCTGTAGGTTGAAATATCTCAACCAACTTTGCCAACTCAGAGTCTGTCGACTTTATATCTATACTCAATATATCGTTTACTTGAACTCTATAAGGCTTATTTAACTCCTGTATTTGTATAGAATCGTTTACAGCACCACCTTTATTTTGTAAATAAACGACATCTTTATTGGTAATACATGATGAGGCTAATATGCTAATAAAAATTAATAATACTATTTGCTTCATACAAGAGGATTTGGTTTTTAACAAATATAACTTTT
>JAHDGB010000276.1 GCA_020627885.1 Flavobacteriaceae bacterium | reverse complement strand
TCCTTGCTCACCTTGTAATCCTTGAGGTCCTTGCGCACCATCAGCGCCATCCGCACCTGCCGGTCCTGCCGGTCCTTGTTCACCTTGTAATCCTTGAGGTCCTTGCGCACCATCAGCGCCATCCGCACCAGCTGGTCCAGTTGGACCTTCGTTACCAGAGGCAGCATACATTGCAACAGGAACTGCTCTTAATTGACTTGCTCCAACAATAGTATAACTAGTTCCTCCTGTAGAGTCTATTGAAATTTCTAACCAATAATCACCAGAACTCCAATCAATACTATTGAAAGAGGAGCTAGGGTTACTACCACCTCCTACGGCTAAGTTAAAAACACCATAGTCGTTAGTGTTAGTATTGTGCTCTTCTGTATACACCTCAGTACCTGTTGCACTGTTGTGACGAATAGAAACTTTAATACCTAAATTTTGATTAGTTAGTAGTTCGCTAGAATTATCTCTAGCAACCGCTTGGTAGTTGAATGTTTGCGCGAAAACATTTATACTCAGTAGAATAAATGTTAATAAGAAAAGTATTTTTCTCATAGGTGTTGTAGGTTAATAAGGTTAAATTTGGTCTCGCGTTTATTTACGAGATAGTTGTAATCTTGTTACATACATTTAGTTTTTAAGCTTAAATGTTAAATAAGTATGATTTTAGATTTAATACTAAAAAACATATATGAATTAAAGATTTAAACTTATGAGGGAAGAAAATTAATCGGGTAAATATAAAATTTAATTTTTTACTCAAAAGAAATGTTAATTGTTTTGTATCTTTCTTTAGATTAAATGCATAAAAATACGATTAAATACACTTTAATTGACGAATTGTATTTAAATTTCGATGAAATGCATCCTTTTTTAATACAATGATTATACTAAAATAAATATACTTACTTCGTTTTTATTATGAATGTTTTAGGTAAAATCAAATTTAATAGAGTATTAAAATTCTTTTTTTTATTGTAGATAGTTATAATTTTTTTAAAAACTAATTAATGTATATATTGGACTTATAAATTATTAAAATTAATTAATGGAAGAGAAAGTTAAATATGAATTAGAATTTCCTATTCATGCATCGCCACAATTATTATATCAATATATATCTACGCCTTCGGGCTTATCAGAATGGTTTGCAGATAATGTAAACTCAAGAGGGGAATTATATAAGTTTATATGGGATGGAACCGAAGAGCAAGCAAAGTTGATAACTAAGAAAAGCGGTGAACGTATAAAATTTAAATGGGAGGTAGATGACGATAGTCCTTATTTCTTTGAAATTAGAATACAGGTAGATGAAATTACTAAAGATGTATCTATTATGATTACTGATTTTTCTGAAGAGGAAGAGATGGATGAAGCAAAGATGTTATGGGAAAATCAAATATCTGATTTAAAACAAGTTCTTGGTTCTGTTTAAAATTTATCTATTTATTTTGAAAAAGAGTTAGTTTTTATATGTTAAACAATAATGGAAGTATAGTTGAGACACATACTGTTGTTTTATCTAATAATAGAGGTTTTGAATATGGTGATGCATTGTTTGAGACTGTAAAAGTTATAAATAATAAAATTTTATTTTGGGAAGAACATTATTTTAGATTAATGGCTTCTATGCGGATATTGCGTATGGAAATACCGATGTCTTTTACAATGGAATATTTAGAAGCCGAGATTATTAAATTGTTAATTTCATATACGAAAAAGAAGAAGACACACACAACATTTAGAGTTAAATTAATAGTAAATAGAGTAGAAGGGGGAATGTATGCTCCAAAAGATAATTCAGTTAATTATATTATTTCTGCTAAGGTTTTAAAAGACTCTATTTATAAAAATAATATAGATAAATATGAAGTAGATTTATTTAAAGACTTTTATGTTTCTCCTAGTTTAATATCTACTTTAAAGACTAATAATAAAATTGTGAATGTTGTTGGTAGTGTTTTCGCTAAAGAAAATAACTTTGAAAATTGTTTTTTGCTTAATACAAATAAAAGTATAGTTGAAGCTTTAAATGGTAATTTATTTTTAGTTAAAGGTAATAATATTAAAACTCCCCCATTGGAAGATGGATGTTTGAAAGGAGTAATGCGTAAACAAATAATAAAATTAATAGAAACTTCTCCTAAATATAGTATTAAAGAAGAGTCTATTTCTCCTTTTGAATTACAAAAAGCTGACGAGTTATTTGTAACAAATGTAATTAGAGGAATACAATCTGTCACTAAATATAGAAAAAAAACATACGCTAATATAGTTGCAACTGATCTTACTAGAATACTTAATAGAGAATTAGCCTTAATTTAAGATTATTAATTATACGTAGGATTTTCAGGAGCATTAGACCAAATACTATAATTGCCTCCAAGCTCAATCATTTTTTCTTTCCAAAAAAATTTATAATCTTTTTCAATGATTTCTTTTTTATATATGTTTTTACTAACAACCCAAGATTGGGTTTTTAATTCATTCTCTAATTGATTAGAATCCCATCCTGAATAACCTAAGAAAAATTTTATATCTTTTTCATTAATTTTTTTCTCACTAATTAATTTAGCTACTTTTGTAAAATCTCCGCCCCAATATATACCTAAAGAAATTTCAATACTATTAGGTATTAAACCTGGAATTTTATGAATAAAATAAAGATTATCCTGTTCTACTGGGCCTCCATTGTAAACTTTAAAAGGCGCATTTATTTCGGGAATAAGATCTCCAATAGTGTATTCTAAAGGTTTATTTAAAATAAAACCAATAGATCCTTGTTTAGAGTGATCTGTTAACAAGATAATAGAACGGTTAAAAGAGAGATCTCCTATTATAGAAGGTTCAGCTATTAATAAGTCACCCTTTTTTGGTTTCATTAGAGTCATTCTACGTTCTTTTTTATTAAATTTAATTTTTTTTTGTTAAAAAACAAATATTCTTAAG
>JAHDGB010000275.1 GCA_020627885.1 Flavobacteriaceae bacterium | reverse complement strand
CTAAAAATATGTTATGGTGTGCCTATAATGTTAGCGACCAAACAGATTGTAATTGTTTGAATTTTTTTAATTCATGCCTTAATATAGAAATATATTCTTTGCCATTACTATTACAGTTTTCTAAATGTCTGCAGTTTTTATAAAGCCGATTTGTTAATCTTTTTACAGAAGCAATATGTTTATACTTATTGTCAGAATAACGTTCAAGTTCTGCTTTAGCTATTTCTGGGGCCAATGATTTTGATTGGTATATAATATCTCCAGAAAAATAGATATTATTATCTTCTTTACCATCAAATTTTAATTTAGATAAGTCATCCTGAACATATTGAGATATGTTTCTGGATAGAATAAATATATCTATAGCTTTTCTATAGATAGCAGATTTCTGAAAGTCTGAGGAATAGTAATTATACATAGCAAATTTATTGGGATATCAAAGTTACAAATAGAAACACTCTTTATGTCTTTAATATTTAATGCAAAAATGTTAATTTGATTTAATAATTTCTTTATTTTGTATAAAATAGATTAAAATGATAATAGATAAGTTGAACTGGCGAATTTTAAAGTGCCTTCAAGATAATGCAAGGCAATCTAATGCTAAAATAGGGCGGCTCGTTGGGATCAGTTCTCCTGCCGTTTCTGAACGTATAAAAAAAATGGAAGATTTTGGTATAATTAAAAGTTATAATACAACAATATCTCCTTTTAAAGCAGGGTATCAATTAAAAGCGATCATTACAATTCGTGCATTCATGGGGAAGCTGAAGCCCTTTTTAGAAAAAGTAAAAACTTATGATGAGGTTTTAAATTGTTATCGAATAACGGGTAACGAAAATATAGTAATGGAAGTTATATTGAAAAACCAGAGCCATTTAGAATCGTTTATAGATCAGCTAATTATATATGGAGAAACAAAAACACAAATAGTATTATCTAACGTTATAGAACATAACGAGGTTAAGCCACTTATAAGTATCTAAACCATAAAAAATAAAAAAATCAGGTGATTTAATAGTATTATTACCAGTTAATAAGTATAAATTTGCTAAATTATAATGACTTACAGCCAAATGTATGTTGCTGTTTATGAGTTTGATATTGTAGATTTTAAATAAAAAATTTAGGAAAAGATGAAATTAAAATTAACTGTTTTTGTTGTGTTTTTAATACTAGGAATAAGTAGTCCTGCACAGGAAAGAGTATGTGCATATAAAACGCATATGAAAGAAAAACTAAAAGATTTAGAATTTAGAAAAGAGTATGAAGAGCGACAAACAATTTTTAGAGTAGAGTATGAACGATTATTAGCTAATCCAAGAGCGCGGATGCAAACCATTTATATCCCTGTTGCTGTACATTATCCAGAAGCCAATGAGAGCGATAGAGCATGTTTAGTGAATTTAGCTAAAGATCAAATTCGGATACTGAATGAGGATTTTACCGCTACTAATGCAGATCTTTCAAAATGGGGAGCAGCGAGTAGTCATTACCCAGGAGTTAATACCGGGAGCATAGATATAGAATTTGTTTTAGCAACAAAAAATCACCCTACAGGAGTTGATGAGCAAATGTTAGAAGGTGAACCAGCGGTTACTATTGGGGAGCCAATTAGTGATTCGGATGCTAGATTCTCTGGCTATCAAAATTTTATTGTAAAACCTTTATCGGGTACTACTTTAGGATATTCTCCATTAGGAGGAAAGCCTAGTGATGGTGATTCTGTAGTAATGAGAAATACAGCTTTTGGTTCAGGGTCTGGGTGTTCTGGTTATAGTCCAGGAGCTCCGTTTAATTTAGGGAGAACAGTAACTCATGAGTTAGGGCATCATTATAATTTGGAACATACTTTTTCTGGAGGATGTAGTAGTGATGATGGAGTATCGGACACTCCTAATCTTGATGATAATAGTAGTGGATGCCCTACTGATGGGAGTATACAAAGGTGTAGCAATAAAATTTTGACTCAAAACTATATGGATTATACTGACGATGCTTGTATGTTTATGTTTACAGAAGGGCAAGCCATAAGAATGTTGGCATATATCAATACAATTAAAGATGATTGGAAAAATAATGCCATTGAAATTGAAAATGGAAATGAGACAACACCTCCAATTGTACCCGAAAACGAATTTAACATATACCCAAATCCGGTAAGTGAGAATATACATATATCTTTCCCTATAGATAAAATAAATAGTGCTACTTATTCTCTATATGATATTTTAGGTAAAGTTGTGTTAAATGAAACCATCGGTATTGATAATGAGGTTAATGAAATTATGATTGAGACTTCTCAATTTAGTAATGGAATATATATCCTTAGTTTTAATTCTTCAGTATTTTCTAAAACTAAAAAAATTATTATTAATCATTAATTTAATATTTTAGGCACTTTCCGCGTTTTTAAATATTTAATTTTTAGGTAAAGGTGTTTTTAATCGTGTAAAGTGATTATTTCGTAGTTTTTTTATTAATAAATTGTTTTTTTATAAAAAAATCAATTTATTTTATGGTAATGTCATAATTCGAGTATTGTTAGGATTTCTCTTAAAATAATAAGCGATATGTGGCATAGTAATATTCTAATCATTCAAATACCATTAAAATTATGAAATTTAAAGTTACTTTTTTATTTGCTTTTTTGTTAATAACAGTAAATAACTATGCTCAAGAAAGAACATGCAGCTACAAAGAGCGTATGCAAGAAAAATTACAGGATCCTGAGTTTAGAAAAGCTTATGAGGAAAGGCAGGCTGCTTTTCAGGTAGAATATGAGCGATTACTAGCAAACCCAGAAGCTCGTTTGCAAACGATATTTATTCCGGTTGCGGTGCATTATCCTGAGGCTAATGAGAGTAATAGAGCTTGTTTAGTCGAATTAGCCCAAGATCAAATACGTATATTAAACGAGGATTTTTCAGCTACTAATG
>JAHDGB010000274.1 GCA_020627885.1 Flavobacteriaceae bacterium | reverse complement strand
AAGAATAGCTAGTAGACCAATAGCAAAAGGAGGAACACCAAGTACTAAAGATGATAAGAAAAAAGATAAGCCAAAGAAAAAAGGAAAACCTTCTAAACTAGGAAATGCATTAATAGGATTTTTTACAATGACTAAACGTATTCAGGTTAATTATTCTGAAAACAATGGTACATTTTTACCAGGATATTTAAGAACACCTGGATTTATAGGAACAATGAAGCCTACAGTGGGGTATACCTTTGGAAGTCAAAAAGATATTAGACAGTTAGCTGCAAGAAATGGATGGTTAACATTATTTCCAGAATTTAATCAACAATATACTTCTAATTTAACTAAGCAATTAGATGTATCTGCTAATTTAGAACCATTAAACGATTTAAAAATAGATCTTATAGGCTACAGGACTTATGCTACTAACTTTACAGAGAATTATAGGGTAGATAATAATGGAACAGATTTAGAATACGTGCCCTTAACTCCTAATACTTTTGGGAATTATAGTATTTCTACTTTTACCTTACCTACTGCTTTTGGTAAAAGCGATGAAACTGGATCAAAACCATTTGATGAATTTAGTGATAATAGGTTAATTATTGCTAGACGATTAGCTACTCAAAAAGGCGTAGATTTAAATAACCCTAATAACTTAGATGCAAATGGATACCCAAAGGGTTTTGGTAAAACTAGCCAAGCCGTTTTATTACCAGCTTTTACCAGTGCTTATTCAGGCCAAAAGGCAGAGAAAACCGGACTAGGAATATTAAAAGATATTCCCATTCCAAATTGGGATTTAAAATATACAGGTTTTATGAAATTAAAATGGTTTAAAAAACGCTTTAAACGATTTTCGTTAACTCATGGATACCGTTCTAGTTATACTATTAATCAATTTAGGACTAATTTAGATTTTACACCTATTAATTATGGCGTAGTATACGATTCACAGCCAGAAGAGGCTTTAGATTTAGGAGGGAATTATAAAAATGAAAATTTATATAGTAATGTAAATTTAACAGAAATGTTTTCACCTTTAGTAAGGTTAGATTTCGAAATGAAAAACTCCATTAAAATACTTGGAGAAGTTAAGAAAGATCGATTACTATCATTAAGTTTTGATAATAACCTATTAACAGAAGTTCAAGGTTTAGAATATAAAGTTGGTTTAGGGTATCGCTTTAAAGATGTTAGAATAAAAACAAAGTTGGCTGGGCCAAAAAAGTCTATTGTTAGTGATTTATTAATGGAATTAGATGCTTCTTTAAGAGATAATAAAACAATTATTCGCTATTTAGATATAGAAAATAATCAAATCACTAATGGACAAACAATATTGGGCTTAAATTACAAAGCAAACTATTCGTTTAGTAAGAGTCTAACAGGTATTTTCTATTTTGATTATTCGTTCTCAAAGTATGCTATTTCTACAGCTTTTCCTCAAACGACGATTCGATCAGGATTTACTTTAAAATATAACTTTGGAAACTAACAAATAATAGGTTTGAATTTAATAAAGGATTAAATACATTTGTAAAAAAATAATATAAAAAATGAATATTCCTTCAGAATTAAAATACACTAAAGACCACGAGTGGATTAAAATAGATGGTGAAGAATTAACAGTTGGTATTACAGATTTTGCTCAAAGTGAATTAGGTGATATCGTTTATGTTGAAGTAGAAACTGTTGATGAAACATTAGATGTTGAAGAAGTTTTTGGTACAGTTGAAGCAGTAAAAACTGTGTCTGATTTGTTTATTCCAGTTTCTGGAGTAATAACTGCTTTTAATGAGTTGCTTGAAGATGAACCCGAGAAAGTAAATAGTGATCCATATGGAGAAGGATGGATGGTGAAAATTAAAGCATCAGATGTTTCTGAATTTGACAATTTACTTTCGGCTGATGATTATAAAGCATTAATAGGTGCTTAAAAAGCAATTGTTATTAGTTAGTACTTTTTATAGTGTAACATTAGTGACATTAAGTTTGATTAACCTTAATGACAAAAAAATAATGATAAAAAATGAAGATAAGTTATACCACTGTATAGCTTATTTTGTTTTTACTATACTATGGTATTATACTTTTAACCATAGATTTTCATTAAATAAAACTAAAGCACTACGATTAGCATTTTTTGCTTCAATTTTCTTTGGAGTACTCATAGAATTATTACAAGAATTCTTTACTAAATATAGAGAAGGTGATGTAAATGATATTGTTGCTAACACTCTAGGGACTCTTTTAGCATTATTAATGTTAATTCTATTAAAAAAAAGAAGGGTTAGGTAGTGAATACTTGTAAAGTTCCCTAAAAAATAGTTATTTTAGCAACTCAAGTAAAAAAATCGATAGTATGGAGCCAAAGAAAAATCCCAAAGCAAATGTAGGACGTAATAGTTCCTTATATTTTGCTGTTGGTTTAGCATTAATGTTATTTTTAACATATTATGCTATAAATTATAAAACGTATGATAAGGAAGCTATAGATATAGGCCAGTTAAACTTAGATGACGAGTTAGACGAAGAAGTGCCAATCACTGAGCAATTAGCAACACCGCCACCACCGCCACCACCGCCACCGCCGCCAGCGCCTGAAATAATAGAAGTCGTTGAGGATGAAGAAGAGGTTGAAGAAACAGTAATTGAATCTACTGAAACAAGTCAAGAAGAAGAAATTGTAGAAGTTGAAGAAGTTGAGGTAGAAGAAGTTGAAGAAGATGTAGAAGTTGCTTTCGCAGTAATTGAAAATGTACCTGTTTTTCCAGGATGTGAAGGAGGAGACAATAATGCAAAGAAAAAATGCATGAACGATAAAATAAAGCGATTTGTTGGTAAAAAGTTTAATACAGATTTAGCATCAGATTTAGGTTTGTCGGGAGTACAGAAAATTAGCGTCTTTTTTAAGATAGATAAAACTGGTGATATTGTAGATGTTAAAGCAAGAGCACCA
>JAHDGB010000273.1 GCA_020627885.1 Flavobacteriaceae bacterium | reverse complement strand
ATTAACATTTGAGTGGTCCCTTCTTCTATTTTTGGTTCAGGAATATGATCTATAACCATATTTAACAAAGGCTCAATATTTTCAGTTTCATTTTTCCAATCGTCGCTCATCCAATTGTTCTTAGCCGATCCATACACAGTAGGAAAATCTAACTGCCACTCTTCTGCACCAAGCTCAAACATTAAATCAAATACCTTTTCATGAACTTCTTCTGGTGTACAATTTTCTTTATCTACTTTATTTACAACTACACATGGTTTTAACCCTAAATCAATTGCTTTTTGTAATACGAAACGTGTTTGTGGCATAGGGCCTTCAAAAGCATCTACCAATAATAACACACCATCTGCCATATTTAAAACACGCTCTACTTCTCCGCCAAAATCGGCGTGACCAGGTGTATCAATAATATTTATTTTGGTATCCTTATATACTACCGAAACATTTTTTGACGTAATAGTAATACCACGTTCTCGTTCTAAATCATTATTATCTAGAATAAGATCTCCTGTATTTTCATTCTCTCTAAATAATTGACAATGGTACATAATCTTATCTACCAAAGTTGTTTTTCCGTGATCTACGTGAGCAATAATTGCAATGTTTTTAATATTAGCCATAATTATAGTGCCTTATTTTAAGCGTGCAAAGGTACTTATAATTCCTGAATAAACAGCATATTAAATTGTTTTTGAAGATTCCTTTGTAATATATGCATTAGAGTAATTTAATAAGGTTAATAGATTTTCAAATTCTATTTTAACACATAACATTTAATAATAGTACCTTTGTGGCTTAAATATTCAGTAAATAATTATGACCCTTCAAGACATTCCGAAATTAAAACATATCAATTCAGATAATTTCTTTTTACTATGTGGTCCATGTGCTATTGAAGGCGAAGATATGGCTTTACGCATCGCAGAACGCGTTATTAAAATAACAGATAAATTAGAAATACCGTATATATTTAAAGGCAGTTTTAAAAAAGCGAATAGAAGTCGTATTGATAGTTTTACTGGAATAGGTGATAAAAAAGCGTTAAAAATTCTTAAAAAAGTATCAGACACGTTTAATATTCCTACAGTAACGGATATTCATGAAGCTAAAGATGCAGCTATGGCTGCAGAATATGTCGATGTCTTGCAAATACCTGCTTTTTTAGTTCGCCAAACCGATTTAGTCGTTGCTGCTGCAAAAACAGGTAAAGTAGTTAACTTAAAAAAAGGGCAATTTATGAACCCTGAAGCCATGAAACATGCGGTACAAAAAGTAAAAGACTCTGGAAGTGATAAAGTATGGATTACAGATAGAGGTACGATGTTTGGCTACCAAGATATGATTGTAGATTTTAGAGGAATTCCAACCATGCAACAATATGCTCCTACTATCTTAGATGTTACACATTCTTTACAACAACCCAATCAAACAATAGGAGTAACTGGAGGAAGACCTGATATGATTGAAACTATTGCGCGCGCAGGTGTTGTTAATAATGTCGATGGCTTATTTATTGAAACCCATTTCGATCCTGCTAATGCAAAAAGTGATGGTGCAAATATGCTACACTTGAACAATTTAGAACAGTTGTTAACTAACTTAACGGCCATTAGAAAGACAGTAAACCTTCTTAAGTAAGATACCTCTCTTTAATTCTTAAATTTCAAAACAAACTATACAATAAGTTTCTATAAAGTAAGCTTACGTAGCATTTAAGCAACGCCTACCCTAGAGATTCAATCTTTATCACCTAAAAAAAAACAACTAACAATGAGCATATTATGGTTTCATTTGTTTTTAAATAGATTAGCCGTATAATTTTTCTCAGGGAAAAACACCCTAAATTAATCAGGTCATTTCTCTTTCATTTAGGGCTATTCTCCTACTAAAATTTATTGCCTTCTAATTTAACTTTGCACTTGTAATCATAAAATGAAATAATACATCTTGCTAGCGGATATATAAACCACTCATTAATTGATTAAAAAATCGTTATTAATAAATTTTAAAAATCAAAAAAAATGAAAACATTAAGTAATTTAAAAGGAGCCGTTTTATTTCTAGTATTAGCAATTAGTTTTGCATCTTGTGAAAAATCTGAAATAGAACAAGAAAATTCAGAAACTACAATACAACAAGAAGAAGGTTTTAAAAGCCGTACTGGAAATAATGACACTGAAATAGATAATTTCACAGCTGAGAAGCCTATTTTTCATATGACTTACAAAGGTGATTTAACTGAGGAAGAAGCTAATGCACAATTTAAAGTAGATGCAGATCGTTTCATTGAAAACTATAAAAGATCTCACCGCGGTGTTAGTACAGAATGGTTTTACAGAATAGTAACACATACAGGAACACAAACAAACAACAACACCAATGCTAATGTATGGGGTAGAGTTACTTTTCAGACTGATAAAGGTTATAAAAATGCTGGTTGGGTAAAACTAGACAACTTTGGAAACGATAGAGAAAAAGGAGACTGGGATTATTATATTTTTAGAACGGAATACCCAGGACAAGCAGTTAGCTGGGTAGAAGCTGAATGTGCTTCACTTGCTTTACAAGGAAAAGATGGATGGTTCGTTACTCACTTTTATGCGCAAGTATATAGCTCAATTCAATCTATTTCTGCTACTGGTTACTCTAGAATTATTGCACAACCAAACGTATGGTTAGACAATAGTACTAGCAGCGGATGGGATTATTACACAAACTGTAGTGATGTTGGACGTTTAAATTTCTAATTTCTGAAAACAATAAAACAAGCCATAATGAATAAAAATTATGGCTTGTTTTTCTTTAAAAAGCCTTCCTAAATTTAAACTTTTTAATAGCAAGTATCATACAAATGATGTTATAAACCATTAATTGATTAAAAACCGTTATTAATTAATTTAAAAAATCAAAAAAAATGAAAACAAAATTGTTTTTATGGCTATTCTTAATAGC
>JAHDGB010000272.1 GCA_020627885.1 Flavobacteriaceae bacterium | reverse complement strand
GATATTTATTTTGCTATCGCAAAAGTCGCACGTTCATGTTTTGCGCCTTGTCTATCAGAAAATCTCTTTGCGGAAATTTGTAACTTTATTTTTTCACTATGCTAATTATAAATAGAAAGGGAAGGAAAAAAAATAAAATATAGGCTGAAGCTTTAAAGCTTCAGCCTTTCTTTATATATACCAATAATAATGATTAATTATATTAATAGTTAATTTATTAAAACTTGACTAAAAGAACAAATAAATTGAAATCTATAGAAATTAGGTTATTGGTATTATATTTTAATATAGTTGTTTAAAATCTTGAAAATTGTAAAGTCGCTTCTTTCTCAATTGTTTGTAACTGTTGTTGCTGAGATTCCATAATGACAGACTTTTCTGTTGTTTTTAGGTATGTCGTGTCTTGGATTTGACCATCAACATAGCTTTCGTTAACACGGCTTAAAGCTTGTGTTAATTCAGATGCAGAATAAATAGATTCTGCGCCACCTAAAAACTTATTGGCTTCGTCTAAAACCATTTTTACTGTCATACCTTCAAAAGTGCCCATTGCTACTACTTGATTTGCTAAACTTAAACTAGATTCAGAAAAATCGGCAATAGCAGCATCAAAACCTAAAGAAAGCGTTAAGGCTAAAGTATGCGAAACTAAAGAGTTTCTTATTTCTTGCTTTGCAGGATTGATGTATGCACCATCTAATGCTCTTGGAGTGCCACTAGAAGGTAAAAACTTACTAATGTCTTCGGCACTATAAAATTGGATGGTGTTTTCTCCAGAACCGATAGTAACAGGACCACTAAAGGCAGTAAATAAATTGGCTTCTAAATAAGCACCCGGATTGTTTCCTTTTGCTTTTGAACCCCACCCCCCAGGAGTTTGTGTACGGAAAACTTCTTGTGCTTGAATGGAGCCTGTTAAGAATATTACTAAACAAAACGTTAATAAATGCTTCATTAAAATTTTTTTAAATTTGTTTTAAATTAAATGTTAAGGGGTGTTGTAATATCGAAAAATGGGTATTTTAAGCTTGAAAAAACAGTTAAAATAATAGGTGTGAAAACCAGAGCATGAAAGTGTTTTGTAATAATAGCATTAATAGTAGTTGTATGTATCTAGCCATAAGTGGCCCGCTTTGCTTTATTTAAAAATACAATTGCTCATTCCAGTTAGTTTGTTACTTATTATCGTAATCTGTTTTTTCTTGCTTAAAAATAAAAAGTGTTCTTACCTATGTAAAGTAGTTATTAAGCAATTCTTAGCTTAGAATCTTGAGAACTGTAAGGTAGCTTCTTTCTCAATCGTTTGCAATTGTTGTTCCGACTCCATCATGATAGACTTCTCCGTAGTTTTTAAGTAGGTAGCGTCTACAATTTCACCATCAACATAGCTTTCGTTAATACGGCTTAAAGCTGCTGTTAATTGAGATGCAGAATAAGCAGACTCAACACCGCCTAAATACTTATTGGCTTCGTCTAAAACTGCTTGTACGGTCATACCTTCAAAATCACCCATTGCAATTACTTGATTTGCTAAACTTAAACTCGATGCAGAGAAATCAGCAATTGCTCTATCAAAGGCTAAAGAAATAGTTAATGCTAAAGTATGCGAAACTAAAGTATTTCTTACTTCTTGCTTTGTAGGATTAATGTAAGCACCATCTAATGCACTAGGAGTACCGCTAGAAGGTAAAAACTTGCTAATATCTTCGGCACTATAAAATTGAATTGTGTTTTCACCATATCCAATCGTAACAGGACCACTAAAGACATTAAATAAGTTCGCTTCTAAATAGGCACCTGGATTATCCCCTTTAGGACTTGAACCCCATCCTCCTGGTGTTTGTGTACGGAAAACTTCTTGCGCTTGAATTGAAACAGAAAAGAATACTACTAAAACTACTGCTAATAAATTTTTCATTGGTAAATGCTTTTTAAATGTTGTAAATTAAATTGAAATAGATAGGATAAATGCAATGAAGTTGGGTATTTCAATTTAGTTGTTAGGGGGTATGTAAAGGTTGGTTGTGTGCTAACGTTAGACATGACCCTTTACGACAAAGTATGTACCAAAAACAACTTTGCTTGTGTAAGCTTGATTAGCGTTTTTTGTAGTCCTATAACTATCTTTTTTGTGTGTTAATGCTTGATTCACAGGAGCTAATTAATCAAGGGGGTGTGACCAGTTAAAAAGATACTGTTTGATTTTTTAAATGTATAAGGTGCTGTTTATATTGTGTTAATGACTTGGCATGATTCTTTCCTAAATCTTTTTTACATTAGGTTGAAACATTATTTGATTTTTTTCGTAAAAAATTTCTTTTTAATTCCTTCTGGTAAAATGCTAGGAAAAAAAGCAGCCTAAAAAAGAAATATTATTTTTGATTTTGAAAAAGCAGCCTAACAATTCTTTTGAAAAAACACCCAATTTGTCCTAAATTCTGTCTGTTTTGAATACAAAACTTAAACCATAAAAGATTGATAGATAATGTTTTATGTTCTTATTCTGTAAACTTTGGATAAAAAAATGTTACATTGGTATTGATGGATGAAAATAAGCAACTGTTCGTTTTAAGCGTCTACTGTAAAACAATACTCCGTTGAGTTTTTACTACTCCACGTTCATTTTTTATAAAAAAAATGAATGCCCGGTCCAGCCTCCCGGCTGGAGCGTAACGGGTTTCAAGCCTCTGGCTTGCGCCTAAAAATGCAAACTTATTTAATTGACTGTTTGGGATTTAACCGAACATCGGAATAAAAAAGCTCCTACAACTAACTAATTGAGTGTCAATAAGTATTTTTTATAAAATTCAACAGACTATTGGTAAAAAGGTCATTTAGAAAAGAAATAGTATATCTTACTAGATAAAATATCTGCACATTTAATCATTAACGCCTTATGAAATTAAATCAGGTACTATTTCTAGTGGCTAAAAACTTAAGTTTCTGATGATTAAGTCGCCGTATTTTTTTTCTG
>JAHDGB010000271.1 GCA_020627885.1 Flavobacteriaceae bacterium | reverse complement strand
GTATTCGATTAAGAATAGATGGTCATTTAATTGAAAAAAATCATATAAAAAAAGAATCTTATTTAGAGTTAATTAATCAAATAAAAATTAAGTCGAACTTAGATATTACAGAAAAACGTCTTCCACAAGATGGGAGAATTGAGTATGACGATTTTGATATTAGAGTTTCCATTCTACCAACGCATCATGGTGAAAAAGTGGTCATGAGGATATTGGGTAGAGATGCTTCACATTTAAATATAAATCAATTAGGATTTGATAGCAATGAAATTACGAGTTATTTAGAAGCAGTGAAAAAAAGTAATGGTATTGTGCTTATAAGTGGACCAACAGGCTCTGGAAAAACAACTACTTTATATGGTACTTTAAAATATTTAAATAATATAAAAAGAAATATTCTTACAGTTGAAGACCCTATAGAGTATACATTAAAAGGAATTAACCAGGTGCAATTAAAAGAAAGTATTGGTTTAACTTTTGCTTCTGCATTACGTTCGTTTTTAAGACAGGATCCAGATATAATAATGCTAGGAGAAATTAGGGATGGAGAAACCGCTAAAATGGCAATAAGAGCTTCTTTAACAGGGCATTTGGTCTTATCTACAATACACACAAACTCAGCAGTAGGTACAATTTCTAGATTAATAGATATGGGGGTGCCCCCATTTCTAATTGCAGAGACAATAAATATCTCTGTAGCGCAACGATTAATAAGACTATTGTGTAATGCATGTAAAGAGGAATATCCTTTTAGTAAAAGTGATTTACCTTTATCTTATAATTGTAATGAAACATTAACATCTCATTATATAGCAAAAGGTTGTGATATTTGTTACCATACAGGTTACAAAGGAAGACGTGCTATTTATGAAATATTACCTATTAGTAAAGAAATTGCACAAGCAATTAAAACAAATACGTTAGAGCATACTTCTTTTAAGGAAAACAGCAAATTATCTGATAAAGCTTTTAAAATGCTGTTGGAAGGAATAACCTCATTAGATGAAATATACCCAATTCTTATTAATTCATAAACTATGTTAACCAGATACTTAATTTTACTTATTATATTTTTAAATTTCACTTTATGCTATTCGCAGTCTGATTACGAAGACTATAAAATTGCTATTGAGAAATATGCTGAAGTTAAAAAAGAACTTAATGAAAGTGTTAGGGTCGATTTAACGGGTTTAACACTTTATGATTTTATTACAACATTAGCAGAAGAACACAAGTTAAATGTTAGTGTAGATGCTAAATTAAATCAAGTCGTAAGCGGTAATTTTTTCGATGTAGATGTTAAAGATGTGTTTTTGTTTTTAATTAAGAAACACAATTTAGAATTTGAATTAGAAAATAAAATCTTAATTTTTAATAAGAAAAAAGCTGTTGAAAAGGTCGAAAAACCTAAACCAATTAAAAAAATTGATGTTACCTATAACGAGTTAAATAAGTTTCTTTCTGTAAGATTAAAAAATGATTCCTTACCAAGGGTAGCTCGAGCTATAACTGATGCTTCCAATAAAAATATAATTTTATCTCCAAAAATAAAGACTGAAAAAATATCTGCTTATATTTTAAATAGGCCTTTCGATCAGGTTATGGAAATGTTAGCCAAATCGAATGGTTTGTCTTTAACAGTAGATGAGAACAATAATTATTTTTTAGATAAAGATACCGCTGTAAAAACAAACCCTAAAAAAGGAACAAAAAATAGAAGACCAAGTGGCGATTATCAAAAAGGAAATGCGGGTAGTTTTCTTTTAGAAGCTAATAATCAGGGGTTTTTAAATGTTAAAGCCTTTGAAGCGGATGCTTCCGATATGTTAACAGATGCTGCAGAGAAATTAAATGTTAATTTCTTTATGTATAATACACCAGAAAATGTAAAAACGACATTAATTGCAAGTGGGATTACTTTTGATAGTTTTTTAGATCATTTATTTAAAGGCGAAAAATACACATACAAAAAAGTAAACAATTTATATTTAATCGGAGAGCATAAAACTGAAGGGTTAAGAACAACGGAGTTGGTACAATTAGAAAACAGATCAATAGAATCTGTTCAGGCTTCTTTACCAGCTTCAGTAATTAAAAACCTTGAAGTGAAAGAGTTTATTGAGCTAAACGGTTTTGTAGTTGCAGGATCTAAAAACCATATTCAAGAATTTAAAGATTATATACGCGAAATCGATCGTGTAGTTCCTGTTATTCAAATAGAAGTTATTATTGTTCAATATCAAAAATCATATGAAATTAAATCAGGATTACAAGCAGGTATAGATAATCAATCAAGAACCACTTCTGGGATTTTGTTTCCAACAACCGATGTAGGGCTAAATTCCTCTTCTGTAAATGGGTTAATAGATGCTTTTAATGGTTTAGGAATTGTTAAATTAGGTAAAGTAACTCAGAATTTTTATCTAAACTTAAAGGCTTTAGAAAATAATTCTCTTATAAAACTATCGTCTACTCCAAGATTAGTAACACTTAACGGCCATGAAGCAAATTCTTCTATAGGAGAGACGAGTTATTATTTTGAACAAAACAATCAACTTATTAATAGAGGGGTGAATGATGGAATATTACAAAGTGGAACATGGAAGTCTACTGAGGCTAACTTAAGCATTAACATTACGCCTTTTGTTTCTAAAGATGAAAATGTTACCTTAAACATATCGGTAGAGAAAAGTTCTTTTTTGGCTAGAGCAGGAGAGAATGCGCCGCCAGGTAAAGCAACGCAGCAATTTGAGTCTATGGTTAGAGTTAAAAATAACGAAATGGTATTATTAGGGGGCTTAGATGAATTAGAAAATGAAAACTCTGGAACTGGTACTCCTTTTTTCTCAAGAATACCTATTATAAAATGGTTCTTCAGTAGTAGAACGAAGCGTAAAGAAAAATCGAAACTGCATATATTTATTAAACCTACAGTAACTTATTAATGCTAAAAAAAATAAGTAACATATTGCCAAA
>JAHDGB010000270.1 GCA_020627885.1 Flavobacteriaceae bacterium | reverse complement strand
TAATTAAGTGAGAACTAATAAAGCCTAACAATATCCGTTAGGCTTTTTATTTGTATTAAAAAAAGAGAGTTTAATTCAGTAATTATTTTAGGAATAGGTTGATAAAAACCAAACCATTTTAATGGCACCCACAATCATTTTTTCCACATGCTTTTGCTGTTTTTTTAGGTTTCCATATAAATTTTTTTACTAAAAAAGTAACTGAACCTAAAAATGCTAGAAAAACGAGTATATTTTGAATGATACTATTCATTTATATATAGTTATTTTAAAAATTGAAAAGCAATCAGTGCTACAATATACGCCAAAGCTGTCATAATTACTAATTGGGCAGTGGGCCATTTCCATGAGTTGGTTTCCCGTTTTACAATAGCTAAAGTACTCATACATTGCATGGCAAAGGCGTAAAATAATAGCAATGAAATCCCAGACGCGAAATTAAATAAAGGACCACCTAGTACAGGGTTTACTTCACTTGCCATTCTATTTTTAATGGTTTCTTCATCATCGCTTCCCACACTGTATATGGTAGCTAAGGTGCCTACAAAAACTTCTCTTGCTGCAAAAGAACTTATTATAGCAATGCCAATTTTCCAATCATAACCTAGAGGTCTAATAATTGGTTCAATAGCACGACCAGTAATTCCAATAAAAGAGTGTTCTAATTTATAAGAAGCCAATTTTTGCTGTAGTTCAACGTCTGATAAATTATGAGAGACATATTCTTTTTTAATAATTTCTTCTGCATTATTAAACTGCTTTCCAGGTCCATAAGAGGCTAAAATCCATAAAACAACAGATATTGCCAAAATAATTTTACCTGCTCCAAAAATAAAGGATTTCGTTTTTTCTAAAACAGTTAAAGTAACGTTTTTAAATAAGGGGAGCTTGTAATTAGGCATTTCTATAACAAAGAATGTTTTGCTTTTTATTTTTAATACTTTGTTTAAAAAATAAGCTGATAGTATTGCTACTCCAAAACCTATTAAATAGAGTAGCATTAGTGTTAAAGCTTGGTAACTTAAACCTAAAAAGCGCCCTTCGGGAATAACTAATGAAATAATGATTAGGTATACTGGCAAACGAGCAGAGCAAGTGGTAAACGGGGTTACTAAAATGGTAATTAAGCGTTCCTTCCAATTTTCTATATTGCGAGTAGCCATTATAGCAGGAATTGCGCACGCGGTACCAGATATAAGAGGAACAATACTTTTCCCGCTAAGACCAAAGCGACGCATAATTCTATCCATTAAAAAAACTACCCGGCTCATATAACCGCTTTCTTCAAGTATAGCAATAAATAAGAATAGAAAAGCAATTTGAGGAATAAATATAACAATACCTCCCAAGCCAGGAATGATACCTTCTGCTAATAAGTTTGTAAAAGGACCATTAGGAAGTTTATTTTTTACCCATTCGCTTAATGAAGCAAATGTAGAATCTATAAAATCCATTGGAATGCCAGACCAATCGTAAATGGCCTGAAAAATGGTTAAGAGAATTAAGAAAAAAATAAGGTACCCCCATACTTTATGCATTAAAATACGATCTAATTGTGTTCGTAAATCTTTGGCTTGTTCAGTATTAATAGACTGTCCTTTCTTTAATGTTTCATTAATAAATTGATAACGTTTAATCGTTTCTTTTTGCTGTAATCTTTTTAAATCGCTTGTAGATTTTGTTTCAAAGTTGGCAATACCGTCAAATTCATTTCTATCGGTTTTTCCAAAATTTACATCTTGAGTAATCACTAACCATAATTTGTAAATTGATTGATTAGGAAATGCTTTTCTGAGTCTGTTAAAATAATCAGAATCAATTTCAGAAGCATTTAAACAAGGTGTTGTTGAAAGTTCTTTATAATTACTAATGAGTTGTTTTAATTTTTCAATTCCTTCCTTTTTGCGAGTGCTTATTAGAGCAATTTTTGTCTGTAATTGCTTTTCTAAATAGTCTATGTCTAGAGTAATTCCTCGATGCCTCATACGATCGGCCATATTAATAACCAGCATACAGGGGATTTCAAGATCTTTAATTTGAGTAAAAAGTAATAAGTTTCGTTTTAAATTTTCCACATCACTAACAACAACAGCAACGTCTGGGAAATCTTTGTCGTTTTTATTAAGTAATAACTCAATAACTACATTTTCATCTAAAGAAGAAGCATTTAAACTATAAGTGCCAGGTAAGTCAATTATATGAGCTTTAACACCTCTGGGCAGCTTACAGATACCTTCTTTTTTCTCTACGGTAATACCTGGGTAGTTTCCAACTTTTTGGTTTAAACCTGTAAGCGCATTAAACACAGATGTTTTTCCCGTATTTGGGTTTCCAATTAAAGCAACATTTATTTGCTTACTCATTGAGGTTAACTTTTTCTATTAAAATATGATTAGCTGTTTCTTTTCTTATTGCTAAATGGCTCCCATTAATATTAAGATACAAAGGGTCTGCAAAAGGAGCTATTTGAACTAGTTCTACATTATTACCAGGTAAACACCCCATTTCTAGTAGTTTAAGCGGTATTAGTTCGGAAGAAACATCAGTAATTACAGCGCTTTCTCCACGTTTAAGATGTGCAAGTGTAGTATCCAAACTTATTTAGATTGATTTTAAAGAAGCAAAAATAAGGCAAATTATTAGTCTAAAAAAACAGAAACTCTAAAACTATAAGATATTTCAAAGCGATTGATAAAATTGTTTAGCTTATTTTGTTTCTTTTTTTAACTTTTTTAAGTCTTTAAGGAGTTGCTTAATAGCCTCGGGGTCTGTACCATCATAAAAGCCTCTGATTTGACGTTTCTTATCAATAAGCATAAAGTTTTCGGTATGAATCATGTCATATTGGTCGCCATTACCATTTGTTTTCACGGCCAAATAACTTTTTCGAGCAAGAGCATAAATTTGTTTTTTGTTCCCAGTAACTAAATTCCATTTAGTAGCGTTAACTCCTTTTTGTTTGGCATATTTTTTTAA
>JAHDGB010000269.1 GCA_020627885.1 Flavobacteriaceae bacterium | reverse complement strand
TGATGACTTCCATATGCCATGGTATCATGAAACAGGATTTTATAGGGTAAACCAAAAAAAGACATAGTAATAGTTTATATGAATTACGGGTTAGTATTATTAAGGGATAATTATGTTTTGAAGGGATTTAAAAGAAACATTTTTAAGGGAGAGATGTTTCGTTTCTTTTTACCCTATCATATCTTCTAAAAAAATCACATAGAATTTATGTTTATTAATGAGTAAATAATTTAAATGTACTTAACCAAAGCTACACAAAATAATATTTGCTAAATGTTTATTGTACATTTTATATTTGTGATTTTTTTAGAATATTAATCTTAAACAAGGATAAAAAAACCCGAAACCACTTGTAAATTCTATGAAAAATGATGGAACTAAATGTATTAAATTACAAAATAAAAAAAAGCACTAATTTTATGAATTGTAAGAATTTATACCATTACCTACTCTTTTTTAACTAAGCAAAACGATGAGTTATGTACAGTGTAAGAAAGAAACATTACCTATTTATAGCCATTAAAACATTTTTAGAATAAATAATACCATTTAATATTTTGAATACAAAAAACCTAATTATAGATTAACACTTTAAGTATCTACACAAGCAAAATCAATTAAAAAAGAACAACATATAAAACAAAAAGGTAGCAATATAAAAATTACTACCTTTATCTTTATTTCTATATGTTGTAACTCTAATTACTTAAAAGATAAATCATTCTCTAACATTTCGATAGCTTTAGCCCCTGCTTCAGCTACTGTATGATCATTCTCTACCGAGCTTCCACTAACCCCAATAGCTCCAATGACTTCTCCTTTTTTATTTTTAATTAATACTCCTCCAGGGAAAGTAATAAGCCCTCCATTAGAGTGTTCAATATTATACAACGCGCCTCCTGGCTGTGATAACTCGCCAATAACTCCAGTATTCATATCAAAATAACGTGCTGTTTTTGCTTTTTTTATTGATATGTCTAACGACCCTAACCATGCACCATCCATTCTTGCAAATGCGAGTAAGTTTGCTCCAGCATCGACAACCGAAATATTCATTTTTGTATTTAACTCTATTGATTTAGATTTTGCTACGGCAATCATTTTCTCTGCTTGTTCTAATGTAATACTCATCTATATATTTATTTAATTATTGTTTATAGTTATTTTATTAAAAATATCTTGTCTTGTAATATAATCTGGAGGTTAAACAAATAGTTAAGGAGCAAGGAAGACATTTAATAAGCTGTCCTAAATTAATAATTATAATTCTCAAAATACTAGTTAAAACTATACTTTGAAAAATTGAATTATAATAATTAACAATAAAGATCTGAAAATTAAACTTATTTTTTTATAATTATATCCAGAAAAAAATTGATAGTAAAATGATATAGGGTAGACTAATGTAATTACAAGGTATAAGTTTAAATAAAAATGTTAACACTAATTTTTGTTTTCATAAAAAACAGTTAGCAGTATAAATAATAATTTTTAATACTATTTGTTCAGAAGAATTATAGGCATTTAAAATAATATTTTCAGCAATGTTTAATTTACTTTTTCTAAAACTCGAAATTCTAATTAATGGAATATTTTTGATATAGATTAACCTATACGTTGAGTTTTTCCAACTTTATTATTACATACAATTTAAACATTTCATTCTGGTTAAATGTATAATGCATTATCCATATATTAAAACTCGTATTATTTTAAAATTTGCCCACCAGCAATTACGCTTCTATTTCTTAAAGAATCTTCAGAACTATAAGTCGCTATAATAAAAGATAGACTAATATTTTTATTAAAAACCAATCCTAATTTTAACTGTCCAAAAGAAAAATCACTGTCTTTGACCCCTAAATTTTTGATATAAGATTTTGTACCATAAACTTTACTTATGCTACAATTCATATAAAACCTAATATTATTATTGCTAGTTGCTACATCTGCATATAAATTTAATCCTAATGAACCACTGCCCGCCCAATCGTCTGTTTTTGTTCCAAACTCTGCAAAATCGGCAGTTCCTTTACTTATAAAACGAGAGATTATATTCCATTGATTATTGTTAGCATGAGCATATAACAAGGGGTACTCAAACTTCAAGACTGTATTACCTCCTGTTGAAACAAGCCTTTGGTAGGCTTCATTTCTTGTTGCGGTTTCATTATCATCATTTGAGCTGCTAGAAACTAATGTTCCTAAACTAACTCTAAAAATATATAATTGGCCACTTACCAATTCTGTATATACAGATCCTGAATTACTGCCTATATTAAAACCAGCATTATTTATAAGGTTAAATGTTTTTCCTTTTGTATCGTACAAAATTTCAGAAAAAGCTTGAGACCTCCCATTCCAAAAGCCAAAAATGAATTTACTATAATTTAAATATTCTTTTATGTATTCATTTTTATAAAATTTTCTTCTCTCTTTTAAACTCTTAATCTCTTTCTTTTTTGCATCAAATTTTTCTTGATCACTTTCAATCACATCTTCAGTAAGATCTTGTGATCCAAAGTTAATACTGTCTAATGCTTCTTGAAACTCTTTTTCTTTAGCTATTATTTCTAAATCAAGTTTATTTACAACCTTATAGTTTAAAGTTTCATAACCACCTCTTTCATTTTTCTTGTAAAGTTTTCCATGTGTAGGATTGTTTAATATTTTAAAAGACTGTGCATTGCTTAAAAAGCAAATTGTTAAAAAAAACAGGACTAATTTCAACTTCATATTATCTATTTAAGTTGGTACATAATAATGCTTAAAAAAATTAATGCAGTTCTGGTTTACCATACATTGCTTGTAGGTATTTATTGGTTGCTTTAAGACCAGAAAGATAAAGCTTATCCTCCATTTCTGGGGTTATATTAAAATCTGTAGCAGAAATTCCAAAATCATCAATTTTAACAGTAATACTTTTTTCTAAAGCATTTTTATTAAAATCTATATCTTGAGATTTCATTAATGTTTTAAAAAG
>JAHDGB010000040.1 GCA_020627885.1 Flavobacteriaceae bacterium | reverse complement strand
TTATTAATTGGTTAATAAATGAAGGCGATGCTTTTGATGAAGGCGATATCATTTTGGAAGTCGCTACAGATAAAGTAGACAATGAAGTCCCAGCGCCTTCTGCAGGTATATTAGAAAAAACGCTTTTTCAAGCAAAAGATGTGGTTCCAGTTGGAGAAGTTATCGCGATAATAAAAGCATCAGAAGAGAACAAATCTACTTTGAAACTGAAAGATGAAACTGTCGTTTCAAGTGCAATAGACATTTCTAAAAATAAAAAAGAAACTAAAAGACAAAAGCCTTTAACTTCTACTTTAAATTCGTTTTCTCCCGATAGTAATTGGAGCCAAAATTCTAACACTTTTTTTTCCCCTTTAATTATAGAAATAGCAAAAAAACAACATATTAGTTTTGAAGAGTTATCACGTATTTCAGCAACGGGGCATGAAGGAAGACTTCGAAAAAGCGATGTGTTTCAATATATAAATGAAGGAAGACCTTATCGATATGTTCAGCAAACAGTAGCGCAAGATCCTACAGCATATCGCATACCTCAATTAAATTTAGATAAAGGAACAGGTAAGGTTGTAAAAATGGATCGTATGCGCCAAATGATAGCAGATCATATGGTGTATTCAAAGCATACCTCACCTCATGTTACTGCATATGTGGAAGCCGATTTAACGAATATGGTAAACTGGCGTAACGCTAATAAAGTTGCTTTTAAAGAAAAATATGGAGAACGATTAACATTTACACCATTATTTGTTGAAGCTGTTTCTAAGGCAGTAAAAGATTTTCCTAACATAAATGCATCAGTGGATGGCGAAAATATTATTGTAAAAGAAAACATTAATATAGGAATGGCAACAGCATTACCAAGTGGCAATTTAATTGTACCAGTAGTAAAAAATGCTGATACTAAAAACCTAAAAGAATTAGCCTCAAATGTGAATGAATTAGCAGGTAAAGCAAGAGAAAATAAATTAGCTGGAGACGATATAAAGGGAAGTACATTTACCATTTCTAACGTGGGTACTTTTGGTAGTGTTATGGGAACACCAATTATTAATCAACCAGAAGTTGCCATTTTAGCATTAGGAATAATTAAAAAACGAGCAGAAGTCATAGAAACCAAAAAGGGAGATGAAATTGCTATACGGAGTATGATGTATTTGTCACTTTCTTTTGACCATAGAGTGGTTGATGGCTTTTTAGGCGGAAGCTTCGTACGGCGGGTTGCCGATTATTTCGAACAGTTTGATAGCAATAGAAAAATATAAACCGATTTGTAATTTCCCTACAGCTAGAATTAGAAAAGCAGAATGATAAAATAGATTTTTGCTAAAACAGTAATAACAAAAAGAGTATTATGAAAAACAATATAACCGTAACTAAAACCGAAAAATCTAAAGTTTCTGAGTTAGATTTTAATAACATTCCATTAGGGACTACCTTTACAGATCATATGTTTATTTGCGATTATGAAAATGGCCAATGGATTAACCCAAGAATAGAACCTTTAAAACCAATAGCAACACATCCTGCAGCTATGGCCTTACATTATGGACAAGCTATTTTTGAAGGAATGAAAGCTACGGTAGATAAAGAAGGCAACCCTATGTTATTTCGAGCTAATAAAAATGCAGCACGTTTAAACACCAGTGCAGATCGTATGGGGATGCCAAATTTCCCTGAAGATTTATTTGTTGATGGATTAAAACAATTGGTAGCAATAGAACATAGTTGGATTCCTCCAAAAGACGGAAGCGCACTATATTTAAGGCCATTTATGTATGCAGATGAGCCATTTATTGGGATGAGAGCGGCAACACATTATAAATTTATAATTATGGCTTCGCCAGCTGGACCATTTTTTTCAAAACGTATTAAGTTATGGGCAGAAAAACATTACATAAGAGCCGCGCATGGCGGAACAGGTGAAGCTAAAGCTGCAGGGAATTATGCAGCAGCAATACGACCTACAGAATTAGCTAAAGCAAAAGGGTATGATCAAGTATTATGGTTAGATGCTGTAGAGCATAAATACATTCAAGAAGTAGGAACCATGAATATTTTCTTTAAAATCGATGGGGCTTTCGTAACTCCTAAGCGCGATGGTTCTATTTTAGACGGTATTACTCGTATGAGTGTTATTGCAGTTTTAAGAGATAAAGGATATGATGTTGTAGAGCGCGCTATTACTATTAATGAAATAAAAGAAGCAGCTAATAAAGGGCTTCTAGAGGAAGCTTTTGGTACAGGAACTGCTGTTGGTATTGCTTACATTCAAGAAATAGGTGTCAATGAAGAAACTATTCATGTATCTGATGAAAGCCCAGTAGGCTTAGAAGTTAATAATACCCTTAATGCTATAAAAACAGGTAAAGTTGTAGATAAGTTTAACTGGATGACAAAAATTGAAAAAGAATTAGTTTAAACTATGGATACAGAGGTTAAAGCAAATAAGGAAAGAAAAGAGATAATGAATAAAGAGATATTAGAAAAAGGGTTTTCGAAATTGTGTACAGCAAAGGCAATGGCCGAGTTGTATGAAGCAAATTTTAAACAAGTTTCTAAATACGTACATGCCACTTCTAGAGGGCATGAAGCCATTCAAATTGCTTTAGGACTACAATTATTACCACAAGATTATGCTTTCCCTTATTATAGAGATGATGCCATGCTATTGTCTTTTGGGTTAGAGCCTTATGACTTAATGTTACAGCTTTTAGCAAAAAAAGAAGATCCATTTTCTGGCGGACGTACTTATTATTCTCATCCAAGTTTAAGGGACGATGATAAACCAAAAATCCCTCATCAATCTTCAGCTACAGGTATGCAGGCCATCCCAGCAACAGGAGTTGCCATGGGAATGAAATATAAAGAATTGCAAGGACTAAATGATAAAACACTTTCAGAACTACCATTTGTCGTTTGTTCTTTGGGAGATGCTTCGGTAACAGAAGGCGAAATCTCAGAAGCTTTTCAAATGGCAGCTTTAAAACAAATGCCAATTTTATATTTAGTACAAGATAACGGGTGGGATATTTCTGCTAATGCGGCAGAAACAAGAGCACAAGATGCTTTTGAATATGCTAGAGGCTTTAATGGTTTAGAAGCGATTTCTATAGATGGAGCAAACTTTATAGAAAGTTATTTAGCTATAGAAAAAGTAATTAAAACTATTCGAAAAGAACGACGACCAATTTTAGTACATGCCAAAGTGCCGTTATTAAATCATCATACTTCTGGAGTAAGAATGGAATGGTATAGGGACGATTTAGAAGAGGCAAGGTCTAGAGACCCATATCCGGTACTAAAACAACAATTGTTAGATAATGGGTTTACTAAAAAAGAAGTTGATAAAATAGAACAGTTAGCAAAAGATAAAGTTGCAGCCGATTTTAAAAAAGCTCTAAAAGCGGAAGACCCAACACCTGAAGATTTATTTACTCACGATTTTGCTCCAACACCTATAACAGACGAGGTGGGAGAGCGTTTTCCTAAGCGAGAGGAGAAAGTGGTTATGGTAGACTGTGCTTTATTTGCTGTTGAAGAGTTAATGAAAAAACATAAAGAATGTTTGTTGTACGGGCAAGATGTGGGCGGTCGATTAGGCGGTGTGTTTAGAGAGGCAGCAACATTAGCTCAAAAATTTGGAGACGATCGTGTATTTAATACGCCTATACAAGAAGCTTTTATTGTTGGTTCTACTGTAGGAATGAGTGCAGTTGGTTTAAAACCAATTGTAGAGGTGCAATTTGCAGACTATATATGGCCTGGATTAAACCAATTATTTACAGAGGTTAGTAGAAGTTGTTATTTAAGTAATGGAAAATGGCCTGTAAGTATGATTCTTCGAGTGCCTATTGGTGCTTATGGTAGTGGAGGACCATATCACTCCTCTTCAGTAGAGAGTGTATTAACTAATATTAGAGGAATAAAAATTGCATACCCAAGTAATGGGGCAGACTTAAAAGGCTTATTAAAAGCAGCGTATTACGATCCTAATCCAGTTGTTTTTCTAGAGCATAAAGGGTTGTATTGGAGTAAAGTACCAGGAACAAAAGGGGCAACTTCAATAGAACCTGCCGAAGATTATATGTTGCCTTTTGGAAAAGCAAATGTACTACAAGAAATATGGAAACAAGAAGATAAAGAAACGTTAACAGTGGTAAGCTATGGTATGGGCGTACACTGGGCAATGAATGCAACCAAAGGCATGAGAGATCAAGTTGAGGTTGTCGATTTAAGAACGTTGCACCCTCTAGATGAAGATACAATCATGAAGTCGGTTAAAAAAACGGGAAAGTGCCTTGTTATAACAGAAGAGCCAAGCAATAATAGCTTTGCAAGAGCATTAGCTAGTAAAATTCAAGAAGTGTGTTTTAAGTATATCGATGCTCCAGTGATGACTATAGGGAGTGAAAATATGCCAGCAATCCCTTTAAACTCTACACTAGAAGAAACGATGATTCCTTCTATAGATAAAATAAAATTAAAGATTGAAGCACTTTTAAATTATTGATTTTAAATTTGTTAAATACTTATAATTGAATCTATTTTTATTTCAATAGATCAATAAATATGTTAAAAAAATAATCAAAACATTGTATTTTGGCTTTTTTTATTGTGTTTTATCGAAAATCTAAATTAGAGGGAGAGATAAGCTTAAGAAAATATTAGTTTAGAATTTAATTGCTTAAAAGTCAATAAACTATATTCTAATCTTCTATTCCCTCTAATTATGAAAACGATACGTTTAATATTCAAATTTTTTCTTAAGTCAATTTTCGGACTATTATTTTTACTAAATTCATCAATAATCTATTCGCAGGAATCTAATTCTTTACATAAAATAGGAAGCATAGAAGAGGTTGTACAACCCTTTATAAAGTCCCCTTTTAAAGAGGCTGTATATAAGAAATATAATTTACAAGTAACAGCTGAAAAAACATATACTATTAATATAGAATCTAACCTTTGTAAAAAAGGAAGTTACTATCTTTTTGGGCAAGTAGAAGGTTATAAAAATGCTACTTTCTATATAAAAGGAAATGACAATAAAATTGAAGGAAAACTATTGTTTTATGAAAATAAGGAAGCCTATGCAATTTCAACTAATAAACAAAAAGAAATTCTTATTGAACATGTAGATATTCATACTCAGGTTTGTATCATTGAAAATACAGATTCAGTAATAAAAGCACAAAAAGAAAACAATAAGAAAAAACTTAAATACAATAAAAATAAAGGAGCAATGCCAGAACTGGAAAGTTTTCCTGGAGCTCCTGGTGTTATTTATTTAGATTTTGATGGCGAACAAGTCTCAGGTGGAGGTTGGGGTACTGTTAATGCAGAGGCTTCCGGTCTTACTAATGAAGAAATTGAAGAAATATTTTATGTTGTGTCTGAAGACTATGCTCCATTTAATATAAATGTGACAACAAAAAGAAGTGTGTATGACAGTGCAAAAACTGGTTCTAGACAAATGGTTATATTTAATACAACATACCCTAATAACCCAGGTGTAGCTAAACTCAATTCTTTTAATGATAATAGTGATGATCCTTGTTGGGTGAAAATGGGAGGCCCTGTAGCATCGGCTATTAAAGCAGCAAACGTTGGGTCTCATGAGGCTGGACATACTTTTGGGTTAAGACATGATGGAAATGCATCTGTAGAATATTATCCGGGGCATAGTTTTTATAGAGTTATAATGGGAACGGTAAGTGACGGGTATTCTCAATTTTGTAAGGGAGAATATTCTGGGGCAAATAATTCAGAAGATGATCTTGAGATGTTATCAGGAACGACCAATGGTGTTGGGTATAGAATTGATGATCATGGTAATGATATAGATAATAGTACTAATTTATTGATTGAAAACAATGGCATTGTATCTGATACTGAAAATTATGGAATCATAGGGAAATCATTGGATGTAGATCTTTTTAAAATGGACGTAGGAGCTGGAAAAATAGAGCTTGAGGTAAGGCCCGCAAATAAATATGATTATTCTCAAAATCTAGATTTAAAGGTTAGATTACTTGATGCTTCCGGTGAAGAAATTGCTAGTGAAGATGTTAATGGTTTTGGTGCTTCTGCTTTGAATGAGACAGTAGCTGAAGGCGTTTATTATATAGAAATAGACGGAGTAGGTCTGGGAGATCCTTTAGGCGATGGGTATACAGATTATGGTTCGTTAGGACAGTACTTTATTTCTGGGCAAGTTCCTCCTGCGTCTTTATCAGTTAGTGACTTTGATGATGAAAACAATTTCCAAATATATCCTAATCCTACAAATGGAGAAATTAATATTAGATATAATTTTAGTGATACTACTAGGGTTAGTTATGAAATATTAACCGCTCATGGCGCTATTGTTACTAATAACACATTTAGTGATAATAATAATCGTGAAAAATTAGATATTTCCTCTTTAGCTAAAGGACTATATTTACTTAAATTGAAAACGGATAAGCAAATTTATACGTTTAAAATTATAATTAAATAGGTTTATCATTATAAACAAACAATATAAAATTTTAAAAGCATCAGATTATAATTATTTAGTCTGATGTTTTATTATGAAGATTAAATAATGATACTGAATAGTCTCTGTTTTTTGTATATTTCATGCAAATATAAGTTAAATGTATACTAGACGAATTTTTCCCGTAAAAGGAGTTATTAAATGGACTCGTAGACATATTTTATTGTTTTTATTACTTTCTACAATTCCAGTAATTTTATTTGATTTGTTAAATTGGAAATGGCTGCATATTCCCTGGTTACCAGTTGGTGTTTTGGGTACAGCTGTTGCTTTTTTAGTCAGTTTTAAAAATAATGCATCATACGATCGTTTATGGGAAGCACGGAAAATATGGGGAGGTATAGTAAACTCGTCTCGTTCTTGGACTATTATGGTCAAAGATTTTATTACAAATACACATGCTAATGCACCTTTAAACGATAAAGAATTACAGAGTATAAAACGAGAAATAGTTCATCGTCATGTAGCATGGCTAACCGCATTGCGATATCAATTACGAGCGAGTAAGCCATGGGAAATGCATTTAAAAAAAGAAAAATCTAATGCCGATTTTAGAGAAAATCATTATGTAGTACTTGAGGATAGAATACCTATTAAAGAGGCCATTGAACCTTATTTGTCATTAGAGGAATATAACGAGGTTTTTGCTAAAGGAAATAAGCCTTCTCAAATTTTAGGAGTACAATCTAGACGATTAAAAGAATTAAAAGCTCAAGGTTTAATTGAGGATTTTCGCCATATGGAAATGACTAATTTATTAGTAGAATTTTATACCCTACAAGGCAAATCGGAACGTATTAAAAACTTTCCTTATCCAAGACAATATGCTACATTAAATTATATTTTCGTTTGGAGTTTTATATTGCTGTTGCCTTATGGAGTTATGGAGGGGTTTGAGGTTATTGGAGATCGTGTTTTAGGAGATCTTTCTACTCATAAAATTAAAACAGATATAATGCATCGCTTACAAGAGTTTATTGCCAGGCACTTTGTATGGTTTTCTATTCCTTTTAGCGCATTATTATCATGGGTATTCCATACTATGGAGAAGATTGGAGAAAACACAGAAAATCCATTTGAAGGCGGTCCTAATGATGTTCCAATTACTAACATGAGTAGGGGAATAGAAATAGATATAAGAGAGCTAATAGATGATGTAAATATTCCAGAACCTTATGTTTGGAAAAATGATATTATAATGTAATACTCTTTTTTACTAATCGTTTACTATAACTCTTATACCTTCGCTATGGCTACTAAATTCTGGCGCATACATACTTTGAATTGAGGATATGCCGTTACTCATATTTCCGGCATTATTCACTCGTAAATCATATTCGAAAACATATATCCCTTTTGGTAAGTAATCGAAGAAAAAGTTTGTAGAAGCATCTTTAGTGCTTTCGTAATAACCTAAACCGTCTTGCCATTTATAACGAGATAATACATTTATAGGCTCTAAACCGGCAGCACGCATATCTTTCATATGTACAAACTCCATATTACGATCGCTTCGTAACTCTATACGAACACGAACCAAATCGCCAATTTGCAAATTACTACCTTCTGTTATGGCAGTAATTTCTTCGCCTTTATCTGTATTAGATTTTAAAAACAGTTGTTTTTTTAATTGCAATGGCATTTCTGTATTTTGGCTATTGCGAGTTATTTGGTCTAGATCTTCAAAATATTGCCAATATAAACCGCCCCAAGCAATACCTTTACCTTTTTTAGTGATTTTTACATTGGCCATTTCTGGTTTTATTTCAGAAGCATTCCAAGAAGTTTTGTAATAACCAGTTCCAGCTTCAACTTTTACATTTTCTAGTCGTTTAGGGGTAATTTCTTGACCTCCAATAGCAACATCTACTTCGTCAGTAATGCTTAACCAATCGCTTCCTTGAAGCAATAAAGCATATATCGCATCTGTTGTTGCTTTTGTTGTTTTCCAATTATTAGTTTGTTTGTTTTTAAGTAACCATATTTTTAAATTGTCTATAGTTTCTGTATGATTTTCTATTTCTGAAAAGGTTTCAATTAAAAGCGATTGTGTTTCTATTGGAGCTTGGTACCAATGCCAAGAACTGGTGTTATTTTTCCAATACATTCCTAATTCGTCTGAAGTAATGCTTGTTTCTTTTAACGATTTTAATATTTTCGAAGCCATTAAAGGCTCATTTGAACGATGCATAATTAAAGCCATTATTCCTTTAGAGTATAATGTGCGGGATAACCAGTATTTTTTTATTTGCGTATGGTAATAGTTGGTAATTTCTTTTACTTCTTTCGATTTTTTTAGTTTAGGAAAAAAGCTTCGCATGTATAAGTAATGGAGCTGTGTGTAACTTAGATGATCATTATCTAAATTGGCTTTCGCATTGTATTTGGTAAGATCGTTATATTCTTTTATAAATTGTCCATCTAAATAGTTAATAGCTTTTTCTATCATATTTTTTTTAGATGATGATTTTTCGTCATTTTGTGTAACATTAAGTTGGTTTAAATGCCCAAAACCAGTAATGATATGTTGGGTTATAAAACGATTTTCCATACCGCCATTAAACCATGGCCATGCTCCAGATGGCATTTGGTTATTTTGCAGCTTACGCATTGTGGCTTCTAATTCATTATTCATTTTATTTAAATCGAATAGTAAAGCAATGCGCTTTTTTTGTTCAGTTTCATTTTTAGCATCAAGCAACCATGGTGTTTCTTGAATAAGAATAGATTTAAGTTCTTTATTTTTTTCTAAATTACTAAGTAAGGCATCAGTGTTTTTCCATTGATTGAATACGTTTTGAATTCTCGGGTTAGAGTTTGCTACATGGCTCGCTAATGCATTAGCATAATAACGCGAGAAAATTTGTTCGCTACAATTAGAAGGGTATTCCATTAAATAAGGAAGCGCTTGGATGGCATACCAAGCAGGATTACTGGTCATTTCTAGTGTTAATTTATGGTGCTTTAGTGTAGGAGAGTTATTTGTTTTTAATTTCTCTAAAGTAAAGTTTCGAGTTTCGTTGCTTTTTACCCACATAGGTATTGTTTCAGTGACTAACATTCTATTGTTCAGTACTGGTAATACATTTTGTTCGCCGTCGCTAAACGAATTCGATTTTGCTACTATTTTATACTCTATGGCTTGGGCCTTATCTGTAATATTAATAGTCCAAGTAACATAGGTGTTATTTTTAGCATCTACTTTAAAAGTTTTATCATTATTAGTATTAGATAAATCTTGATCTATTGGAGTTCCAGTTAATGCATCAAAAAGTTGAAGAGTTGCAGTACCGGATAAATTCTTATTAGAAAGGTTTGCTATTTTAGCATTTATTTTAATTTGATCACCTTCTCGTAAAAAGCGAGGAGTGTTAGGAATAACCATTAGTTCTTTTTGGGTAACCGTTTCTAAAACAGTAGTAGTACTTTCTAATGTTTTAGTATGAGCTAGTAATTGCAGTTTCCATTTTGTTAACGCATCTGGCGCTGTAAAATTAAAGGAAACATTTCCGTCTTTGTCAGTTTGTAATTGAGGAAAGAAAAAAGCAGACTCTTTAAAGTTTTTTCGAATTTGAATACCTTCTTCGGGTTTCATGTCTTTTTCTTCTGTGATATTTTCAACTATTTCAGATTCATTTTGCTCATAAACATTAGCCGCATCGTTAAAAGTGTCTTCCGAGTCAAACTCCATGCCTGCTGATTTTTCTATGGCACTATCCATAATCATCGGGGCAGCACCTATAGGCGCTCCTCTTTTACTCATTCTTAAACGATAATTTCTTCCTCTTAAATACAATCCAAACCAATTTAATTGATCGTATTGTTGAGGTTGCTCATGATAATTTTCTTTATGATTACGATATACACTAAAATTAGTAATAGCAAAACTACGTTGACCATTTCTGCGGCTTTTTGCTCTATAAACAGGATGATGATTCGGAGCAAATGCCCATTTATGGGGCTTAAACTGGTCTAATGAAGCATCGTACATATTTGCTAGTATTTCTGCAGAAACCTTATTGCCTTTAGATCCCTTAATTTTAAAGGACCAAGTTTCATTATCGCCAGGTTTAATTCGATCTCTAAAAGTGAGTGTTTCGATCTCTAAATTCTTTTTTTCGTAAGGCACGTTAATATTCATAATGCCATTTTCAAAACTATTGAAAGCTGAAAAACTATAATAAACACTAAAGCCACCAATATCCTCTTTATTAATAGGTATGGTAATTGTTTTTTTATTATTATTTAGTTTTACTATATGAGTTTCTATAATTTTATGCGCTTTTTCAATTGCTATGGTTACAAAAAGAGTTTCGGCAAATGAACCTAAAGTAAGTTCTGCTTTTTCTCCAGGTTTATATTCTTTTTTCGAGGTGTTAATTATAAAGAGTTCATTATCTATAAGCTCATTGTTTTTTGAAACGATGATAAGCGATTCGTCTTTAACTGCTTGATTGTATTTGTCTTTTGTTTCAAGAATAATGATATAACGTCCAGAATCCCATTTTTTAATAGTGCCTAGTTTTATGGTTTTAGATGTATTGGTATCAAAAGGTTTATTAAAAATAAGGGCACCTTTTTTCCAATGTTCTGGTTTATCTTCATTGCTATATGCTTCATTCGGGAAATGAGTTTTAAACTCGTCTTCACTGTATAATGAATAATCTGGAGAAGGCCATGGACGCTTACGTAAAACAGCTTTTGGAGCTTTAAGTTTGTATATTTTTACCACTCCTTTAGATGTTACAGGTTCTCCATTTAGGTTTTTTGTTTCTATGGTAATGGTGTTGTCTTTTTTTAATTTATCTATTTTATCGTCTACGATTAAGGTCGCATTCAGTGTGTGATAGCCAATATTAACAATTGTATTAGTGCTTCTTGTTTCACCATTAAGATCAGTTACGTCCGCCGTAATTTCATATTTAAAAATTGGCAATCCACTTTTATCTACACTCAAATCAGGAGTAGCTTTAAAGTTAATTTCGAATACGCCCTTATTATTTGTTATCGTTTCTCCATGAGCAATTTCTTGAGGTTCACTAAAAATGTTAGGCCTAGTCCAGCAATACCATTTTGGGTAATTTACTTTTCGTTTTACGGTATAAACCACTTTAGCATTAGTAATGTTACTACCTGCAAAGGCTAAAGCTTCTCCTTTTACACTAATGTTGTCATTAACTTTATAGGTTTGAGTTACTGGTTTAAATTTAGTTTCAAATTTTGGGCGTTTGTATTCTTCTACAGAAAAATAACTGGAACTTCTGTAATTTTTATCGCCCTCTATAGTTATATAATAATTCCCCATTAAACCGTTACTAGGAAGTATAAATTCGCTATGAATTGAACCATACTTATTAGTTGTTAATGCTAAGGTTTTAATTTTTTCTCTATTGGCATTAAATAAAGTAACCTTACAATTTTCGTTGGCTACAACCTCAGAGTTGTTTTTCTCAGTTTTAATAATAATACCTTTAAAATATAATGGTTGCCTTGGCCTATATATACTACGATCGGTAAATAGAAAAGAGCTGTAATTAATCGTCTTTTTTTCGTTGCTTGAGTGGTGATTTCTTAAATAATAATTATCAAAATAGGTTACATTATTTTTGTGTTGAACTTCTATCGATAAATTATAATAACGATCTTTACCAATAGGAAGTAAAATAATCCCTTTAGAGTCACTAATGGTTTTTTCTTCTTTAGTTTTGTTACCATGTTTAAAATGTAGCTTTACTTTAGCATTGGTTATTGGTTCACCAGTGTTTCTATTAATGAGTTGAAACTGTTTTTTATTATCGTTATTATATTCAATTAATGCAACATTAGCCACTTGTAGAGTGGTATAAGCAAAGAAATTTTTATCTAAATCTATACTTTTTCCAATAATAAGATAACGTCCACCTGATAATTTAGGTAATAAAACTTCTGAGGTGTGTAATTGATAATCCTTTTCGTTTTTAAGCTTAATGTTCCAGCCTTTTTCAATTGAAAGTTTTTTAATAAAAGCGCTTCTTCCTTCTTCTCTATATATTTTATTAAAGCTTTGATAATCATCATTTGTAAGTTTATAGATTGAAAAAGAAATGTTTTCAATGTTTTTAAAGGCGAGTGAAACTTTCGATTTTTTTTGAATCGGTAAAAAAGTCTCTGTTTTAATTAATAAATACGGTGTTTCTATTTGCGTTTTTAATCGGTTACATTTTTTTGCGCCAATACTTTCAGGAAATATAGAGATGCCTTTTTTGCATATGGCTATCGCTTCTTTTAATTTCCAACGTTCTTCTTCTTTTTTAGTATTACTATAATTATATCCTTGGCTAGCGTATAGTGTAGCCAACTCAAAGTCATACAGTGTAGAAACTTCGTTAGTTTTTAGTGCTTTTTTTTCTGTTATTAACGTCGTTTCAAAAAGTTTGTTTTTTGTTGTTAGCTTAGCATTATCATAAACAAATTTTAAGCGCTGTATATTAACATCGGTTAAAGCTATAGGCGATTTGTCTTTTATATGAAAGGCAATTAGATCTTGGTAAATTTTCAAGGCATGTAACTCTAAAGAAGAGGTGTCTTTAGAAGTGATATTTAATGTTGCATATAGCTTAGCTTCAGAAAAATAATCTGCTTTATCTATTTCAAATTTATAAGAAGGTTTAGTAATATTATACTCTTTAGTAATGTAAAAACTTAATGCGTTATGGCTTAACAAGTCAAATACTGTTGGTCTATAAAGCTTAGAGTCTTCCGCTTTATGCATAATAGCATCAAACTGATTTACTGGGGTATTTTGTAATAGAAGTTTGCCTTTTAATGAATGCTGAAAATAATAATCAATTTCGCTAAAAAGTGTTTGTAAATCCCAGGTTCTAAAATCGTTAGGGTCTACTTTATTTTCAGTTTTTGTTCTGTTATAAAATTTATGACGATTTTGTTGAAAGTATTGCCAGTATAAATGGGCTAGCATGTTTTGCAAAACATTTTTAACGGGCGCATTATTTTTATCAATTTCTAATTTAAAATCATTAATAATTTTAAGTTGAGCATCCTCTTCTAAAAGTAAAGAGTATTTACTTTTATATAATAATGTTTTTATAATTTGAGAGGAATTATTGTTAGCTTTTGCTTGCGCTTCTATAGTGCTTACAATTTTTAGTGCCGATTTAGGCAAGCCTTCATTTTCTAATTTCTCAACCTTAGACCATAATTTAGAATTATTATCGTCTTGAGAAGCTGCAATGTTGGCGAAAAGTATAAGCATTAGTATTAAAAGTGAACGAGTCATGTTTTAAGCGTTTGTAATTAATCTCACGTAAGATACGTTTATAGTTCGCTTTTTTGAAACACTAATTGCGTAAACAATAGATTTCATTGAGGGAACTTAATAAAAATTGAAGTTAATGATTCTTTTTTTTGTTTTCTATGTTAATCGAAATCAAAAACAATACCAAATTTCATTTCCATTTTGCATGAATGAATTACTAGATATTTAATTCAAATTATTAAGTATAAAATTTTTAATTAAACATTAAGTGATTTAATAGATTGGAAATAAAAGAATTTGTGATTTATAAATAAAATTTATCACAATAAATTTTATTTATAAAAAACAATAACCAATGGTTATCGTTGGTGTTATGAATTGTTATTAACGTATTGATTACAAGATTATTATGAGGTGTGTTTTTTGAGGCTCAACGTTTTTTTTGTGCTTTATAACGGAAATCATTCTTATTAGAGAATGATATTTATATTATTGATTTTAATAATAATGATTATGAAAAATTTGTGTTAAAAAAGTATGCTTTTACTTGTTTAATAAGAGTGGTTTTTAGCTCAGTTATTTCAAAAAATCAAAAATCTAACCAACAAAAAATTATGAAAAAAATGTACATTTTGAGTTTGCTGTTAGTTGTGTTTTCTAATACAATTTATAGTCAAACCAATCAAAATTCTGAAACCCCTAAATCTTATGCGCTAGGTAACCACCTAAATTATTTTAATACTGTTTCGTTCGCTAAGAATTTTAACAATGAAGTAAATATTAATGTTAACGAAAACGAATCTTATACCGTAAACCTTTACACGTATACTAAAAATGAAGTTATAGGTAAATTAGAAAAAGAAGGATCTGTATTTTCTTTACATACTGACGAAAAAGGAACTAAAGGATATCTTATCGTTTCAGCTGATGACAATATAGTATATAAGTTTACAACCGATTTTAATGGGGTATTAAGTGTAGCACCTGCCGATATAAACAGCGTTAGATGTCATGACTACCATACTGGGGTTAATAAACTACCAAAAAGGGATAGTGCAGATAAATTTGTTAAAGAAGAAGCTGTTAAAAGTGCATCTAATGTAAGTGCCTTAGAATTAGAAAGTTTACCAGGATCGGAAAATGTGATTTTAGTTGATATGGATGGTTATGTGCTACCTAGTGGAACAGAATGGAATAATGGTAGTTCTTATCAAGCAGCCGCTTTAGGTTGGTCTGAAGAAAAAGAAAAACTAATTTGGGCAGAAATCGCTGAAGATTTTGCACCTTTTGATGTTAATGTAACCACTAAAGAAGCATTATGGGATGCAGCAGAGAAAACAAACAGACAAAAATTAATTATTACAAGTTCTCGGACTTTTTCTGGCGGAAATGGGGTTGCAAGTCTTAATTCTTTTGGAGATAATAGAGATAGCGTATGTTGGATGTGGGTGACTAATGGTTTTACTACAGATGAAGTTGGAGATGTAGGTTCGCACGAAGTAGGACACACTCTAGGTTTAGAGCATCAAGCAGGGCCTAGCGGACCTTATTTCCCTGGAAACGATGACCCTAGCCATGACGGATGGGTGCCACTTATGGGAAATGCATATAAAAAAATAATTTCACAATGGTGTAATTCTGAATTTGATGGTGCTACAGCAAACCAAGATGATATCGCAATCATGGTCCGTACTATTCCTTATAATGCAGATGACCATTCAGATACTGCATCGGGAGCTACTAACATTGTTACAAATACTACAACAGGAGATGTAGCGGCTAATGAAAATGAAGGACTTATTACTACAAGAACAGATGTCGATTATTTTAAATTTGCTTCTGGAGTGGGGACATTAAATTTAACCATAAAACCTAGGCCGCTTAATGGAACAGGTGTTATACTTAGAACTAATTTAGATGTTATTGTTAAGTTATATGATAGTAAAGAAACACTTATTGCTACTGCTGAAGCGGGGCATAAAGATTTATTAGATGGTGCAGTGTTTAATCACGAAATAACACAAGAAGGCGTGTATTATATTGAAGTAGATGGTTATGGTACAGGTAACCCGTCTACAGGATATACAGACTATGGGTCATTAGGGCCTTATTCAGTTTCTGGAAACATTCCACCAAGCCAGTTAAGTACTAATGATGTTGAAGCTAATAGTGTACGTATATATCCTATCCCTACAGATGGTGCTATCGTTATAGAAGGACTTACTGCTGCTAAAGAGTATATCTTAGTAAATAATATAGGACAAGTTGTTAAAAAAGGAAACTTAATGGGAATCTCTAAAGAAGAGGTTGATTTAAGAGGGTTGCAGAACGGATACTACGTTATGAAAATAAAGACAGAGAAGAATTTTATAACAAAACCTGTGATAATTAATCAGAGTCACTAGTAGTTAATAAAACTTATTTTAAAAAGCGGGAAATCCTTTAAGAATTTCCCGTTTTGTTTTTTTGTAAACTTGATTTTATATAACATTTTTCCATGCTGTGTTCTAAACATATTTATACTAAACTCTTAGTAATAAAAGTTTAAATTTGTAATTATAATGCTACACTAAATACATGAGAGTTTTTTGTTTTTTTTTACTATTTCCTTTTCTATTGCTTTCTCAAGATGTTTTAGAGCAGGCGGAGATACTTTTTTCTCAAAAAAAGTATGCTAAAGCAGAACTTCTTTTAATTTCTTATATAGAAAAAAATAAAACAGATATAAAAGCCATTGAATTACTTGGTGATGCTTATGGGCATCAAAAAAAATGGGATGATGCGATAAGAGGCTATAAAACATTAGTAGATGTTGATGCTAGTAATGCAAATTATCATTATAAATATGGTGGTGCTTTAGGGATGAAAGCTTTGCAAATTAGTAAAATAAAAGCTTTAGGGATTATTGGAGATGTGAAAGAATCGTTTTTAAAAGCTGCAGAGTTAGACCCTAAACATATTGATACACGATGGGCACTTGTAGAATTATATATGCAATTGCCAGGGATTATTGGAGGGAGTAAGAGTAAATCTCTTAAATATGCTAATGAGCTTGAAAAATTATCTAAGGTTGATGGTTATTTAGCAAAGGGATATATTAATGAATATGATGATGAGCCCGAATTAGCAGAAACGTTTTATAAGAAAGCAATTAACGAAGGGGGATCTATAACTTGTTATGATAAATTGACTAAGTTTTATGAAAAACAGAAACAACCAAAGAAAGCATTAGTTAATATTGAAGCCTCGCAAAAAAGAACGGAACGTAATGCAATGCGTTACCAAATTGGAAAAATCTGTGCAGAATACAATATTCAGCTTAATAAAGGAGAGCAATGTTTACTCCATTACATAGAGCAATATTCCGTAAAAGATGGTGTTCCAAAAGCATGGGCTTATTATCGTTTGGCTCAAATATATAAACATAAAAAAGCTAAGGAAGAAGCATTAAAATGGATAGATATGGCCATTTTAAAGCTTCCAAAAATTGAAGTATTTAAAACGGAACGTGAGGCAATTAATAAAATTTAATTTAGTCTTTTTACTTTCTTAAGACCTTCTCAGACATTCTAATTTTTTAAACTTCAGTTATGGAGATTATTGAGGTATTTTATAAAAACTTCTAGTGTAGGGTTTTCAACTTACAATTCCAATTCACTATATTTGATGATCTTCAAAATAAGAAAATGAATGTACATTTTATAGCAATAGGAGGGAGTGCAATGCATAATTTAGCTATTGCATTACACAACAAAGGATACCATGTAACTGGAAGTGATGATACAATTTTTGACCCTTCAAAATCACGATTAGAAGCTAAGGGGTTGCTTCCTGAAACTTATGGTTGGTTTCCTAAAAAAGTCACTTCAGAAATTGACGCTATTGTATTAGGGATGCATGCTAAAGCCGATAATCCGGAACTTAAAAAAGCACAAGAGTTAGGACTGAAAATATATTCTTACCCAGAGTTTTTATATGAGCAATCAAAGCATAAAACAAGAGTGGTCATTGGAGGGAGTCATGGTAAAACGACAATAACCTCTATGATTTTACACGTGATGCATTATCATGATTGTGATGTAGATTATATGGTTGGAGCACAGTTAGAAGGTTTTGATGTTATGGTAAAATTAACAGAGGATAATGATTTTATTGTTTTAGAAGGCGATGAGTATTTAAGCTCTCCAATAGATAGACGTCCTAAATTTCATTTGTACAAACCAAATATTGCTTTATTAAGTGGTATTGCTTGGGACCATATTAATGTATTTCCTACCTATGAAAATTATGTAGAGCAGTTTAAAATATTTGTAGATTCTATAGTAAATGGAGGGAGCATCAATTACAATGAAGAAGATATAGAAGTAAAACGTATTGTAGAAGCAAGCGAAAATACGATACGAAAATTAGCTTACCATACACCGGCTTACAAAGTTGAAAATGGACAAACACTTTTAGAAACACCAGAAGGTAATTTACCAATAGAAATATTTGGCAAACATAATTTAAATAACTTGGCGGGTGCTAAGTGGATTTGCCAACACATGGGAATTGATGAAGACGATTTTTATGAAGCTATAGCCACTTTTAAAGGCGCAAGTAAGCGATTGGAAAAAATAGCAGAGAGCTCTAACAGTGTTGCATATAAAGATTTCGCACATTCTCCTAGTAAAGTTGAAGCTACAACAAAAGCTGTAAAAGAACAGTATAACAATAGAACTTTAGTGGCCTGTTTGGAGCTGCATACTTATAGTAGTTTAAATGCAGAGTTTTTGAAGGAGTATAAAGGCGCTTTAGATGCCGCAGATGAAGCTGTGGTATTTTATTCGCCGCATGCTGTAGAAATTAAAAAACTAAAGGAAGTTACTCATAACCAAATAGCTAATGCCTTTGAGCGTGACGACTTAATTATTTATACTAATCCCAAGGCCTTTAAAGAGTATTTATTTAAGCAAAATTTTGATAATAAATCATTACTATTAATGAGTTCTGGCAATTATGGCGGGT
>JAHDGB010000039.1 GCA_020627885.1 Flavobacteriaceae bacterium | reverse complement strand
TTGGTTTACCCTATAAAATCCTGTTTCATGATACCATGGCATATGGAAGTCATCATCATATGACCAATATTAAATTTCAAAACTTGGCCAGAGAAACATTACTCTTTGATACGACTATAAACGGAATAAATTGGCATGATCAGTTGAGTCATACCGTAATGTTAACACGAGAGGCTTATAGTCTTAATTTGGCTCCGGTAGAGTTAGGAGAAAAAGTAGTAGTATTAATGAGCTATGAAGCCCCTACACGTAGCTCAGTAAGGTTGTGTTTTAGGACAATAAAAGAAAATGGACAGCCAGTTTCTTGTGGTTATCAAACAATGGTTCTTATTCATAAAGACACATTACAATTACTTCCTGCACCAGAAATTATCACTCAATTTTTAGATACCTCAGATAAACGTTGTTTATTAGAATCCGTTTTAACAGAGACTTCTTTTAAAGAAGTGATTCATGCTTCTAATGGAATAAAAAAAATATTTACTCCAGATTTGATTAAACTAGGAGTACATATTGCAAATAATGCGTATCAGCCAAAAATATGGGATCTCAAGTTTAATTCCTATTCTATTATAGAAGACGATATTTCTTTAGAAATAAACCTCCCAGAAGTAAAAGCAACAGTTCCTAGTTTTTTATTTCCAGGGCAAGGAAGCTTTAACCCTTCATTATTATTAAATTTATACAAGGCCAATCAGAAATACGAGCATTATTTTAAAACTACAGATCGAGTTTGCAAAAAAGAATTCGGTGCTTCTTTTATTACGTTTATTGAAAGTGATAGCGTAATTGAAGGAACGGTTAATTTTGATCAATTTGGAATTTACCTTACAGAGGTGGTGCTCGGAAAACTTCTTCTCGATGGAGGGATTCAACCACAGTTGCTAGTGGGGCATAGTTTTGGTGAAATTGCAGCATTGGCTTTAGGTAATGCTTTTTCAATTGAAGAAGGCATTCAAATAGTAGCACATCGTATAAAGGCATTAAAAAAACATGCAAAACCAGGTAAGATGTTAGCTACTAGCTTACCAGAGAGTCAACTCAATTCTGTTATAACTAAAACAGGGTTAACAGATTTAGAAATAGCAGTTATTAATAGTGACCAACAAACAGTATTATCAGGAAACGAATCGATGTTAACAAACATTGCTACTAAACTGTCCGTACAAAATGGAAAATCTAAAGTATTAAAAAGCGCTTTTCCTTTCCATTCTTCATTATTGAATGACGCAAAAAATCATTTTTATGAAGCCTTGGCTTTTATTGAATTTAAAACACCGGAGATACCTGTATTATGTAGCACTAGAAATACATTATATAATACAGCAAACCTTCGTGAGTTTTTAGCGTTTCAATTGGTAGAGCAATTAAATTTTAAAAACACAGTCGATCAACTCATTAAACAAGGGTATTCAAACTTTATTGAATGTGGTTCTGGTCAAACAGTTACAAGTATATTCAAACAAAACCTTGTTTCTAATAAATTAGTAGAATTAGCAGCTACAGCTGCTATTCCAATGCAATGGAAAACATCGATTGAGCAAATAATACAACAATATGGAGCCTCAAAAGTTAAAACATATGAAGAAGAAGTAATTAAGGATGAACCAATAGCTATTGTAGGAATGGGAGGTGTTTTTCCGGGTGCAGCAACCCCAGAAGAATTATGGAAAAACCTTAATGAAGGAAAAAGCGGAATAGTGGATCTAGCAAAAGCAATGGATCATTATGAAAAGGATTTTATGGGAGGGAATATAAACGGGAAACCAAATATTATTCCTGATAAAACTTATACTTTATTAAACGGTACGATTTTAAATGTACAGTACGATCAGGAGCTTCTTTCAGGTTACTTTAGCAAAATAGTATTTGATGAATTACCTCGTTCTCAAAAATTATTATTGCTCGCATTAACTCAAAGTTTTAAGGATTTTGGGGAAGATATTCATAGCATAAACCCAGAACGATTAGAGTGTATTTTAGGCTCTACAGCCGATGGTATACACGAACATGATGAAGCATTGGTAAAAGATAGTGTAGACGAGCTGTTGAACAAGATTAATGGTACAAAAACTGATAAAGGAGTAGATTTTGTGGTTAAATCCATGTTTGGACATTTACCAAAAAATGAAACGTTACAACAAGATCAATTATACAAACGTGTTCTCAATGATTATTTAAGATTAAAAATTCCTTGTTCTGTAGTAGATACTGCTTGTTCATCTTCATTATATTCTGTTAATTTTGGGATTAAATCATTACTAAATAGAGAAAAAGACCTTGTTTTAGCTGGAGGTGTTTTTGCACCAGGACCAGCCAATAATGCTTTATTTGCTCAATTTAGAGGTTTAACACCATCTGAAAGTAGACCATTAGACCATAAAGCAGATGGAGTAATATTTGGAGACGGGGCAGGGATTGTTGTTTTAAAGCGTTTGAGCGATGCCATTAAAGATGGGAATAAAATAAAAGGCGTTATTCGAGGTATGGGATTATCGAGTGATGGTAAAAGCCCAGCTATTAATGTTCCGCAACAAAAAGGACAAAGGAAAGCAGTAGAAGAAGCTCTTAAAAATGGTCATATCAATATAGATACACTTCAATACATCGAAACGCATGCAACATCTACTCCAGTTGGAGATGCGGTAGAATTCAGCTCATTAGAATCTACTTTTAAGAAACGAAATAATGCATTAGCACCAGTTGGTCTTGGTAGCCTAAAAGCACTAGTGGGGCATACAGGTTGGGCTTCAGGAGTACACTCTATGATAAAGGTAATGATGGCAATGAAACATCAAACAATACCTAAACAGTTTAATTACGAATATCCTAACCCTTCTATCGATTTAAAAAATAGCCCATTTAATATTTATAAAGAGCACACTAAATGGGAGCCAAATATTAATAACCTTCCCAGAAGAGCAGGAGTTAATAGTTTTGGATTTGGAGGAACGAATGCACATGTTATTTTGGAAGAATATGTTCCTAAATACCACCAGGATTTAGTAAATAAAAATCAATGGACATCTTCTAAGGCTCATAAAATTGTGGTAATAGATACTTCTTTTTTATATCCATCGGGAGAGGAATTAGAACAAAATTCTCCAGGAATAAAAATAAAGTTCGATAGATCTAAACTACGTTTGCCAGCAAAAAAATTAATGCTTCCTGATGTTACCGATCATATGGATTCGTCTCAATTTATGTTAGCTTTAGCTGTTGAAAAAATACTACTAAAACACCCAGAACTTAAAACATATGCTCAAGATACTGGAGTAATAGCTGGTATTAATGGGAAATCAGAAAACGGAATAAAAGCAACCAAGCGCATTTTTAAAGATCGGCTACAGCGATTGTCGGCTCCATTTGTTGGAGAGATGGAAACTCAACAAAATAGCTTATTTGAAGAGCAATACCTTTCTAACACTATTCCTAGTGGTCCTTACACACTTTCTGGTTTAATGCCAAATGTATCTGCAAGTAGGGTTTCGTTTATATTTAATTTAAACGGACCAAATATGATCATAGATAATGGCGAAACATCTTTGATCGATAGTTTAAAATTTGGAACTAAATTACTTCAGCATAATGATTGTAAAGTTCTGTTTGCTGGTGGTGTTTATACTAATGATGTATTAGATAAAAAAGGTCGTGAAGGAGCAGTTATGATGGCTTTAGTAACAGAGGAAGTAGCTATTGAAATGGGAATAAAAAATTACCAATATTTATCAGTAGAATCCTTAAAAAACATAACCGTTCCACAGGGTGGTCATTATCGAGGACTTAAAGGGATTATCGAATTGCAGCAAGCATTTGAAAATAAAGATTTGTCTACAATTAACATTGCAGCGATTCGACCTAAAAATTATACACTTGGCAAAGTAACAAATGCGTCAATGCCAGAAAAATTACCTAAAGCCTATCAGTTTGTTCAAGGTACTCCAATAAAAAACCATAATCTTAAGCTATTACCATTTCCCTCTTTAGAAAGTGACTATTCTTTAAAGGATAAAAAAATAGTTTTTGTTACAGGTAATCAGTCATTTACAGAAGATATAAGTAAACACCCCGTTTTTGAAGCATTACATTATAAAGTGGTTTCTCCATATACTATTTCTGATACTAAAGGATGGCATTTAGATATTGAAAATGAAACTAATATAGCATCGGTTTGTAAAGAAATTAGCGCATTTGCAGATGTTGTTATTTTTATTAAAAATTTAAAAAAGATTAAACCAGAAGAAATCATTAATAACCAAATACTTGTAGATGGTTTTTTCTTAAAAGCTCATTTTCATATTGGGCAGCAATTATATGATCAGATTGGAGATGGTTCTATAAAATTATTTTCTGTATTGTTTCATGCAATTTCTGGAACTAATCCACATCCTTATACCGGTTTAATAGGTGGGTTTGTAAAATCATTTCAACGTGAAGTGCCAAACGGTATAGTCCGATCTATTCATCTTGATAGTGATAAATGGGTCGATTTGTTTAAACCAGTAGAAATTGAATACGCACAACCGCATAATCAACCAGAGAGTTTTTATATTAATGGTAAGCGTCACTTATTAGCATTGCAGCAAAGTGATAATTATAGTAAGAACAACGAAAAATATCTTAATAAAAATTCAATTGTAATAGCTACAGGAGGAGCAAAAGGAGTAACGGCAGTAATGACGGAAGAACTCCTTAAAACATACAATTGTACAGTTATAGCACTAGGAAGAACTAAATTAGATGATGTTCCGAAAGAATACCTTAATATGACTGAATCAGAATTTACAGCATTTGAAAGTGAATTCTATAGGAAAGCTATTCAAGCAGGCAACAAAAACATGAAGGAATTGAAAAAACAGTATCAGTATTTTCATTCTTGTAATGAGTTAAGTAATTCTATTAAACGAATGAATAGGCTTTCAGGTACTTTTGAGTATCGTGTTCTAGATATTACCGATGCCAATGCTGTTAATAAATGTATAAAAATTGCAGTAGATCAATATGGTAAAGTAGACTTATTTGTTCATGGTGCTGGGGTACAATATTCTGGAACTCTTAAAAAGAAACCGTACACTAATTTTAGAAAGGTTATTAGTACTAAAATGAATAGTTTAATTCATTTTCATAATGCGCTTAAAAAACATAACCCATCTAACCAAACGACTCACTATCATTTGTTAACCTCAGCTTTTAGTTATTTAGGTAATGATGGCCAACAGGATTATGGTGCTGCAAACGAATGTATGAACCGATTAACAGAGTATTTTAATCAAATTTCGGGAAGTAATTGGACTTCTTTAGCATGGTTAGGGTGGGCAGGAATAGGAATGACAAAAGGGTCTGAATATGCAGCTTTAGCTGCGGCACGCCAACTAAGAGGTGTTACAAAAGAAGAAGGTGCGTCAATATTTAATGCATTAATGTCTGGTACACCAACAGGAGCATCTAATGTTATTCTTACAGAAGGAGAACTGAAATTTTATAGTCCAATAGTAATTGATCAGCCAAGCACTACTATTAATAACGATAATACTGGTTTATCAGATATTATGGAAGTACGTATGGACTATCATACTATAAATTTAAATAACGCTCCTTTTTTACTCAATCATTTAGTACGCGGAACAGCGACAGTCCCTGGCGCATTCACTACAACATTAATAGGAGAATCGGCTAAACGTAAATTCCCAGAGCTTAAAGTAATAGCTTTTGATGAGTCGTATTTTAGAAGATTCATAAAAGTATATCCAAATAGACCCGCAGAATTGAGAGTATCACTTAAACCTATTGAAAAGACAAATGAATTAATTAAATTAAAAGTTGAGGTACGTTCTGATTTTAAACATAAAACAGGAGCCATTTTGGAGAAAAACATACTGCATGTAGAAACGGTTGTTACCATGGCAAAATCGTGGAATTCGGTTCCACCAGTGGCTCTTCCTATGTCTAATAATGGTAGTCCTTTCAATGATCCTTTTGTAATGGAAAACTCGTATGTTGAACTGTCAAAAAACTTTAAAAGTATTCGCAGTGCTTTGGTAAGCGAAGTTCAAAATTCTGCAAAGTATTTATATAGAGCATCAAATCAAGAAGGTGATTATTGCAACATGTTACCAGAGCTAACCCTAATAGATGCTTCATGGAGGTTTGGTACGTTTAATCACTATGATAAAGATACTTTTGGTTTATATGTACCTATAAAGTGTGCATCATTGCAATTTCATTATGATTTTAATGCTTTTAATGCCAAAATGCTACTAGAGCAACTTGAGTTTATAAGTGAGCCTCCTGTTAGAGAGGGAGAGATGCTACATGCAGGTTTAATTAAAGTTGTGAATAGTAAAGGAGAGGTGCTCATAACCATTAAAGGTGGAGTTTGTAAAAAAATTGGAGTTATTACACCAGGCCCTATTAAAAGTTTAGCACTTGAAACCTCTTTTTAATATAACAACCATTAATACTAATCTTATTGTTAAGGATTGGGTTCAATGTTTTAGTTCGGAAGAATTGATGTCTTATTATGCACGAAAAAGTGAATTAAGACGCCAGCGATGGCTAGCTTCAAGAATGATGGTAAAATATCAATTTATTTATTTTTTTGATGAATTTAAGGACGATACTCCATCTATTGAAGTTACTCCAGAGGCATTAAATAGATACCCGAAATGGATGTATAGAAATATTGTTACCTCTACAAGAATTCCACCAGAAATTCCGGGTATAACTCTATGCTATAAAACAAAAAAAATGCCTTATAATTTTTCAACAACATACCAAAAGGAAAGAGCAATTGTTGTCTGTTCAAAAAATGAGTTAGTATCAATAGATCAGGAGGGCTGTTTACCTAATTCAAACGGTTTTATAAAGAATCATTTTACAAATTTTGAACAGCAACAACTTGTTCTTATAAAAAATGAATTTCCTAAACAAATTTACTTTTCTATTCTTTGGACTATTAAAGAGGCTTTAATAAAACAATTGGGGACTGGTTATTTTACACTTTGGACCTTTAATAAAGTAAATATTAATCTTGAGCGAATAGAAAGGATGAGACAAAAAAAATATAGTCTCCAAGGGACAGCTACAATAAAAAATGAGGTAATTCCCTTTCGTACAATTACAGAATTAACAGATAAACAAATATTAACGATTTTAATGATTAAATAGAATAAATAAAAATGGAAACACTAACCATCAATACAGCAGAGTCATTGCTTGTGGAAATTACAGCGATTTTTGCTGAAATAACCCGTTATCCCGAAGAAATTCTTGACCCTAATGCTCATCTTGAAGATGATTTGGGTATTGATTCAGTTAAACTAGGAGAAATATATTCTGTATTACGAGAACGCTATAAGCTTCCTGAGGATATGGAAATTGCTCCAGAAAAATTACAGACAATTCAACTTATCTATGAGGCTTTAACGCCATACATTAATAAATCTGGTACTATTTCTGAAAAAAAGAGCGCAGATATACTTTCAATGAATGCTCATGAAAATGATATTAAAAGCCAGAAAGAAGAGCAATTAGATCGACAAATTATTGCAGATGAAGTTTTATTAGATAAAACAGATGATAATTTAGAAAACAAGATCATCAATATATTTGCAGAAGTTACTCGATATCCAAAAGAAATTCTTGATCCTCATGCACATCTAGAAGACGATTTAGGTATAGATTCGGTAAAATTAGGCGAGATTTATTCTATTTTAAAGGAACGGTTTGATCTTAAAGAAGAACAGCAAGTTGCTCCTGAGCAATTACAATCTATAAACGGAATAGTAACTGCAATTCAATCATTTATTGGAACACCAGTATCCAAAATTTCAACATCAAATTCTCCTGAAAAAGTAATAAAAAACACGACATCAATTTCTGAAAATACAGCTAAGAAACCAGCCGTAAATGGAAAGAAAAAACCAACTTATAGCGACTTTTTTATAGGTAAAAAGGTCTTCATTAGTGGTTCAGGACGTAGTCTTGGAAAAGATATTGCTATTTATCTTGCTGAGTTAGGAGCTACAGTTGTTATTAATTCATTTCATTCTAGAGATTTGGGAGACCAAACCTGTAAGGAAATAAATGATAAAGGACAAAAAGCATTGCATTTATGGGGCTCTATGGCAAACCCTAAACATGTTGATCGGATATGGGATGATGTAGAAAAAGAACTAGGAAGCATCGATTTTTATGTAAGTGCCGCGTCTAATGGCATGCTCGATAAATTAGAAAACATTACACCAGAACATTGGGATCGAGCGTTCAGAACAAATGTTGTTGGTTTACATCAAAGTGCTTTACGAGCTGTAAAGTTAATGAGAAAAAATGGAGGAGGAAAAATCATAACAATGTCTTCTCCAGCGGCTCATGGTTATGTCGATTATTTCGGTGTAATGGGAGCAGCAAAGGCAGCTGTCGAATCTCTTACACGTAGTATGGCTGTTGAGTTTGAAGAGCATAATGTACAGGTTAACTGTGTCTCTCCAGGGCCAGTTTATGGAGAGTTATTGAAAAAATGGCCAGAGAGTAAAGAATTGGTCGGTAAATGGGAGGAAAACACAGCATATCACAGATTATGTGTAGCTCGAGATGTATCTAAATTTATAGCTTATTTATTAAGTGATGAAGCTCAGTTGTTTAATGGATCGGTATTGGTCCAAGATGGAGGTATCTCGTCTAGAAATGGAAAAACATCAAATTTGTTAATGCCATGAAAAGATCAATAAAAAAAATAGGATATAGTATCATTGTGTTCACTATATTTTTTAGTTGTAAGAATACGAAAACGTTTAACATTTCAATATTTCCAACATTAGAACATAAAGACGCTATAGGTCGTTTATATACACCATCAACACAGTCATTATTAAGAACTTATAGTGTTTTAGAAAAAGCCAAGTCAATTCAATTGAAAATAAAAGACGAAAAAGAAGGCGAAGTAAAATTTCAATTTCCAGGAAACACTAATGCGCAATTTCAAATTAAAAACCTTCCACTGGATCAGTTAGTTCCTAGACTACACTATACTCCTTCGAGTCCAGCTGACGAATTTGATGGATTAAATTTAATGCTTGCAGAATATTCTCGAAATGGATTGAGCTTTCCTTATGGAAAATCTGGCGATATTATGTCTCATTTTCAAACAAACTTAACAGATAAAGTCCCTTGGAAACTTCATGGCGATTTTAATTTTACTCCGAATGAAAATTATCGCCCTTTACGCATGAGTGTTATTAATAATTGTCTTAGACCAGGTTTATGGGAATTAAATGCTATTGATCGTTCTGGCGAAATATATCATGTATGGTTTGATATGCCGCTTGAAGAATATTATCATATTGTTTCTACGACTAATGGTTTAACGGCAGATTTTGTTCAAGAATCTCTTAAATGGGATACAAAGAAAGCTGTTACAGTTGATTTGAATAGGTTGCGAGAAGAAAATGGTAAACCATTAGAAGTGAAAATTGAAGTTATTAATGAAAAATTAGGGTATTCTTCTCAAGATTCACGTAGAAAATCATCAAAGAACTTTGCCTTATGTTTAGTTAATGATACGTTAACTAAACCGATTGAATTAAAGGATTTTGTAGAAAACCCAGTGAAAATGTCGAGTTTTATTGAGCCAGGAATATACGACTACAAAGAGCGATCTACTTTCAATTTTGATTTCCTTGCACACCCAAAGAAAGCAAATATTAAAAAAGTGGTTCCAAAAACATCTTACAACTGGCAATCTGGACCCACAGATATTTCTGAAAATTCAGAGTATTTAGAATTTGAAATCGTATTGTCAGATCAGGAAAAAATAATAATTGGAAATTTGCCTTGTCACTTATTAGTTCAGCAGGAAGATTATTTGTTGCCAGGGTTTGGTGTAGGCATACTAAATGCATCAGGATTAGCAGAAAGAAGAAAATTTTTAATTCAGCAAGGGCATGCACCAAGTTATGCTTATTTAGTAAAACAAGAGAATGAATCGATATTAGCTTTAAATTCTCATGGTCGTGGTATTGAGCAAATATTTATTAGGACTTATCCTTATGCAGACATTCCTTATTTTGAATTAACGATTACTTCTTACGAAAGAATTGTAGACTTGGTAAAATACAAAATTCCTATTCCTTTAGAATTACAAGAAATTTTGAAAACAGCAACCAACGAATATATCCCACCAATATACTTGCATTACACAGATAATAATATTAATTAAAAAATCATGAAACATTCATTGTTATAAGCATAATTATATAGCTAAAATGATAATATGAATGTTACATCTGACCTATAAAAAACATAAATATTAAACAGATGAAAACAAAAAAGAAAACACGTAGTAAGAAAACAAAACGACGACTCTTAGTAATCGTATTACTACTTTTTGCTTTTATTATATATGCACATTATACGATAACCAAAAAAGTAGAGATGCTAACAAATGTTACTATCGAGTTTGGTAATCAAAAAATGGAATTAGAAAGTCGAGAAAAAATAAAAAAGTTAGCAGAAAAAATAGATAATAATAATCATTCTATATCTGTCGATTATTCATCAATATCTCCTTTTAAGGAAGTTGAATTACTTGATAAAGAAGGGAAAGATTGGTCTAATGTTTTTGATGGTTTTGCAGGTTGTGGAATACTTGTGTTCGATGCTAATGATGATGGCTTATTAGATCTTTACCTTACACATAATGGCGAAAATTGGACACGTCCTACCAATGAAGCTGCAGTAATACAAGACCAACCTTTTCGTCAATATAACGGATTATACTTAAACCAAGGTAATGATAAAAATAACGACCCTATATACAAGCAAGTAAAAGACTTAATGGTAAATGATACATACCAGGAAGAAGAATTGCTTATTGAAAATTTTAGATACCCAAGAAAATCTGTTAATGAATCTACAAATGAAAAAATGGCTCGCCTTTCTGTTACAGCTGTTGCTGTCGATATTAATGGAGATGGAAGAAAAGATCTTGTAGTAGGAAATGGATTAAATGGAATGTTTTGGTCTCATAATAAAACACAAAGAGTATTAGGGCAATTTGTACGACCAGTAGGGCGTGAGGCAGTAAGCTCAAAAGTTCCTATGAGTGCACAAGGAATGTATTTTATTGATAATTATGTACCTAATGAAAACAGTAATGAGGTACGTGAATCATCGAGAGGAAAAGAAAATGATGGTTCTAATTCAGTATTTCTTAACATGGGAGATAAAGATGCTGATGGTTTACCAGAATGGAAAGATATTAGTCGTAGTTCAGGCTTGGAAGGAAAGAGAACAACATTGGCATTGCTTGCAGAAGATTTTGATAGAGATGGTGATATAGACATTTTTGAATGCAATATTATGGATCCAGATTATTGGCCAGGAGGATCAAATACATTAGCGGGAGCAGCAAACCAACTTTATATCAATCAGCTTAAGGAAACAGGAGAACTAACGTTTAAAGAATTATCTAGCGAATTTAATTGCGATGGTTTGTATGATGAAGATTATAAAATCCCTGAATATTATAGAATGAAGAAATATCCACTATTGTCTACAGATTATTCAATTGCTATGTTCGATTTCGAAACCTATACACCAGATTATTTAGAGATTAATGGAGAAAAAAGTGAACCCGGACAAATATCATGGGCAGCAGTATCTACCGATGCAAATGAAGACGGCTATCCAGATATATGGGTGGCTAACGATTTAGGATATATGCGACTTTATTTAAACAAAAAAGGAAAAGGGTTTGAATTAGCTCCAAAACATGTACGACATGATAAAACAGGGTATTGGATGTCATTAACACCAGCAGATTTTAATGGCGATTTAAAAGAAGATTTGTTTGCAGGGAATAATGGAGGGGCTTCTATGAATCTTGCTCATCCGCTTCCAGACCCTCATATGCTTTTTGATCCTGTTATGACCTCTGGTACTACTGCTCAACAATTTTTTGGAGACAAACACCGTTCGATGCACGCTTTTGTAGATGGTGCAGATTTTACCAATGAAATGAATAACAAAGTGCGACATTCAAAAGTACTTCCTCCAGATGCCTCTATTCCAAATAACATTCGAAACTTTGGAATAAATCAAGCAACGATAAACTACGATCCAGGAAGTATAGATCCTTATGAGTTTACATGGGGTTCTACATCTATCGATGTTCAGAATGATGGAAAAAACGACTTGTATTGGATAGGTTGTTTGTATGGTCGTGGTGGTGGAATTTTTCCAATTATGGGAACAGGGCCTGGAAGGTTGCTAGTTAACAAAACAGAAAAAGGAGAAGACTTGAAGTTTGTAGATTTAACAGCCGAGTATCATTTGTTTAATATTCAAGAGTTGAAATACGATAAACTAAAGGAAAAGAATTATGTATACCGAAAAGCACCTCGTCAAAATTGGGGTAAAAAAAGTATGGTTTACAGTTATGATGTTAGCGTTTGGGGCTTTCAAGGTCCAGATTTAGCAGAGAAGATTACAAATCATGATTTAATTCAAACTGCTGAAAATGGCCGTGCGGCAATAGCAGCCGATTTAAATAATGATGGTTTTCAGGATGTAATTGTTAGAAACATGGGAGGGTACGATAGCAGAAGTTCAAACTCTAAAAATTTAAAAGCGAACATTAATGGTAAACTAAAGGTTATTTCTGCTCATGACCCCAATTTCCCATCTCCAACTAATTATGAACCTGGAAGTACACGATTTTTTATGAACCAGCACTCTGAGAATAATTGGGTAAAAATTAGATTAAAAGATGATTCAATAGGCGCATTAAATGTAGATGCAATTGGAGCAAAAATTTATATCAATGAAAAATATATGAAATTTCATCGTGTTGGTGGAGGAGGTTTTATTGCTAATTTTTGTGGTCCTGTTCATTTCGGACTTAATACAGATGTTGTTAATACTATTCGTATAGAATGGCCAGACGCCAAAAGAACCATAAAAACATATCAAGCCAATGGCTTTAGTAATGGTTTATTAACTATTACGAAAACAAAAGGGGTATTAACTACTACTGCAACAGAATTATAATGTATCTATTAAAAAAAGCTTTTTTAGGAGTAAATGACAAGGAATCGTCATTTGAAAAGAGAGGGTTCTTAATTTCTAATGAGAAACATAGAGCAAATTTAGAAAATATTATACGTGCTTTTTTAGAAGGATATCGTATAGCAATGAAGCATCATAAAGACCCAAAAAAAATTGTTAAGAAAATTGAAAATAAATTTGATAATCATTTGGTTGGATTTGCTTTTGAAGGTAGTGGGATGTCTTTTGCAGTAATGGATGTGCTCTTTCCAAAACAACATTCTCGCTTGCGTAAATTTATAGAGAATGAACTGAAACATCATGATTTCATAGCTGCAGTAGGAGCAGGTTTAGCTATAGGGAAGGCTCCTTTTGGACTAAGAAAAATGGAAAAATACATGCGTAAGTTAGACCCCAGAATGGCATGGTGTGTTCCAGATGGTTATGCTTTTTATAAAGGAATATTCGAAACAAAAAAATACATTGACCTGGCTCAGGATGCTCCGTCTGGTTTTCCTGAATATGCAAAAAATGTATTCGATTCTGGATTAGGAAGAGCCATATGGTGGGCTAAATGTGGGTCTCCTAAACATATTAAACAAACAATTGATGCCTTTCCGAAAGAAAGGCAAGCCGAATTATGGAGTGGTATAGGAGTGGCTAGCACATATGCTGGTGGTGTAGAATACGATTATTTAGATGAATTGGTGGTCTTTTCTGGCGATTATAAGGTAGATTATTTGTCTGGTATTCCTTTTTCTGCTAAAATGCGACAAAAAGGAGGAAATTATTCTGAGTGGACAGAAAAGGCGTGCCAACGATTATTAAATGCTTCTATTGATGAAGTCGCTAATATGACCAATAGTTTGTTAGATGAAACGCTAGATGAAACATTGGATAAAGATTACCTTATGCGTTTTGGTTACGATATAATGCGCATGAAAATGAAAGAGGCCATAACAAAACAATTAAAAACCACTTCAGATCATATGATAGTCTCTAATTAACTCATATACGTATAATTTAAGTAAACGGTGAACGATTTATCAATAAAAACGATTATTTCAAAACTAATTGAAGTATACGATCCACATAACATTTATCCTAATATTGAGAGAATGCTAATGTTAGGAAAAATGAGTGGTTGGGTAATCCGATCAAAATCCAGGCTTCCAGTTTTTAATCGTTTGGTAGAAATATATCCTAAAGAAGAAAAGATTTTGGTTAATGACTTCCCTGTTCGTGGGTATTCTACTATATATAGAGCAGGGAAACGTGTAGAATTGTACAAGGGCAAAACATGTATTAAAGTTAGAGACAATCCTCGAAAATATTTTTTCCAATCATGGGGGGCTATAAAACGATTGCTATGGTGGGATAAATTAGACGCTGCATACTTTTGTGGTTATGCCATATGGAATTATTTTAATTTTCCTTATATACTTTATACCCCAGGAACTAAAATAAAAAATATGGGGATGGTAAGAGTTAAAGATAAATCAAATCGAAACCAAAAAAAGCTTTTACTTTTATTGAAAGTTACTTTTCCTAAGACTTTTCATACGCATTGTCCGAAACAACTTTTTTATATTGACCCAAAGACCTTTATGTTAGACCGGATTAAATACAAAGTAGATGTAGGTTGGTTAAATGATATTAAAATTGTTCATTATTGTTTTGATTACAAATCTTTTGGTGGTTTTCTAGTCTCCACTAAGCGTCGGGCTTATTTGCGTAAAGATCAGTTTTTTTATAAAAAGCGATTAGAAGTTTGGAAAGACACTATACCAATGTGGGGTGAAATTGTGAATATTGATATGGAATTTTCTGAAGAGAAATAAACAAATGAAAAAGATTGTTATTTTAGTTTTTATTACATTTTACAAAGGAGTATTTGGTCAAATTGATAGTACGAGCCATAAGAGTTTAAATTTTAATGGAGATTTTCGATTTAGAATTGAACACGATTGGAATTCAAAAAACGAAAATGGAATACAAAGAAATGATAGGAGTCGGCTTCGGTACAGGTTTAGGTTTGGATTAAATTTTTCGATAGATAAATATTCTTCATTTGGAGGAAGAATAAGAAGTGGAAATATTAATGACCAGCAAGGGCCTCATGTAACCCTAGGAGGAGAAAATGGTGAATTTGAATTAGTAGAAATTGGATTAGAAAAATTGTACTATAGATTTTATAATGAGCAATTCATGGGGTGGGTGGGTAAAAACACTATACCTTTAACTAAGTTAAATGAATTGTTTTGGAATGATAATGTTTTACCTGAAGGGATAGGGCTGAGGTATGTTTTAGATTTTAAAAAATATAAACGACTTAAAAAAATAACTATTAATGCAGGACATTTTATCATTAATTCGAATAATAAAAAGTTCTCAGAGGATAGTTATTTGCAAATTATTCAATTTGATACAAGTCTGTTTCAAGAACGAGTAAAAATATTTCCGGGCTATTATTATTTTAAAAGAATTGGTAATTATCCAGATGGAAAACAAACTTTTAAATTAGATTATTCTATTTTTCATTTGGGAAGTCAAATTGTAATTAGTAAAAAGAAAAAAATGAAATTAGGTATAGAAATTTACGAAAACCTTCAGAATTATTCTCGAAAAGACTCCATTTCTAATCAGTTAAAAAATGAAAAATCGGGTTTTGTTTTTAGCGGTAAATATGGAGTGATGAGAAATAAGGGAGATTGTTTGTTTTATGTATCGTATGCTAATATTCAAAAGTATTCAATTGTAGATTATTTTGCTCAAAACGATTGGAGTAGATGGGATTATTCATCAGTTGGTGCTTCAGGATCTAGGATTTCAAATTTTCATGGTGTAGAAATGAGATTAGGGTATGTCGTTAAAAAGAACTTTAATTTAGTTTTAAGAACTTACTTTGTAGAACAATTAATAAATATTGGCAATTTTAAAGAAAACGGAAGTAGAATTAGGTTGGATTTAAATATTAAGATTTAATTATAAACTGTAATATTAAAGTTTATAATTAAATCTTTAATCTAGCTGAAGCCATTACATTATTATTTGAAAAACTGTTGTTTAAATATTTTAAATACCCAACGATAGCAATCATAGCGGCATTATCAGTCGTATATTCAAATTTAGGAATATAAGTAGTCCATCCAAATTTATGTTCGCCATCTTTTAGCGCTTTTCTTATACCTGAATTAGCAGAAACACCACCACCTATAGCAATATGTTTTATATTAGTTTGAGTTGAAGCTAATTTTAATTTATCTAATAATATACCTACAATAGTATATTGAATTGATGCGCAAATGTCATTTAAATTTTCGTTTATAAAATTTGGATTAGCTTTCATTTCTCGTTGGATAAAATATAAAACAGCTGTTTTGAACCCCGAAAAACTAAAATTAAGCCCTTCAACTTTTGGTTTTGTAAATTTGAAAGCTTTTGGATTGCCCAATTGAGCACGTTTATCAATTTCGGGTCCGGCAGGATAGCCTAGCCCTAATATTTTACCACTTTTATCATAGGCCTCTCCAACGGCATCATCAATAGTTTCTCCAATAACCTCCATATCGAAGTAATGTTTAACATTAACAATTTGGGTATGCCCTCCAGAAATTGTCATGGCTAAAAAAGGAAATGGGGGTTTTATAAAGTCTTTTTCTTCAATAAAATGAGCAAGTATATGACCTTGCATGTGGTTAACATCTATCAGAGGTATTTTGAGACCATAAGCTAAAGATTTTGCAAAAGATGTTCCTACTAGCAAAGACCCCATTAACCCAGGTCCTCTTGTAAAAGCAATGGCATTAAGCTGAGACTTATTTATTCCTGCTTTTTTTATAGCTTGATCGACAACTGGAACAATATTTTGTTGGTGTGCTCTCGAAGCTAATTCAGGAACAACACCACCATAATCGTTATGAATTTTTTGATTCGCTATAACATTGCTTAAAATTCGTCCGTTATGTATAACAGAAGCAGCTGTATCGTCACAAGAACTCTCAATACCAAGAATATAAATATTTTGTGAAGACATTAGTAAAAAAACGGCATTATAATTGTTAATTTTGAATTTTATAAGCGAGTATTAAAAAGTTTCGCTTTGCTTAGTACAAAGGTAATTTATTCTAAAGAATTTCATAATATTAATTACGATCAAGAAATTTCTAAAAATATTAGTAAAATTGGTAGCAATTGTCTTATTGCTGTTTATAATTCTTGTTTTATTATTATCAATTCCATCTATACAAACACAATTAGGTAAATATGCTACTAATAGATTAAATGAAGATTATAATACGAATATAAATATAGATAAAGTTGGTCTCAGATTTAATGGGGATGTTGAACTTAAGTCAGTATTAATAAGAGACTTTAATAACGATACATTAATTAGCACTTCAGAAATTAACTCTTCGATAATAAACTTTAAAAACTTATATAATGGAGTTCTTAATTTTGGAGATATAGACTTAGACAAAGCTGTTTTTAATATTATAACATATAAAGGTCAAACAGAGACTAATTTGGATATTTTTGTAGCTCGTTTTGATGAAGAAAACCCTAGGGAAAAGAAAAGTGAGTTTTTAATGTCTTCTAGTGATGTTACGATAACTAACAGTATTTTTAGATTCATTGACAATAACAAAGAAAAACCTATGGTTCTTGAATTTGATGACCTAAATATTAATGCAACAAATTTTTTAATTAAAGGAAGTAATGTTAGTCTGCGAGTTAATACTCTTAATTTTATGGATAGTCGTGGTTTAGAAATGAAAAATTTGACAACAAATTTTTCTTATACCACAAGTAAGATGAATTTTGAAAATTTAGATATTAAAACAAAAAACTCTTCTTTAACTGGAAATTTGCAATTTAATTATAAACGAGAGCATTTAAAATATTTTGTCGATAAGGTTAGTGTAGATGCTAATTTTAAGAAAATGAATGTGTCTTTTAATGAGTTAAATATTTTTTATAATGAATTTGGAATAAATCAGAGCGTAAGAGGACGGGTTAAATTATCAGGAACCCTTAATGACTTACATGCCAATAATTTGAAATTAAACACAATAAGCAATACTAAGATTAATGGTAATGTAAACTTCAAAAACTTATTTAATACTAAAGAGAATAATTTTAGTATGGATGGCAATTTTAATAATATTACGTCTAGTTATAAAGATTTAAAACGTTTGTTGCCTAATGTTTTAGGAGCTACTATTCCTTCCACATTTGAAAAATTAGGAGTGTTTAAAATTAAAGGAAATACGGATATTACTAATACAAAAATTAAAGCAAAATTAGAAATAGATACTGAGCTAGGAGTCATTAATTCAGACTTGGTAATGACAAATATTGACGATATAGATAACGCTTCTTATGAAGGTACAGTTATTTTCGATGATTTTTATATAGGTAAAGTTTTGAACGATTCTAAGCTAGGAAAAATGTCTGCCAACTTAAAAGTAGATGGTTATGGTTTTAAACAAGAAAATATAAATACTAAAGTAGCAGGGGATATTTATGATATAAATTATAATAATTATACCTATAATGATTTAGATGTTTTAGGAAAAGTAAAAGACAAAGTCTTTAATGGGAAATTAACGACAAATGATAAAAATTTAAAATTGAAGTTTGATGGTTTAGCCGATTTTTCAAAAGCCATTTATGATTTCGATTTTAGAGCAGATGTAGAATATGCAAATTTAAAGGCATTAAATGTTTATAGAAAAGATGATATATCTCATTTTAAAGGAATTGTAGATATAAAAATGATAGGGACAAATATTAATGATGCATCGGGAAGAATTACTTTTAACAAAACAAATTATAAAAATGAAAATGACGATTATTATTTTGAAGATTTTGAAATTA
>JAHDGB010000268.1 GCA_020627885.1 Flavobacteriaceae bacterium | reverse complement strand
TGTTGCCACACCTCCTGCAACTATTCTTAAAACGAAACTTAATGCTATAATTAATACATCCAAAATTATAATATTTTTAAAAACATAAGAATAACCAATATTTAAAATACAATAAAGTACAAGCACGTAAGTAAGCTTTATGCTATTTAGACCATAGGATATTATTAGCCCTAGTATAATTAAAAGGAGCATTAGCTTATATGCTTTGCTTTTGCTTATTTTCTCACTCGCAAGCGGTCTTCTTTTTTTTGTAATATGATTTTTATCAAAATTGATGTCAATAATATCATTTAAGCAATAAATAGAACTCGCTACTAAAGAAAATGATAAGAAAGCAACCAATCCATTTATAACACTATTACCATTTATTAATTGTTCATTAAAAAACATTGGAAGAAAGACAATTAAATTTTTAATCCATTGATTAACTCTAATTAAGCCAATAAAATCTTGAATGGAATTTTTTTCTTTATTTGGCATTAATTGAAAGAAATAAAAAATTAATTTAAATGATTTTACAATTCTAAAAAATAAAAGTGAGTTTTCAGCTATTAAACAACTATTTTGTTTTTAATGGTTTTAATAACATATTTCCTTTGTCATCTATTACTTTATATACAGAATTATAAAACGGGTTTTCATAATTTAAATTATAAGAACTATCATCTTCAAGATGTTGTAGATATTTAGGATTTTCGCTTAATGCAGAAAATAAAACTCTAAATAAATTGACATTTGTTTTTAAATTTTCATCGTATTTTTCTTTTAAAAAACCATTCCATTTTATCGCAAATAAAACTGAAAATGTAGAATTAACGATATCTTTATTATCATTTGAATACATCTGATAATAATTCTCTATTCCAACAAACCCTCCATGATCTGCTAAAACGATTATAATCCCACTAGGGTCTTTTTTTTCAATATAACTAATCGTTTTCTTAAGAAAACTATTGGCCTTCTGCACTCTTGCTATATAATAATCTCTCTCTTCTTTAAGTTTATCATCAACAAACTGAATACCTATATGTTGAGGTTCTAGTTTTTCAATGAAATAAAAACTGGGAGACTCAACTTTTTTATCTAAAATTGACTTAAGATCTGTAAAAACATCCTTTTTCACCATATCACCAGTACTAAATAATGGTATTTCATTTAAGCTTATATTACTATAGTTATAAAGTGATTTAGAATTGTTTTGTTGAAAATATTCATCCGAAACAATCGAAAACGTTTTATATCCATTCTTTTTTAAAATTTCAATAGCATCATTATCACCACTAACTATTCGTCTTGCATGTGTCATTTCTATTGAAGGAAATAACATATCTCCATAAAAATGTTGTTTCATCCCAAACATAGAAGAATTTGAAATTAATGTTGCTGGATAATTACTTCTAAAGTTTTCATACAACTTAAAACCTCTTTCTTGTAACCAATTATACATGTCATTCTCATAACTATAGGGCTTCTTATTCATAATCATTTCATTTACATAACCATCTGGCTGAATAAGATAAATGTTGGGTTTATCAACAAATTTTATTTCTTTAATATTATCAGGTTGTACCATCCACTTCACTCCTCTTAAGTGTTCATAAAACTTTAAAGATAGGCTTGAAAAAGGAAGGATTGAAATAACAAAAATTAGTGCAATTAACTTTTTATAAATCTTACTATATTTTTTAGATAACAAGATCGTTCCTATAGTAAAAACACCATATACAAATATTAAAAATAAACGCTTCTTAAAACTAAAACGAATATTCATTGTACTAAAAATAAAAAGAAGTGTTATTGTAGTTACAATAATAAAAACGAATAATATATTTTCTTTATATTTTGATAAAACCTTACTCTTATCAAAAAAAGAATACAACGCTTTTGCAAGTAAAACTGGAACAATTAAAAATAAAATTAAAAAAGTGATTAAATGTTCAATTGAATTAGTAGCAGTAAAGTTATTTGAAAAATAAAATAAAAAAGGATAAAAACCACTCACAAAACCCGCTAATAATGGGACGTCTTTTTCTCCTTTAATAACGTTTAAAATAGCTTTCTTAAGCTTATTAATCATAATCATTTTATTTTTTATAGTTTTTGTCTCAATAAAAACAACACACGTTTAGAATCTTCTATTTCAATTTGTTCAACAATATCAAAATAGTTCGAATAGTCATTAATGAAATTATCAATATTATAAAAATCGAAATGTGCTTTAAACTCCCTTTTAGTATTTAATAAATGTTCTACCCACGAATCTTCTCTTTTCGGAAACTCTATAATTAAATGTTTAGAAAAAGAGGCGAAAAAAGAAGCAGACATATCAAAAGTAATATTTCCCGACAATGTCATATGATGAATAACAGCAAGCGCTAAAGAAGCATCTGGTGCAAATACTTTAATACGCTTTATAAAAGAAAAACGCTCTATATTATTAAAACCTATAGATCCAGAAGGGTTTAGAACATCTAAGACAAATGGCGTCATAAACTGTTCTTTATTAAGTTTTACTTGTTTATGATTATAATCTACCGCATTATTATCTATATCACAAACCAAAGCTTGATCTAAAACAGCATTTATTCTACGAACAAAAGTACCGTCATTTCCTCCTACATCTATAACTGTTTTAACATTTAAGTTTGCAATCCAAGTGTTTATTATTTTTTCTTTTTGCAAAAATGCATCATTAGAATAATTAGTTTTATTATAATAATCACCCCATTCTGAATATTCTTTTAATTCTATTTTTTTAATATAATCATATAAACTCTCTATAATATTTAATTGCCCTTTTTTAGATAATACACTTTCTTTTGTTTCTCCTTTGTAGTTTTCGTTATGCTTATCTTCAAACTTTGCCAATAAATGCACATTAGAATACAAAAAAGGGTTTAATTTTGTTTTAAAAGGCAACATGGTCGATAGCATTTTTACAGGAATACCATCTATAAAATTACTCATCAATTTTAATGATTGGGCACCGTGGTAATGTGCCAACAACAATGGGCCTAAAAAATGAACAATAAATTGTTTATAAGCTCTCCAAGG
>JAHDGB010000267.1 GCA_020627885.1 Flavobacteriaceae bacterium | reverse complement strand
ACAAGTAAAAAATAGGGTAGAGAGGATCATGTAAGTGATGGCTTTTTTCATTGCTTGGTAAGATATGATTTAATCTTTAACCTACAAATGCTCCAGGCATTTGTATAAAGGGGTTTTTTCCCCCGCTGGCGGGGGCAGGGGGTGGATATACCCTGCTTTTGAGGGTTAAATATAATGTGAAATAGCCAAATAATGATTAATTTACTATATTTATATCCTATACTATTGCAGATCAAAATTGAATAGCTTGAAAAAAGTAAAATACCCCAATCATGAAAAACAGTTTTTACAATAAAAAATTAAAGAACTTTGCTAATTCCAATCGTCATAGTATGACAAAATCAGAAGCTTGTTTATGGAAGTATGTTTTGAGTAAAGGTCAAATGTTAGGTTATCAGTTTAGAAGGCAAAGACCTATAGGTAACTATATTGCAGACTTTGTTTGTTTGCCCTTGAAATTAATAATAGAGGTAGATGGTATTAGTCATGTTCATGAAGATGCTGTTATAGAAGATAAAAAACGAGATGAGGCATTAAAAGCACTCGGATATACGACTCTTCGTTTTGATGCTTTGGATGTTTTGAATCATATCAATAGTGTTCAAATTAGTATTGACGATTGGGTTGTTAAAAATGCAACTTGTGGTCCTCGTAAGCCTCGTAATTCAAGGAGAAAATAATTGGTCTACATGGATAGTTATTTTAGGTTCAAAAGTGGGGTATATCCACCCCCTGCCCCCGCCAGCGGGGGATAATATCCCTATTCCTACAATACCTGTGTAAAAGTGATGTGTTTTCTCGCTGTTAAGGATTAGGGGGAATAAGGTTGATGCATAATTATAGGGAAGAATCAGTAAACGCCAAGGCCAATCCTTTTTATTGTTAATTATTAGGTTAATATCTAATTGTGATTTAGTATATTTGTTTTCTGTAAAGGATGAGCATTAAATATTTGATTAATGGAGCTATTAAAAATATATGATGGAGTAGAAGAAGGGTTTGGTGAGTTTTTAGAGAATCCTAATAATGAAAGGGTATTATTCTCTGCCAAATTTGGTATGGGTAAAACTACTTTTTTAAAGTACTTTTTTGACAAAAATAAGGCTAAATATAATGCCTTCTATTTATTTCCTGTCAATTATTCGGTGCAGGAAAATAAGGATATATTTAGCTTAATCAAGTATGATATTCTATACTATTTACTAATTGAGTATAAGTACTTATTTTCTAACTCAGAAATTAAGCCTGAAGTTTTTCTTCCAAAATATTTACACAAATATGCTTATAAGCTTCTTTTGCCTTTGTTGATGTTTCAAGATCCTTCTATTGGCATTAAGATTTATAGTGTTTTGAATAAGGAGATAGAGACGTTTATTGAGAAGTATGAAAAAGAAAACCAATCAGAAAATGATGTGGTGGATAATTTGGGTTTATCGTTATTAAATGAGGAAGGTAATATTTACGAAAGAAATTATCTGACAGAGTTAATAATAGCAGGCTTACAGGAAGTCAAGAAATTAGAAGTTGACACTGGTGATAATAAGAATAGTGAAATGTCAAGTGAAACTGAGGAAGAGACTTTTAAAGAAAATGTTTTAGTGATTGATGATTTGGATAGACTTGATCCTAAGCACATTTTTAGACTCTTAAATGTTTTTGCAGCTCATTTTGATTATTCAGAAGAACAAAAAAGGACTTATGGCAATAATAAATTTGGTTTTGATAAGATCGTTTTTGTTACCGATGCGAATAATATACAAAGAGTTTATGAACATTTTTATGGCTTAAAAGCAGATTTTAATGGATATATTGATAAGTTCTTTTCTACCCAAATTTATTACTTTGATACTAATGATAATATTGAACAATTGGTTGAGAATATTATAAGTCAGAATAAAATATACTATGTCTATTCTAATGACTATAATAGATCGGAACATCCAATTTCTTTTCAAAACTCCACTATTTATAAGAAATGTATTATATTTTTATTGATTTTACTATTAAAGTGTAATTCAATTACTATGAGATCGCTTGTTAAAGTAAATATGAGATATTATAAAATACCTTTTGCTATACATAATTTTAAGCCTGAGAATATTAATATTTATGGGGGAGAATTATTAGGGTGGATATTGATAGAAACCCTTATTGTTTTTTTAGGGAGTAAAAATAGACTAATAGAAGTCTTATCTGTATTAAAGGATAACCTTAGCGATGATAGTAAAACAATTAGCTTAGAAATTTATAATCCATTTTTAGTGATTCTTTTACAGAATCAACATAAATATCATTATCAATATATAGGCGAAATAGACATGAGTGACTACATAAAAGGAGCAGAAAATGATAAAACAGGATATGAGTTAATAAAGAATCCAGCAGGGAATTATTCACTAAAATTAAGTGGTAGAATACTTGTGAGTTCATCTATGTTAATAAACATGATATTGGAATCCATTAAAAAGCTAGAAGAAATGAAATTCTTATAATTGAATTTACTCCAAAACCATTTCCATATTCTCAAATTCGATTTTTAGATTTACTTTGGCTTTTAGGGCATTGAGAACCTTAATGAAGGTGTCTATTCGTACATTTTTGGTATTGTTTTCTATTTTGGATATTTGAGCTTTTTGTACGCCAATAATATCTCCTAACTCTTGTTGGGTAAGATTACGTTTTTTACGAGCTTCTTTTATGATGTCTCCGACTATTTCCATTCGCAATTCGTATTCAAATTGATCTCGTTTAGGAGTGCCTTTTTTGCCAATATGTTTGTCGGTTAATTCTTCTAAACTTTTGAGTTTCATTTTTTTTGTTGAAAATTAAACATTTCCCTTTAAGGAAACAAATGTTTTTGTCTCAATACTTGTTACCCAATACCAAAAAATTGCGTGAGGGATAGAAGCGGTATGTGGCGTCTATGAGGGAGCTAATGGAGCTTAGTGATGCGACGGCTGGCCCGAAGGGCAGACAAGCAGCACTTAGCGTAATAGCTGCCGAATAGCCACATAATAGCGGATAGCCCGACTGCGCCTTCGGCGAATGAATAATGCGTAATGATGAATGAT
>JAHDGB010000038.1 GCA_020627885.1 Flavobacteriaceae bacterium | reverse complement strand
TGTATTTCTCGTTCTCCTTCTGCAATAAATAATCCTGTTTTTTTTCGTTCTCTAGACTTGTCTTTGAGTAAGAGTACTTGTTTTATTGTTGGGTTTTGAAGACTTTTTATTAGTTTTTTCTTCATTATAATGAATAGGTGCGTTATAATTAAATGCCAAATTTACTTTATTATGAATCAAAAACTACTTTTCTCATGTTTTATAATAATTTAGTTTGTTGTGTTTACTTATTATTAAGAGGTCATCTTTTTATTGCCCGAGTTTAGTAGAATATCTTTTATATAAAGCCGTTTGGTGCGATTCAAGACTAATATTTCGTCCTTGAATAAAAGCTTTAGATATTACGTTTGTTCTCATATCTAAGGCATCTCCTTTACTTATAAATAAGGTTGCATCTTTTCCAACCTCAAGTGTACCACAAGTTTTGTCAATCCCTAATATTTTTGCAGTATTAGAAGTGATTAGTTTTAAAGCCTCTTCTTTATCTAAACCATAAGCGGCGCATGTTCCTGCTAAAAAAGGAAGGTTTCTGGTACCAGCACGTTCCATATCTCCCGCAGTATGTAATCCTACAGTAATACCTGCTTTAACTAGGCTATTGGCTAATGTAAATGGGTAATCATAATTATCGTCGACACTGTTAGGTGTACTATGAATACGTTGTAATAATACAGGAATGTTGTTTTGTTTTAGTAAATCTTTAACATTAATAGCTTCGTAACCGCCTACAATAACCATTTTTTTTATGTTATTGTTTTTTACAAAGTTGATAGCATCTGTAATGCCTTTTTCATTTCCAACATGGATGTATAATATTTTAGATCCGGAAATTAAACCATTTAAAGCCTCGAATGGGAGGTGCTTCTTTTCTGTTTTTACTGTATTATATGCTTTACTATTAGAAAAATAAGCAGTTAACTCATCGATCTCTTTTTTATAGTTCTTATTTTCTTTTATAATAACCGATTCACCCATCCACCAACGTCCACTCTTGCTAAAAGGCCTAGGCCAGTTTAAGTGAATACCGTCATCTTCTTTTATAATAGCATCCTCCCAATTCCATGCATCTAATTGTACTATAGAAGAGGTTCCAGAAATGCGCCCTCCTCTAGGGCTGACTTGCGCTATAAAAACACCGTTGGGCCGCATAGACTCTACAATTTTAGACTCTGTATTGTAGGCAATTATACTTCTTATATGTGGGTTCATAGTCCCAACTTCATCAAAATCTCTTGTTGCTCTCAGCGCATCTACTTCAGCTAGACCAAGAGTGGTGTTTGCTGCAATAAACCCAGGGTAAATATGTTGTGCTTTAGCATCAATAATATTACCTTTTCTTTCTATGTTTTCAGAAGCACTACCAACAAAGCTGAGCTTTCCGTTTTCAAAAATCAGCAACGCATTTTCTATGATTTTTCCATTTCCTATATGTGCAGTTCCTCCCTCAATAGAGTAGGCTTGAACTTGTTTAGGGGCTGGGGTCTGTTGTGCATAACTAAATACAGTAATTAGTAATACGCTGAATAGATTTAATTTTTTCATTATATCTTAGTGTCGCAGTGAAATTCTTGTTTTTCTTTTTTCTTAATAGGTTGTGTTTTTAACCCTTTATTTTTTTCTTGAAGCATTAAAGTCGTGAGCTCATTTTTCTCTTTTTTAATTAATTGTCTTAATTCTTTATCACGATTTATATCAAAATAGGTTTTACCTTCAATAATGGTTTTTTCAGCTTTAGCATAGATGGATAGCGGATGATCGCTCCATAAAACGACATCTGCATCTTTTCCAACTTTAATACTTCCAACTCTATGGTCTATATGTAATAACTTTGCAGGGTTCAATGTTATGAATTTCCAAGCATCTTCCTCGTTTATTCCTGCATATTTAACCGATTTTGCCGCTTCTTGATTTAATCGTCTAGACATTTCTGCATCGTCACTATTAATAGCAACAGTTACACCTGCTCTATGCATAATAGCAGCGTTTGTTGGAATAGCATCGTTTACTTCATATTTATAGGCCCACCAATCGCTAAATGTAGAGCCACCAACACCATGTTTAGCCATTTTATCGGCTACTTTATAGCCTTCAAGAATATGAGTGAAAGTGTTAATATTAAAGTTGAACTTTTCTGCAACTTTCATAAGCATATTAATTTCACTTTGCACATAAGAATGACAGCTAATAAAACGTTCTTTGTTTAATATTTCGGCTAAAGTTTCTAGTTCAATATCTTTTCGATAGGGTTTGCCACTTTTTTTTAAGGCATCATATTCTTTAGCACGCTGAAAATAATCAATATATACTTGTTCTACCCCCATACGTGTTTGTGGAAAACGAATAGTTGCATTATTTCCCCAATTACTTTGTTTTACATTTTCGCCTAAAGCGAATTTTATAAACTTAGGTGAGTTTTTATAAATTAGATTATTTGCAGATTCTCCCCATTTTAGTTTTATAATGGCCGATCTCCCTCCAATTGGGTTTGCAGAACCATGCAAAATTTGAATAGAAGTTACTCCACCAGCAAGATTGCGATATATATTTATATCTTCAGAATCAATAACATCTTCTATAGTTACCTCGGCAGTACTATTGTGTCCAGATTCATTAATAGAAGATGTTGCAATATGCGAATGTTCATCAATAATCCCAGAGGTAAGGTGTTTTCCTTCTCCATTTATTATACTGGCATTTGAATGATTTATATTGGGGCCAATTTTTGATATTTTTCCATTTTTAATTAACACATCTGTGTTTTTTAAAATCCCTTCTTTTTCATTAGTCCAAACCGTAACATTTTTAAATAAAAGTGTTTCTTGTTTTGGTAAAGTTGAGAAACCATAAGCGGCATTAGGAAAGGTAACTGGAAACATTTTTTGTGTTTTAATTTTTTTTCCTATTTCTTTTTTCTTTTCTGAATCATTTGTTTTAGATTCTTTTGTTGCTATAAAATCTAATGTACGACCATCTGGGGTTATTAATTTTCCATTGAGGGTATTTATATTTGTTATATTACTAGACAATCTATAAAACCCTTTTTTTGTAGTATCTATGTCTGAAAACGTAAGATTGAGCCAATCGTCTTTAAAACTAATTTTAGAACCTAATTCTTTATCACTAGTTTTTATTTTAGATTTTAATTTATTAATTTCTCCAGAAATTTCTATATCATAATTAGTATTTCCAATATTTAAAGTATAATCACCTCTAATATCTTTAATATTTATAGGAGCTAACTCTTCTTTAGTGCCTAAAGCCCAGTTTTGATATATCGTTGTTTTTTCATCAAAAAGCTCACCCGAGGTTATTAAAAAATTAGCATAATACCCTGCCTTTAAGGAGCCTAAAGTGTTTTGTTTGCCAATAATTTGAGCAGGGATAGTTGTTAGTGCTTCTAAAGCTTTAGTTTTTTCTAAACCGGCATTAATTGCCTTTCTTAATTTTGGAAAGAATGTTTTTATTTTCTTTAGTTTGTGAGTTGTTAAAGCAAATGAGATATTATTTTGAGCTAAAATTTTTAGATTATGTGGTCTTTGGTTCCACTCTCTCATATCTTCTAAATCTATTGTTTTTGATAAGAAAGCATCCTCCATATCGTATGCGTCTGGAAAGTCAATTGGAATAATAAATTTTGCATTAGTGGCTTTAATATCTATAATTCGTTCATATTCATCACCACCACCTAGAAAAATGTATTGGGTATTGAATTGATCTCCAATTTTGTCAAAACGAAGCGCATTTATTTTACTTCCAGCATCAATAATTTGAATTTCATTTTTATTAGCAATGAATGCTTCTAATGATCGATCTTTAATCGTTGCATTTCCTTTACTGTACCAATCTGCGTCATAATTAACTTGTTTAAGAAGAGCCATGGCCCCCATTAATGATGTGGGGTAGGATTGTTTTGACGTTTTACTTTTTCTTGTGCTAATATATTGCCCTAATTTTTCATCTAAAACTCGTATAGATCCGTTGCTGCCATTTTGAAGAGAAACTAAAGCACCAGTACCTCTTATGATACCATCATTAATATGTGTGTTAACTATACCAAAACCAGCTTTTTTTAACTCTTGGGCTTTTTTATCATCAAACTTAAAATGCTCTATAGCTTTTTGTTCTGGTCTAATATGGTCGTTCCAGTAATACCCCTTGCGACTAGCATCGTACTGAGGGGTGCGATTATTGCTTTTACTAGGGATTATAGGAGGTATGCCAAAAGAAGAATATATATCTATAAAAGAAGGATAAATTGATTTCCCAGTAAGATCTATTACAACAGCGTTTTTGGGAATAGATGTAGAAGCACTTACTGATACTATTTTTTCATCTTTAATAATGAGCGTACCACTAGGAATAATTTGATGAGGTGTTACATGTATTTTTGCATTTGTAAAAACGGTATAATTGGAATTTACTGTTTTTACACCATCGTTTTTTGGGATGTAGTCTTGAGAGAAACTAAAAAGGCTCAGCAAGAATAAAAGAGGGAAAATGTGCTTTTGGATCATAAAAGAAGTTAGTGTCTTTGAATTTTTAAAGATTTAAAGATAACATTTCACTACTATCAAAAACAAAAATCTTTAAAAAATTAACAATTATAATTGTTTATTGTCAAAATAGTTAACAATTAGCGCAACAACATAGCTATAACTTTCCATCCCTCCATTCTGATTATTAGCTTGTAAAAATGTATTATACGATTTTTTAAAGAGTGATTCACTAGGGTTTTTATAATTATCCCAAAATAACCTCACTTCTTCATAATTTTTTAATATTCCAGGATTAATGGTTTTTAGTAGTTTGTTATATAATTCAGGATTGCGTTTATAAATTTCAATTAAACAATATCTAAGGCCGAAACTATACCCCGAGTATTTAAAATAGGAGTCTTCATTATTAATCGTGGCTAAAAAGCCAATAAAATTGGCTTCATTTTCGGCAGCATAACCCAATTGGTGTGCTGCTTCATGTGCAGCAGTTGTAGGAAATTTATATGCAGGAATTAAAGCATTTACTTGAGCTTCATTTGTTAAAGGGTTTAAATACCCACTAAACCCCATATAAGTTAGTGGTAAACTCAATAATGATTTTTTTATGCTTTTTGGCGTATAATTTAAGTGTTTAAATTGCTGTTGTAAAACAGAGTAACCCTCAGGAGTTTTTTTGATAATTGTGTTTTTTGAAAAAGGGAAAACAATTTTTGAAGAATCATTTTTTGCTATTTTTTTATGAATCGTATTTGTTTTCAGTATTAGTTTTTTTGTGACTTTAACCAAAGATTTCGTCGTGTAGCTGGCATTAATAGATAAGCTTTTATGAAGCGGTATGCGGTAGTAATTCATCCCCCAAAAGAGATGGAAAGCTAAATAAATAACAGATAGCGTTGCAAAAATATCTATGAGCCAAGCTTTGGTGTCTTTTATGATACGTTTTCGATTAATAATAAGCCATCTAATAATGTATAGCATGCCAGTACAGTATATTATATCACCAAAGGAAAACGGTAACCATCCTAAAGAAAATCGTAACAGTTTGGAGGTGTATATATATATACCATTGCTATACCAGTTTTCAATTAGGTTAGGAAAGTATACCATTACTTTAATTAGTGCAAATAAAGGTATTATACTAAACGCTATAATTAGTTTAGGGGTTCTACGCATAGTTCAAAAATAACATTTTCTATTAAAGTTCCGTATTCAAGGTTATTTAATGGTATGATTTTTTTTGTGAATTTGTAGCAAAAAAGGAATAAAAACAACTTCATTCATTATTTTTGCACAACAATAAATTATAATTATGAATAAAGAGATAAGAGTTCTAGAACCAAAACAATTGTGGAATAAATTTGCCGATTTAAATGCAGTGCCTCGTGCCTCAAAAAAAGAAGAGCGTGTTATTGCTTTTATGAAAGATTTTGGAACAAAACTAGGGTTAGAAACTATAGAAGATGAAGTAGGAAACGTAATTATAAAAAAACCAGCTACCAAAGGGATGGAAAACTGTGTAACTGTTGTTATGCAATCTCATTTAGATATGGTACATCAAAAAAATGCGGATACAAATTTCGATTTTGATACTCAGGGTATTGAAATGTATGTTGATGGTGATTGGGTTCGTGCTAATGGTACAACACTAGGCGCAGATAACGGTTTAGGAGTAGCAACTATTATGGCTATTCTTGAAAGTAAAGATATTAAGCATCCTGCAATTGAAGCCTTGTTTACAATAGATGAAGAAACTGGGATGACTGGAGCAATGGGGTTAAAAGGTGGATTGCTGTCTGGAGGAATATTACTAAACTTAGATACTGAAGAAGATGATGAAATAGGTGTGGGTTGTGCTGGAGGAATAGATGTTACGGCAACTAGAACGTATTTGGAAGAGGAAACCCCTGAGTTTAAAACGGGTTACTCTATTATTGTAAAAGGACTACAAGGAGGACATTCAGGAATGGATATTCACAAAGGTTTAGGAAACGCAAATAAAATTTTAAATCGTTTGTTATTTGATGGGTTTGAAAATTTTGGATTAAGAATTTCTGAATTTGATGGCGGTAGTCTTAGAAATGCAATTCCTAGAGAAGCTAAAGCTATCGTAGTTATTGATGCCATCCATGAAGAAGCATTTAATATGGAAATAGAGCAATTGTCTCAAGTTATAAAAACTGAATTTAAGACATTAGAGCCCAATTTAGAAATAGAAGTTTCTAAACATGAAATGCCAAAAAAAATAATGGACCTTGGTGTGCAAGAAGGAGTAACTCGAGCTTTATATGCAGCCTTAAATGGTGTGTATAAAATGAGTGCAGACATTTCTGATTTAGTTGAAACTTCAAATAATATAGCAAGAGTTATTATTAAAGATGGAAATATTAAAATTGGTTGTTTAACACGTTCGTCTGTTGAAACATCTAAAATAGATTTAGCAAATTCATTACGTGCTACATTCGAACTTACAGGTTGTGAAGTTGAACTATCGGGGAACTATCCTGGTTGGACACCAAATATGAATTCTTCAATTTTGAAGGTGTTGAGTGAGGTGTATGAAAAAATGAACGGCGAAAAAGCGAATGTTGCTGCTTGTCATGCTGGGTTAGAATGTGGGATTTTAGGAACAAATTATCCCGAAATGGAAATGATAAGTTTTGGTCCAACCATTAAAGGGGCGCATTCTCCAGATGAACGAGCTAGCATATCTTCAGCTCAAAAATATTGGAAGTTTGTTTTAAAGATATTACAGAACATTCCTGAAAACTAATAGTGTAGTGTTTATTTGTTTTAAGGACAATTTGACAAAACAACGAAAATGAAATTTAAAAATTTATATATTTTACTAATTACATCACTTGTGTTTTATTCTTGTAATGCACAAAAACGAGGTTCTGAAAATAGACTTTACGGCACTTGGAAATCAATTGGCTACGGACAACGATTGGAGATTTCTAAAAAACATACCGTTTTATATGATATATACGAAAGTGGTTGTAATCTAAATGCTAAATTACCAACAACTTATTTAGAAGAGTTTTACGGCATAACCAAATTAACAAATGATAGTTTACAGATAAAAGTAGGTTTCACTAAATATGATTTTATACGTTCCAAAGAATCGGAATTTTGCAAAAAAAGGAAAAACAACCCATTATTAAATTTTGATGCTCTATGGGAAACTTTCAATGAAAACTATGCTTTTTTTGGTTTACGTAAAGTTGATTGGAATAAGATAAAAGATAAATATCGTAAGCAATTATCGAAAAAAACATCAGATTTAGAACTCTATTCTATTTTAAATGCAATGATTTCGGAATTAAATGATGGACACGCATTTGTCGGAATTCCCGACTCACTAGAAGATAAAATTGAAGAAAATGATGAGGAAGGCAATAGCTTACGTGAAAAAGTTATTTACACAATAAACGAAAAATACATTCCCAATTATAAAACGTACAATAAAGGAATGATAAATTGGGGGTATATTAATGATAGTATAGCTTATATTCAATTTAATGATTTTGAGGATTTAGCAAATTATAATATTTCTACCGACTTATCTACCGAAGAATTTGATAACCAATATTGGGAGAAAGCAGATGAAAGTACAAATTATACTAAAGATGTTTTAACAAGTTTTAAAAAGCAAATGGAAATCATCTATAATGATATCAAAAACATAGAGTCTTGTATTATAGATGTTCGTTTTAATGGTGGTGGGTTTGACCAAATAGGATTAGAAATTTTGAGTTATTTTACAAACAGCAACAAAATTGCCTTTTCAAAAAAAGCAAGATTAAGAGACGGATATACAAAGAGTCAAGATGTCTTTATTAAACCAAATGGCAAGAATTATAAAGGGAATTTGTATATACTAATGAGTCCCCAAACTGCAAGCGCAGGTGAAACATTTGTTTTGGCATCACAAAACATAGAAAATACAATTCGGATTGGTTCAAATACAGAGGGGATTTTATCAGATGTGCTTTCAAAAAAATTACCAAATGGATGGGAGTATGGACTTTCAAATGAAATTTATGAAAATGTAAATGGAATAAATTATGAAATGAATGGAATACCAGCTGACTATGAATTAAACTACAGTAGAAAAACAAAAGAGTTTTATGATAATCTGCTATTAGAATTGAAAACTAATGATAAGGCTATTGAAAAAGTTATTAAGTTGAGTAAATAAAACGCCCCTAATAAGGCGTATAATTCATTGCTGATATTTGCCTGATTTTTTATAAATTTCTATTCAGTTTGTATTGGCTGAATGAATTTCTCAAAGCAAATACGTAGCGAAATGATATACAAGACTGTTTTCTATGAGCTAATTAAGAATCTATAGAAAATTTGTGCTTATAAAACCGTAATTTCAATTAGTTAATTTTTATAATAAAGAATATACTTGCTTTTAATACATTTATAAGATGAATTAAAACTCAGATTAATTAATGGAAAAATTAGATCAATTAATTGCAGATTTTGCTTCATTTGTATGGGGAATTCCTTTATTAATAATCTTAATAGGAGGCGGTTTGTTTCTTGTTATATACTCTCGTTTTCTACCGTTTAGATATATAGGGCATGCTATGCAAGTATTGCGTGGAAAATACGATAACCCAAATGACCCAGGAGAAATTTCACATTTTCAGGCTTTAACTACGGCATTATCTACTACAATTGGTATGGGGAATATTTCTGGTGTTGCTGTGGCAATTTCTATTGGAGGACCAGGTGCGGTTTTTTGGTTATGGATTAGTGCTATAATAGGCATGAATACGAAGTTTTTTACATCATCATTAGCTATCATGTATAGGGGGAAAGACAGTAATGGAGATATACAAGGTGGGCCTATGTATTTTATAACAGAAGGTTTGGGAAAAAAATGGAAACCATTAGCCGTTTTTTTTTGTTTATGTGGCTTAATTGGGGTTTTGCCTGTTTTTAATGTTAATCAACTCACTCAAGCTATAAATGATATTGTATTAATTCCTAGAGGAATTACTGTTAATTTTTATAGTAATTTAAGTGTCGGTATAGTATTAGTTGTAATGACTTCTGTAGTTATTTTAGGAGGGCTAGGGAGAATAAGTAAAGTTGCTTCTAAGCTGGTACCCAGTATGGTTTTATTATATTTTATGTTAGTACTAATTATATTAATACTAAATATAGAAGTTATTCCTAAATATTTTAGTTTAATATTTACAGATGCATTTTCGGCGTCATTTTATAAAGGTGATACTTTTTTTGGAGGAGTGGTTGGAGGTTTAATCCTACTAGGAATACGTCGTGGCGCATTTTCTAATGAGGCAGGTATTGGTACCGCACCCATGGCACATGGCGCAGCAAAAACCACAGAATCCATTCGTGAAGGGCTTGTGGCAATGTTAGGGCCAGCAATAGATACTTTAATTGTATGTACACTTACAGCTTTAGCTATTTTAGTAACAGGAGTATGGCAAACAACCGATGCTAATGGTGTAAGTTTAACAGCTTCTGCATTTGCAATGGCTATACCCTATGGTGGGAAGTATTTGTTAATGTTATGTGTGGCAGTATTTAGTATTTCCTCATTATTTAGTTATTCTTATTATGGGATGAAATGTGCTTCGTATCTTTTTGGTGCAAACAGAAAGCATTATTTTAACTATTTCTATATTGCCAGTATTATTATAGGAGCAACGACTTCATTAAGCTTAATGCTAAACTTAATAGATGGTGTATTTGCTTTGATGGCTATTCCTACAATGACTGCAACGCTTTTATTAGCTCCAAGGGTCTTAAAAGAAGCAAAACACTATTTTAATTCATTGAAAAATTCATGACAAATAAAGAAAAGGCAACAGCTTATTGGAAAGAAAATATTAAATATGTAACACTATTACTTATAATATGGTTTTTAGTGTCTTTTGGTGCTGGAATTATTTTTAAAGATGCGTTAGATAAAATTAAAATTGGCGGATTTAAATTAGGGTTTTGGTTTGCACAGCAAGGCGCAATGTATGTATTTGTAATTCTCATTTTTGTTTACTTAAAACTAATGAATAGACTAGATAAAAAATATGGCTATAATGAATAGTTTATTAATTGAAGGTATTGGAGTTCAAAATTGGACTTATATTATTGTAGGGGTTACATTTGCTCTTTATATAGGTATAGCTATTTGGTCTAGAGCAAGTTCAACTAAAGAGTTTTACGTGGCAAGTGGAGGCGTATCTCCTATAGCAAATGGAATGGCTACAGCAGCAGATTGGATGAGTGCTGCTTCATTTATTTCTATGGCAGGAATTATCTCTTTTGCGGGTTACGATGGTGCAGTATATTTATTGGGTTGGACAGGAGGTTATGTGCTTCTTGCGTTACTTTTAGCGCCTTACTTGCGTAAGTTTGGTAAATTTACAGTGCCCGATTTTATTGGAGATCGCTATTATTCTAAAACAGCAAGAATTGTTGCTGTCTTTTGTGCACTTATTGTCTCTTTTACTTATGTGGCCGGACAAATGCGAGGTGTTGGTATTGTCTTTTCTCGTTTTTTAGAAGTTGAAATAAATACAGGAGTTATTATAGGAATGATTATCGTATTATTCTATGCTGTTCTTGGAGGAATGAAAGGTATTACATATACGCAGGTAGCACAATATTGTGTTTTAATTTTCGCCTTTATGGTACCCGCTATTTTTATTTCTATTCAAATGACAGGGAATCCTATTCCTCAATTAGGGTTTGGTGATAAATTAGCAGATGGCTCAGGAACTTATTTATTGGATAAATTAGATGGATTAAGTACCGATTTAGGGTTTGCAGAATATACAAAAGGTTCTAAGTCGTTAACTGATGTGTTTGCAATTACATTAGCTTTAATGGTGGGTACTGCAGGTTTGCCACATGTAATTGTTCGTTTTTTTACTGTAAAAAGAGTTAGAGATGCTAGGAAATCGGCAGGAATAGCCCTACTACTTATAGTTGTCTTATATTCTACAGCCCCAGCTGTGGCAGTGTTTGCTAGAACAAATATGATAGAAACAGTTTCTAATCAGCCTTATGCAAATGTTCCAGATTGGTTTAAAAAATGGGAAACAACAGGACTTATTGCTTTTAACGATAAAAACAATGATGGTATTATCCAATATGTAGCTAACAAAACTAATAATGAATTGATGATAGATCGAGATATTATGGTATTGGCTAATCCTGAAATTGCAAGGCTACCTAATTGGGTAATTGCTCTTGTAGCTGCTGGAGGTTTAGCTGCGGCGTTATCTACAGCTGCAGGTTTGTTATTAGTGATTTCAGCATCTGTATCGCATGATTTGATTAAGAAAATAATAAATCCAAAAATATCAGATAAAGGAGAATTAATTGCTGCACGTTTATCTGCAGTAGGTGCTGTTTGCGTGGCAGGTTATTTTGGTATTAATCCACCAGGTTTTGTCGCAGCTGTAGTTGCTTTAGCATTCGGTTTAGCAGCGGCTTCTTTTTTTCCAGCAATTGTATTGGGGATTTTTTATAAGCGAATGAATAAGCAAGGAGCAATTTCTGGAATGATAACAGGTATATTATTGATGCTATTTTACATGACAAAGTTTAAATTTAATTGGTTTGGTGGAGGAACTAAAGAGGATTGGTGGTTTGGTATTTCTCCAGAGGGTTTTGGATCTATTGCTATGTTGTTTAACTTTATGGTCTCTTTTGTTGTTATGAAATTCACAAAAGCACCACCAAAAGAAGTGCAAGAAATAGTAGAAAATATTAGAATTCCTAGTGGTGTAGGAGAGGCGATCAATCATTAAATAATTAGGAAACAATGAGTAATTATAATATTAAGCACATAGAAGAATATTACCAACTGTATAGAAAATCGGTTAATGAACCTGAATTGTTTTGGGAAGAAATAGCAGAAGAACATTTTTTATGGCAAAAAAAGTGGGATAAAGTGTTAAGTTGGGATTTTAGAAAACCAGAGATTAAGTGGTTTGAAGGTGCTAAATTGAATATTACAGAAAATTGTTTGGATAGGCACCTTATCAATAAAGGAGATAAAACGGCTATTCTTTTTGAACCCAACAACCCTACAGAAGAAGCTGTACATATTACTTATAACGAATTGCACGAAAGAGTATGTAAAATGGCTAACGTTTTAAAGGATAGAGGGCTGAATAAAGGAGATCGTGTGTGTTTATATTTACCAATGATTCCTGAATTGGTAATCTCTATGTTGGCGTGTGCCCGTATTGGTGTTGTGCATTCAGTTGTTTTTGCTGGGTTTTCTTCATTAGCATTAGCAACTAGAATTAATGATAGTGAATGTAAAATGGTTGTTACTAGCGATGGTTCCTATAGAGGGAGCAAAACTATAGATCTAAAAGGGATAGTAGATGTAGCACTTAAGGAATGTTCTTGTGTAAAAGATGTGCTTGTTGTAAATCGAGTTGGATCTGAAATAAAAATGATTCCTGGTCGGGATCACTGGTTAGAACCTTTAATGAGTAAAGCTTCAAGTGTGTGTACTGCCGAAATTATGGACGCTGAAGATCCGTTATTTATTTTGTATACCTCAGGGTCTACAGGAAAGCCCAAAGGAATGTTACATACCATTGCAGGATATATGGTATATGTAGCGTATACTTTTAAAAATGTATTCCAATATAAAGAAAATGATATTTATTGGTGCTCTGCAGATATTGGATGGATAACTGGACATAGTTACATTACATACGGACCACTAGCAAATGGAGCAACATCTGTTCTTTTTGAAGGGGTACCTAGTTACCCAGGTTACGGTCGTTTTTGGGAAGTTATTCAAAAACATAAAGTCACTCAGTTTTATACTGCACCAACAGCTATTCGAGCATTAGCAAGAGAAGATGTAAGTTATGTAGAAAAATATGATCTATCCTCACTGAAGGTGTTGGGTACGGTTGGAGAACCAATTAATGAAGAGGCATGGCATTGGTACGACGATTGTATAGGTAAAAACAAATCACCCATAGTCGATACGTTTTTTCAAACTGAAACAGGAGGCATTATGTTAACTCCAATACCTTATATAACCCCTACAAAACCGACTTATGCAACTTTGCCTTTTATAGGGGTGCAACCAGCTTTAATGGATGAAAAAGGGAACGAACTTATAGGGAATCAGGTTGAAGGTCGTTTATGTATTAAATACCCTTGGCCTAGTATTGCAAGAACAATTTGGGGCGATCATGAACGTTACAAAGCAACTTATTTTTCTGCTTTTGATAATAAGTATTTTACTGGGGATGGTGCATTAAGGGATGAAGTAGGGTATTATAGAATTACTGGAAGAGTTGATGATGTTATCATTGTTTCTGGTCATAATTTAGGAACTGCTCCTATTGAAGATGTTATAAATGAGCATCCAGATGTTGCAGAGAGTGCAATAGTAGGTTATCCTCATCATATTAAAGGAAACGCGTTGTATAGTTATATTACTCTAAAAAGCATTAATAGAGATCAGAATATTGTTAGGAAAGAAATAAATCAACTTATTACTGAGCGGATAGGACCAATAAGTAAATTAGAAAAAATACAATTCACCAATGGTTTGCCAAAAACGAGAAGCGGAAAAATAATGAGACGTATTTTGCGTAAGATCGCTCATAATGAAAGTAATGATTTAGGAGATATAAGTACCCTGCTAAACCCAGAAGTTGTTGAGGATATTATTGGTAATAAATTAGTATAGCTGTTTTTTGTTTTAGTATAAATACTATTTTTATATAAAATAAGTATTAAATTTTCATTATAAATGTTAAAAAAATGAATTATAAAGATTTTTTTAGCTTTTAGACGGGGTATTTATTAGAATAAATTTTTGTTAGTTAAATTGAGGATGTAAATGTGAATAATTAACCCAAATTTAATCCTACAACTATCATGAGTGTAATTAAAAAAATAAGTTTTACAAAGAAAGACGAATCTATTCTTTTTGTAATTAGTTCTTTTATATTAATATGTTTTTTATTTTATATTGATAAAGGTAAAAACAGCCTAGTCGTTTTTAAAGATTCTTTTACTTGGTTTGTTTTTATTATTTATTTTGTATCTACTTTGGCTGGTCAGTTTTTTGTTTCTAAATTACTTTCTAGTATTGATAATGGTTCTGGAAAAACTTTAATCAGCATGTTTTTAGGCGCTATTATAGGTATAATAACAATTGTAAGTTTGTTTTATATTTTTTAAACCTGAATATATTTAAGCTTATGTTCCTTTATCTTTTTAATGAAAAATGAGATTTAAATTGTTTCTTTTCATTAGTATTGGGATCTTTGTAAGTTAAGGAAAACCAATAATCATCACTAGGCATTATTTTGTTATTGTAATTGCCATTCCAACCAATGTTATTAGGGTTAAGTTTTTTTAATAATTTACCATAACGATTATAAATATATATTACTGCGTCTGGTTGGTTTTTAATGCCGATAATATTCCATGTGTCATTAAATCCATCTCCATTTGGAGTGAAATAGGGAATGAAATCTAATAAAATAATAGAGGCGCTTGCTTCTCCGCATCCATTAATATCTTTTACTGTTATAGTGTGCTCTCCAGCAATTATATTTTTAAAAATGTATGTATTATTATTGTTGTTATTAACCCATGGGCCATTATCTAAGCTAAACTCATAAAGAGAATCTGGATTTCCATTATTTGTAGCCACAGCAAGTATGTTGTTTTGTTCAACAAATGTTATTGATGTTTGTTGTATTTCTATGGTAGGAGAATTAGCTTCAATAACTTCTGTCTGAGTTTTATATAAACAACCAGTATTATTTTGAGTAACAACTACAGAGTATATTCCTGTCTGTGTAGGGGTTAATATGCTATCGGTTTCTTCTGAAATTAATATGTCGTTTAAATACCATTTAAAGGTATAGGAGTTGTTATTTAGTCCTGTATTTATTGTAGGTAAAGGAGAAATAATTTCACCATTATTATCTTTGCAAAAGGAATATATCTCTTTTAATGAAAATAAAGGGAGAGGGTTAGTTTTTAAAAGGACTTCACTAGTTTTGTAACATCCGGTAGTAGTATTTTCAACTCTTGCATAGATAGTTTGAACATTAGTAGTGTTTGTGTAAGATGTTGCTAATGGTAAAGTTTGGTTGTGAGCATTGTCTAATGTTAAATAGTAGCTTACATTAAAATTAGAAGAAACCTGGTTGGGGCCAAGAATAAATTCATTACGAGATTCTAAATCGAAATTATTAGTGGTGTTTTCATCTGGTTCAATATTGTTATCACATATTTCATAAACATCATTGTTAGCAATAACTTCATCATGCAATTCTATATTAAAATTAATAGTGCTATTATAACATCCTGTATTAGAATTCAAAACACGCGAGTATATTGTTTGTGGATTTGTAAGATTTGTATACGGGCTTGTAAGTGGAGCTTGTCCAGTATCTGCGTCTGTTTGATTGCTATGATATGTTACTGTGTAGTTAACATTATCTGCAGTAATTATAGATGTTTGTTCTTCTAAATCAAAAGCTTCTATATTATCATTATTAGTATCACAAGACCTAAGGTTTTCTGGATTAATAAGGAGTAATTCGTCGTAAATTGTTATTGTTATTTCTGCAGAATCATTATCGCATGGTTCAGTGCCATTCACAGTATAGGTGTATGTGCCTGCGTTATCTGTGTTAGGATTAAAAATACTAGAACCGCTTGTTAGAGTTGGAGTCCAAGTCCCGTCAATAGTAGTTGTGTTAAGTATTGTGAATAAATCTACAGGCTCATTGGTTTTACAAATAGATAAATTTCCATCATTACCAGCGTTACTTGCTGTGTTTATGGTTACAGTTATTTGAGAAGTAGATGGTAAGCAGTATGCATCGTTTATGGTGTAGCTGTAAATGCCTGGTTGGTCAATGGCTGGATCAAAAATATTTGAGCCACTAGAAAGGGTAGGTGACCATGTGCCTCCAATATCGGGAGTGCCATCTATTTTATTAAATAAATTAATAGCACTGTCGTTATTGCAAAGCGATATAAAAGAGTTTAGACCAGCATTTGGAGAAGTCGTTATGTTTATCGTGATTTCTGTGGAGGCATCAGAACAAGGGGAAGTTCCTGTAACTGTATAGGTGTAAACTCCAGAAGCATCTAATGCAGGATCGAATATGTCAGTGGTACTATTAAGAAGAGGTGTCCATACCCCTCCAGTATCTGGAGATCCTTCTAGGCTATTAAAAAGATTTATGGTATCATCGGTTTTACATAGATTTAAAATACTATTAGTTCCTGCATTGGGAAGAGGGTTTACATTAACCAGTATGTTTGCTGAATCATCATTACAGGGTTGAGTTCCAATTACTGTGTATGTGTATTCTCCTGCTGCATCTAGGCTAGGGTTAAATATTCCGGTTCCACTATTAAGTGCTGGGGTCCATATTCCTCCAGCTGTTGGTGTGCCTCCTAGTTTATCAATAAGATTAATGGTATTATCGGTTTCGCACAATTCTATAGTGCTGTTAATTCCAGCATTTGGTGCACTATTAATTGTAACGACTACTTGAGCTGATACATCAGGACAAGTATTTTTAGAAATGGTATATGTGTAAGTACCATCTAAATCAGCTTTTGGGTCTAGTATGCCAGTACCACTTATAAGGTTGGGAGTCCATACGCCATTAGCATCTGGTGTGCCACCTAAGCTATTAAATAAATCTACAGGGTCATTAGTGTTGCAAAGCGTTAGGCTACCATCTGTACCTGGGTTTGAGGGGTTAAAATATTCTCTATAATTAACTTCACCACCTTGAGGTTGGTTATTAGGAAGGTTGTTAGGAGTTTCATAGTTATCTGTAGCGTTGGTGGTAGATGTATTAACCTCTAAAACAACAGAATCATAAGCATCATCCAAGCCATCATTGTCAGTATCTGTACCAGATGCAATAATATCAGCAATTTCATCTCCATTTGTATCATACGCTTCAACGTTATCACCGAGGCAATCGTTATCTGAGTTTAAATCTAAATAATCAGGTTCGTTGTCCCCATCTGTATTTATGGGGATAATAGGATTGGCATCATAAGCGTCATCTACGCCGTTTAAATTTGTGTCAGCTTCATTTGGAGCTATATAGCTTAAAGTAAGTTGCGCTTCGATATTGTCCTGGATGCCATCGTTATCAGCATCAATATCTATATAATCAGGAGACTCTGCATTGTCACTATTAATAGGGGTTGTGCCATTAGGAGTAGATATTGGTACTCCATTTGCATCTACAGACCCATCGGCCATGCCGTCATTGTTAGTGTCTATAATTGCAGGGTTGCCAGCTTCAATTATGTCATAGATACCATCATTATCTGAATCTAAATCATTTTTATTTGGGATACCATCATTATCAGAGTCGCAATATGTTGTTTTTAGTGTAATGTTATCTATTCCTGCGTCATTACCACCAACTCCTAAAGTTATATTTTTTAAACAAATTGTAATAGTTGTTGCTTCTGGTAATGTTGTGTATGTAAAACCAGCTTCTTGCCAGCCATTTGAGTTTAATGATAAATCAATTTGAGTGTCAGATTGGCCAAAATCTGTTACAGTACCACTATTGTCATCGGTAACCGTAAAACCAAAAATAGGAGTTCTACCAAAGCTAATATCTTGGAGAATATTTATGAAGTAAGCGGAAAAAACGTATGCTTTATTTTGATCTACAGGTAGTGATTGGCACCATAAATTCTGAGAAGAGTTATTGGGGAAATCTATTGCGCAAAATCTTTCTCCTTCTTGTGGGGGAGTTGTCCATCTTTCATGGCAATTAGAAGCTTCTGTTGTAATGGCATAATAGAAAGGGCCTTGGTTATTTGTGTTATCGGTGCAGTCTCCGAAATAAAGTAAATCTGTAGTAAAATTTATATTTCCTAATTCAAAACCTGGGTTAAGAATAAGATTTGGTCCAATGATTTCACCAGAAAAGCTATCGCGGCATTGTATTTCTTCTACCGAATCTAGTATACCATCATTGTCATCATCTAAGTCATTTATGTCAATAATGCCATCTCTATCTGAGTCTATAAGTAATTGTTTAGGTAGATTTATTTTATAATTATTTTTTTGATGCGCTATGTTTTGTGATATTACTTTTAATGATAATAAAAAAAATAATACAATTATGAAGGTTTTACTGTGTCGGTAGATAGGGGTTTGCAAGTGATGCTGATATTTCATAATTAATTTAAAGGGAAATTAATAGTGATAAAAATCTTTCATTTGACGATTAATATAATTAAAAATCAAGGTTTTAAATCCTTTATTCGTTAATGTCTTATGTTTATCTGTTAAAAAAGCAGTTAAGTGTTTATATGCTTAAAATTTGTTAACATTAAAATAAAAATACTTAACTGTTTTTTAACTAAACACTAGCTTAAAAATTGTGAATTTGCAGAAAAAAACATGGAATTACTTTTAACTAGTTTTGGAGCATTATTTTCTGTTATGAATCCATTGGGGACAGTCCCAGTTTTTGTTGGTTTAACTAAGGAGCATTCAAAAAAAGAAAGAGCACTTATTGCTTTTTGGACAGCAGTAGATGTTC
>JAHDGB010000037.1 GCA_020627885.1 Flavobacteriaceae bacterium | reverse complement strand
TTCCGTCAAAGTCTAAAGTTTGAGGAATACAAAAACTAAAATCACCTAATCCAGAACCATGAGGAACATATGTAGAGCACGTATCACAATTTTGCCATAAAAAAGAAACGCTTGTTATGTAATTACTATCTGAAAAATTTATACCAACAATTCCATCTGTACCAGCAACTGAAACTGCAGTAGCATCAATAACACCAGTACTGTTGTTGGTTGTATATGATGGGTTAGCAGAATTCGTAAATATAGGGTATATGGTATCACCATTGGTATTTATTCCAGTTACAGTATACTTATCTCCATTTACAGACCATTTATTTATATGATTAATATCAAAAGAAAACGCATAGATAGGAACACTAAAGGTTATAGTACATGTAACCCCTGTACCAGAATAACCACTGGTAAATAAATCTAAGCCCTCATTAGAAGAGTTCGATCCATTTCCAACCGCTGGCGTATTTGAACCTGACCATGATCCGAATGATGAAGTATCTCCAGTAAATGCTACAGTAAAATCTACGCCAGAATTATCTACGTTAGTAAAAGTATTTGTTAATGCTCCATCTGGAGACCAATTATACTCATTTTGAGCCGACGGACTAGAAGTCCAATCTAAACTATATGTATCACCACAAGTAGGCGGTATATGCACTTGAGAATATACGCTTACTGACACAATAAAGGCCGTGAAAATTGTAAATATTAATTTCATAGGTTAAGTCTTTAGTATAGTGCAATTTACAAGTTATTTTAGATTATATTCATAGAATCGGTTTAAATACTATATTATTTCGATGAAATACGTATAACATAGATTAAATACAATTAATTACGATTATCTGTTATTTCTATTTTTGATATTTACTATAGTTTTATACCTGAAAGTTAATAGTTCTTAATTTAATGTCTCTTTTTTTGTCAAAGAAGTTTAAATATCTATTCGAATATTTAACGCTTTTATTATACTCATTTTTATAAACATGAATAGTATAAAATATCTCAATACATTTAATAATTTATTATTTTTAGCATTATTTTATTGATGCAGTTAGAACTTTCCTTTTTATCAATTATAGATACTCTTGCTATTGCGACTACATTTATGTTAGGGTTATTATTTTTAACAATAGGCTCAAATAATAGAAAAGCCAATGTTTTTTTAGGGTTGTTTTTATGGAGTTTAACCATTGAAATTTTTGGGTCTTTATCTCAAAGTATTTCCCAAGATTTATATCTAATCCCGCATACAACGTTATTTACAATTCCATTATTGTTATTATATGTTAATCAAACCATAAATAATCCGTATAAAAAAGAGTATAGTTTACTGTTTGTCCTAGGAGTATTTTTTAATATCATTTCTTTTTTTAATATAGATATGGAACCAGTTATGTTTCTTGAATACATTTTTAATGTTAGCATATTACTGTATATTTTTAAAATAGTACAGCAACATAAGAGGCGTGTTAGCAATTTTTATTCAGATTTAGAACAGAAAACCTTATCATGGATTAAAGCTATCATTTTTGTTTTTTTAGGATTTCATTTGCTTTGGATTATTGAAGATATAATAGGATTTACAAATGAAAATGTTATAGAATATTTTGTAGCTACTTCAACAATACTTACTTTTTTTATGGTGTATTGGATTGGTTATAATGGGTTTTCACAACAAGAAATTTTTAAAGAAAAAGTATTTAATTATAATAATCCGAGTACCACTAAAGTAGCGTTTCATAATTTTGAAGAAGATTTATTTCTTTTTAAAACATTAAAAGAAACCATTGCTAATAAAAAACTATATACCAATTCTAATCTAAATTTAAGGTTATTATCAGAGGCACTTCAGGTTAAGGAAAAAGAACTTTCTAGATTAATAAATACACATTCAAAAACTAATTTTTATCAGTTTATTAATGAATTTCGAATTTCAGAATTTAAAGACTTGATACAGTCTCCAAAAGCGGAACAATTATCAATCCTTGGATTAGCAGAAGAAGCCGGTTTTTCTTCAAAATCAACGTTTTATACAACATTTAAAGCCTTAGAAGGCATGACGCCTAAACAGTATGAATTGTCTTTAAAATAGTCCGAATAGATGCATTCGGACTACTTCGCTTACATAAACTTTAGAATTGGTCGTTAATTTGGTACTAGAACCGTAAATCAATTAATAACTTAAAAAATTTAATTATGAAAAATCTATTTTCAACTTTAATGATGCTAATTATAATAACATTATTAAGTTGTACATCATGTTCAAAAGACGATTCGTCTACTAACACAATAATTAACGGTGGAAACGATCCAAATTTTACTATAGTAGCTAATAATGATGGAGTACTTTCTAGTTATAATAGAAAAGTTGTAGTATTTGGAATAGATATTTATGCCGTATCTGGAGTAACCGATACCAATTTATTACATGCTGCTAACCTTTTAGCGCAATATTTAGATAATAATGAAGACGGTACAATCGATAATCAAACCGTAATGGATGCCATGCTTACAAATAAAGCTTATATGGTTATGTGGGCTTCAGAAAGTGATCTAGACAATGCTTTTATAGATGGAAGAATTGGTCAAGATTTAGGAAATGCCGAAACACACCCTGGTTTTGTTACTAATGGGAATACAGGAGAGTTTGATGCCGCCTTAGAAGAAGTATGGCATATTGTAACACACGCAGGGCATGAAAGCGCTTACCCTAATATATTTGGAACTAATTCTGGAACTTCAATGTCTGATGCAATGGATATTGCTAGAGGAGGAGTGTTTGAAACACCACCAGCATCATACCCTGAAAATGCATGGTACAAGTATGACGACCCAACCTGCGATTATAAATGCCAAGGAGGTGAATATATTTATTGGGTAATGAGTTCTATGCTTGGCGCTCAAGAAAATAGACTAAACGAAATAGAAAACGAATGGAAATTAAACACACCAGCTCTTGTGGAAAGTGGAGATCCAACAGCATATGCTTTGTTAAACGACCCTCAGTACAACTTCCCAACCGTATTACCAGACGGAACCTACAGGCATTAAATTATAATTTCATAGCTAAAAGCCTTTCAGAATAATATTCCTGAAAGGCTTTTTTATATTTATATCTCGCTTAATTTCTATAAATTTGTGCTATAATTATGTAGTATGACTGAAGATAAAAAATCACTCAATTTTATTGAAACCATAATAGAAACCGATATAAAAAACGGGTTATCTAAGGAGAAACTTCGTTTTCGTTTTCCGCCAGAACCTAACGGTTATTTACATATTGGTCATACCAAAGCAATAGGGATTAGTTTTGGTTTAGGTGAGCGTTATAATGCACCAGTAAACCTTAGGTTTGATGACACTAACCCAGCTAAAGAGGAGCAAGAGTATGTAGATGCTATAAAAGAAGACATTGCTTGGTTAGGCTATAAATGGGAAAAGGAGTGCTATTCTTCAGATTATTTTCAAACCCTTTATGACTGGACTATTAAGTTAATTAAAGAAGGAAAAGCATATGTCGACTCTCAAACATCAGAGATTATGGCAGAGCAAAAAGGAACACCAACCCAACCAGGAATAGATGGTCCTTATAGAAACAGAACGGTTGAGGAAAATTTAGATCTTTTTGAGCGAATGAAAGCTGGAGAGTTTGATGAAGGGGAACATATTTTGAGAGCAAAAATAGATATGAAACATGTAAATATGCTTATGAGGGATCCTATAATGTATCGTGTCTTAAAGAAAGATCATCATAGAACAGGAAGTGATTGGTGTATTTATCCTATGTACGATTGGACTCATGGAGAAAGTGATTACATAGAACACATCTCTCATTCATTATGTTCACTTGAATTTAAGCCCCATAGAGAGCTTTACGATTGGTTTTTGGACCAAGTGGTTAACACTAGTCAAATACGTCCTAAACAGCGCGAATTTGCGCGTTTAAATCTAAGTTACACCATAATGAGCAAGCGTAAGCTTTTAAAATTAGTTGAAAACGGTACGGTATCTGGCTGGGACGATCCTAGAATGCCAACAATCTCTGGCTTGCGTCGTCGGGGGTATACTCCAAACTCTATTAGAAAATTTATAGAAACTGTTGGTGTAGCAAAACGCGAAAATGTTATAGATGTGGCTTTATTAGAGTTTTGTATTCGAGAAGATTTAAATAAAAGAGCTTCTCGTGTTATGGCTGTTTTAAACCCAATAAAATTAGTTATTACTAATTATGATAACGATAAAGAGGAATGGTTAGAAGCAGAAAACAATCAAGAAGATGAAACTTCGGGCTATAGAAAAGTACCATTTTCTAAGACACTATATATAGAAAAAGAAGATTTTAAAGAAAATGCAGGCAGTAAATATTTTAGATTAACATTAGGAAAAGAAGTGCGCCTTAAAAATGCCTATATTATAAAAGGTGAAAACGTAGTTAAAGATAGTTATGGTAATATTAAAGAAATTCATTGTACCTATGACGCTAAGAGCTTAAGTGGTTCAGGAACTGAAGAGAGCAAACGAAAAGTAAAAGGAACATTACATTGGGTGTCTGTTAAACATGCTGTAAAGGCTGAAGTAAGAGAGTATGATAGGTTATTTACAGACGAAGCTCCTGATAGCCACCAAGACAAAGAATTTACAGATTTTATTAACCCTAATTCTCTTAAAATTATTGAAGCCTTTGTAGAACCAAGTTTGTTAAACGCTAAAGTAGGAGATCGATTTCAGTTTCAAAGACTAGGTTATTTTAATGTTGATAGCGATAGTAAACCATCAAAACTTGTATTCAATAAGACTGTTGGTTTAAGAGATTCTTGGGCAAAAACAAAACCAAAAGAAGAAACGAATAAGTCAACAAAACAAAATAACCGACCAGCAATAGAATTAATTAAGCAATACGGCAAAAAGTACGATCGATTGCCAGAAGAAAAACAAGCCAAAGCCAAAAAAGAAATACAAGAATTAGCAAAAAGTGTAACCTATGAAGAAATAGAACCTCTTTTTGAAACTGCAGTTAAAAAAAGTGGTACTCGGATTATTACAATGATTACTTTGGGTGTTTTATTAAAAAATGGTTTAGAAAAAAATGAAGCTATAAATAGTTTTATTGAAAAAGCTATGGAAGATAAGAATAAATTGTTAGTTGCAGAAAGCAAAGCTGTTTTATAGAAAGTAGTTATTAGAGTAAATTTTAATTGATATTAATTTTACAGGTTCATTTTATTATTTATTAATAAGCTACAAAATACCTCTTTAATTTTTGTACATTTAATGAACACTAATCTTTAACAATCAAATTAATATGGAAATTAATATTTATGCCCTTTTAGCAGCTGCTATTATCCCAATTGTATTAGGTTTTGTATGGTACAACCCTAAAACTTTTGGTGACGCTTGGATGCGTGAGTCTGGAGTAACAGAAGAAAAACTTAAAACAGGAAACATGCCTGTTATTTTTATTGTTTCGTTTATTCTTTCTTTTTTGTTATCATTTTTTATTCAATTTATTACAATTCATCAAACTGGAGCATTAGGAATGATTGGTGGAGACCTTACCAAAGCTTTACCATCGTATACTTCATTTATGACAGACTATGGAGATGCTTTTAGAACTTTTAAACACGGAGCTTTACATGGTACTATGGCAGGAGTATTATTTGTCCTACCAGTCATCGCTATAAACGGATTATTCGAACGTAAAAGTTGGAAGTATATATTTATTAATGCTGGTTTTTGGACTACGTGCTTGGCTATTATGGGTGGTATTATTTGTGGTTGGAGATAAATCTTATATATAGAAAAATAATATAAAAAAGGCTGAGGGCGTTTGTTTTCAGTCTTTTTTAATAATGTTATTTGCAGTTTTTAGCTTTAATGACCACTACTTTACACTTTAAAATTTATAATTATGTTAATGAGCTTCCTGGATCATGGGACGGTTTTGTTTTACACGATATTTTTTTACAAACGTCGTTTTTAAAAGCTTTAGAACAATCTTGCCCAAGTAATATTACATCTTTTTATATTGCTGTTTTTAATTCTGATCTATTGGTCGGCGTTGCGATAATTCAACGTGTAGAAATGTATTTAGATGATGTGTTTAGAAAAACAAGCGACAACCCATTAAAACGGATAGCGAAAACACTTGTGGCAAGAATTGTAAAAGGAAACGGTCTCGTCGTTGGCAATTTAATGCACACAGGTCAGCATGGATTATATTATAATAAAAAGACAATCTCACAATCGCTTTATTTAAATCAGATTTTTAAAGCAATCAATGTTATTTCAGAAGAAATAAAAATAAAATATGGAAAGACAATTAGAATAATTGGTTTTAAGGATTATTTTGAAAATGATGAAATCCATCATAGTGCAGAATTATTTTATAAAAGGAACATGTATAAAGTACAAGTTCAACCTAATATGGTGTTATCTATAAATTCTGAATGGAGAACAATTGAAGACTATGTTTTAAGTTTAAAAAAGAAATACAAGCGCCGTTTTAAAACAGCTATTAATAAAAGAAAAAACATTACTAGTAAGGAATTAAGTGTTGAAGGTGTTGAAATAAACTCAGAGAAGCTTTATATTCTTTATAAAAATGTTTCAGATAATGCAAAGGTAAATTCATTTATACTCCCTAAAGATCATTTTATTAGTTTGAAGAAGAATTTACAAAATAACTTTAAAGTTTTTGGATATTATATAGAAGAAGAGCTTGTTGGCTTTTATACATTAATTCTTAACGTTGACTATTTAGAAACGTATTTTTTAGGTTATAACAAATTGTTACAGTCTAAAAACCAGATATATTTAAATATGCTTTTTGATATGCTTTCTTTTGCGATCAGAAACAATTTTAAAAGTATTGTATATGCAAGAACAGCTATGGAAATAAAAAGTTCGGTTGGCGCTAAGCCTTATACCATGCATATTTATATGAAACACACTAATAATTTTATAGCAAATACTATTTTAAAATTTGTAGTAAACACACTAAACCCTATTAAAAAATGGGAAGAAAGGCACCCTTTTAAATAAAAAAGGAACACTTTATAAAAATGTTCCTTAAAAATTAGTTTTATGATTTAATGATTAGTCGTTTTTCTTTTTAGAATTTTTCATGGCTTCACCTATTTGGTTGCTTGCCGTAAAACTTGCTACCATATCATTAAGCATTTGGCTTCCAGCTTGTGGAGAATTAGGGAGTAAAATTAAATTACTATTGGTTTCTTGCCCAATAGATTGAAGCGTATCATAGTGTTGTGTTACAACAATTAAAGCCGACGCTTCTTGAGAGTTAATACCTACTTTATTTAAAACCTCTACAGACTCTTCCAAACCACGAGCAATTTCACGACGTTGGTCTGCAATACCTTGCCCTTGTAAGCGTTTACTTTCGGCTTCAGCTTTTGCTTTTTCTACGATTAAGATACGTGCTGCATCCCCCTCAAATTGCGCTGCAATTTTTTCGCGTTCGGAAGCATTAATTCTATTCATGGCTTCTTTTACTTGCGGATCAGGATCTATATCAGTTACTAAAGTTTTTATAATATCATAGCCATATTCCATCATGGCTTCATTTAGCTCAGATTTTACAGCAATTGCAATATCATCTTTCTTAACAAAAACATCATCTAATTTCATTTTTGGGACCTCAGCTCTTACAACATCAAAAACATAAGATGTAATTTGATCGTGAGGATAATCTAATTTATAAAAGGCATCATAAACTTTAGTTTTGATGACTTTATACTGTACAGAAACTTTTAATCGTACAAAAACATCGTCTAAAGTTTTAGTTTCTATAATAACATCTAATTGTTGTATTTTTAAACTTAAACGGCCAGAAATTTTATCTACCAAAGGAATTTTCATATGCAAACCCGATTGGCGTATATTTTTAAATTTACCAAATCGCTCTATAATAACGGCGGTTTGTTGTTTAACTATAAAAAATGCTGAGATAAATATTATTACTCCGAAAAAAAGAATAGGAATGAATATGAATTGGCCCATGGTTTTGAAATTTAAGCTATTATAAATTTGTTAATTACTAAAATAAGTTATATTTGTTATTCAAGCCCAAATAAACATGAAAAACTTACAACTTATCTTGTTAGTAGTCTTTACGAGTACTTTTGTTACAAAAAACTTTGCACAACCTAAGAGTTATGCCATTAAAAATAGTATTGGTATTGAAGGCGGAATAACTAAATTTAACATTATAACTAATAATTTTAAAACCAGTCAAGGAGATGGATGGGTAGGCAGTTTAAGTGCTACAGTAAACTTGCCTCATAAATGGTACAATCTGAGTTATTCCATTCAACTTTCTGAAAGCAATTTTGGAATTTCGGGAAGAGCGTCTAACATAAATACTGAGCAAGTAGATATTGAACATAAAGTTTTAGCAGCACAAATAGCGCTTTTATGGCATGCTAAAATCGTTAAAAGCTATTTTACTATAGATTATGGACCAATGATACAATATAATAGTAAGTTAGAGCTTATAAATGAAGCATATACTAACTTTTTAGTAAATGGTTACGAACAGCTAGAGGTAAAAGATATTTCAGAGGTTTCTAATTTTGGAATTAATGGCGTAGTAGGGGCTACGCTAGGCATTAGTAGGTTTAAAGTACAAGGGCAATATATTTATGGTATAAACAATATTCTTAATAAGCTTAACTCTAATAAAAGCCTTAATCTATCTGGTAACGAAAATAAGTTTAAAGGGAATACAAGTATGCTTGTTTTTACAGCAATTATAAGTATATAATTTTACAATATCAATTTGTTAATCAGTTGTTTAATTAAATTAATAATTTGTATTTCTAAAAACTTGTAATTATATTTAGCAATAGCAAAGCTCTTTATTTTATGAAAACTAAATTACCATTTATTCTTTTTTTTATTATTTCTATTTCTGCATTTTCTCAGTCAAAATCTCAAGACATTGCATTTAAATGGATAAATAATAATAAAGAAAAACTAAAAATTCAACCTGGTCATGATTTTGAAATGCTTTTTAAAAGAGAAAGCCTTTCAGGAAAAACATTTCGCTACTATCAAATGATAAACGGTGTACAGGTATACGATGCTTCAATTGCTGTGCATTTAAATAAAAAGGATGAGGTTACATATCATTCCAGTACTTACGATCCTAATGTTAAGGTTATTAATACGACACCTAATATTTCAAAAAATGATGCCTTGCAAAAGACCATTGCTAAACAAAAAATTAAGCAAGAAAACATAACTTCGGTTGATAATAAACTATATGTTTATAATAAACTAAACGAAACAAAATTAGTTTATCGATTAGCTATTGCATCTTCTAATAAAACAGGTTTATGGGAAACAATTGTTGATGCCCATTCCGGGGAAGTATTAAGTAGCAAGGATATTGCACTGTATAACAATGACAATAAAAATAAGCCTAAAAAAGAGACAACAGAAAAAAAAAACGAAGAACATGGTTCTGTAAAAAGCGCAGAAGTTAGTAGAGCTAATGGAACAGGTTTTATTTTTGATACAGACCCTTTAACCGCAACGACAAGTGCCTATGGAGGAAATTATTCTGATAATGATGATGCCACAAATGCAGATTTAGATGCTGCTAGAACCTCTGTAACATTGTTAGATATAGAATTTTCGGGAGGACAATATAAACTTATAGGGCCTTATGCAGAAATAGAAGAAATTGAAAACCCAAATAAAGGCTTGTTTTTTAGGGCAGACGATCAATTTAATTATAACAGAGAAGAAGATGGCTTTGAGGCTGTTAATGTATACTACCACCTAGATAAAAGCCTTAGATATATTAATAATACTTTAGGCATAACATTAACCGCTCCAGGAGGTGCTGTAAAATTTGATCCTCATGGAGCTAATGGAGGTGATAACTCTTATTATAATGGGAAACTGGTTTTTGGTGAAGGCTGTGTAGACGATGGGGAAGATGCAGATGTTATTTTGCACGAGTTAGGACATGGTTTGCATGATTGGGTAACTAATGGAGGGCTATCTAATACTCAGGGTCTTAGCGAAGGTTTTGGTGATTATTGGGCCAATTCATATAAAAGAAACTTAGGACAGTGGTCTAGTTCTGATGATGCATACTCTTATGTTTTTGGATGGGACGGGCATAATACCTGTTGGAATGGCCGTTCTACTTCAGTAACAAACATGTACCCAGGTGGTTTAGGTGGGGGTATACATGCTGAAGGGCAGATTATTGCTACAGTATTAATGGAAATTTGGGAAATTATTGGACGCCAAAAGACAGATACAGCTGTATTAGAAGGGTTAGGCACTACCAATAGTAGCACTAATCAACAAGATGCAGCCATAGCTATAAGACAAGCAGCCATAGATATGGCATATAGTTGCGCAGATATTAATGTCTTTACAGAACGATTTGAAGCGAGAGGCTATACTCTACCAGAATATACCTGTGATTTAAGCATAGACGATAAAACAATAGCTTCAATTTCAATATTCCCAAACCCTGCTCAAGGAACAATTTCCTTTAAGAATATAAAAGAAGATTATAATATTGAAATATATAATATGCTAGGACAAATTATTAAAAAAGGAAAAGTTAATAGCAACGAAGACACTATTGATGTTTCTAATTTATCTCATGGAACTTACTTCTTAAGAGTTAAAACAATAAATAAAGTGTTGAAGTTTATTAAAATTTAAGACTAAACGTCGAAGAATAAAAAAAAGGAGCTTTAATATTAAAACTCCTTTTTTTATTACAGTTTTTCTATAACTTTTTTAATACGTTTTATACTTTCTGCCTTACCTATCATAAACATAATATCAAAGACATCGGGACCTTGTAAAGCACCAACAAGAGCTAATCGTAAAGGCTGCATTACTTTGCCAAAACCTATTTCTTTGGTTGTTATCCAGTCTTTAATAATTGTTTTTAAAGGCTCTGCTTCAAAATTATCAATCAATTCTATAGTAGACTTAAGATCTTCTAAAATAAATTTTGTGTCTTCCTTAAATGCTTTTTTAGAGGCTTTTTCATCATAACTTATTGGGGCAATGAAGAAGTAATGTGTTAAACTCCAAAAATCTGTAATAAAAGTAGCGCGCTCTTTTATTAAACCTATTACCATAGAAATGTAATTTATATCAATATCATTTAATTCAGAATGATTTTTTTGAAACACTTTTGCAAGCTCATCATTAGGCTGATTTTGCATGTAATGATGATTAAACCATTTTATTTTATCAGGATCGAATCTCGCCCCAGCTTTGTTTACTTTTTCTAAATCAAAGGCATTAATAAGCTCGCTTAAACTAAATAATTCTTGTTCTGTACCAGGATTCCAGCCTAAAAATGCTAAAAAATTTATGACTGCTTTTTCAAAATAACCTTCTTGTTTATAGCCTTTTGAAAGCACTTCTGTTCTTGGGTCTTTCCACTCTAAAGGAAAAACAGGAAAGCCTAATTTATCACCATCACGTTTGCTTAATTTTCCTTTGCCTGTTGGTTTTAGTATTAAAGGCAAGTGTGCAAATTCTGGAGCATCCCAACCTAAAGCAGTATACAACTGATAATGCAATGCTAATGATGGCAACCATTCTTCACCACGGATAACATGAGAAATTTCCATTAAATGATCATCTACAATATTTGCCAGGTGGTAGGTAGGCATACCATCGCTTTTAAATAAAACCTTGTCATCTAAAATATTTGTGTCAATTTTAATGTCGCCACGAATACTATCTTTAAGATGTAAAGTTTCATCTTTTGGAGATTTAAATCTAATAACATAACTCTCACCAGAATCTAATCTGTTTTTAACAACCTCGCTGTTAAGCGATAAAGAATTGTTTAGTTTTAATCGATTATGCCAATTATAAATAAAAGTTTCTCCTTTAGACTCGTAATCTTTTCTTAATAAGTCTAAGCTTTCAGAACTGTCAAAAGCATAATATGCATTTCCAGAAGCAATTAATTGTTCGGCATATTGTCTATACAAATGTTTGCGCTCACTTTGCCTGTATGGACCAAATTTTCCTTCTTTTCCTGGGCCTTCGTCAAAAGGTATTTCACACCAATTAAGCGCATCTACAATGTAGTTTTCTGCGCCTTCAACATAACGGTTTTGATCCGTATCTTCAATACGAAGAATAAAAGCTCCTTTATGTTTTTTAGCAAATAAATAATTAAATAAAGCAGTACGGACACCACCAATATGTAATGGCCCAGTAGGACTAGGTGCAAAACGTACGCGAACAGTTTTTGACATTGTTATAAATTTGATGGCAAATATAGTTTTTTAGAGGGGTATCATCAAGTAGAGAGCCACTAAAGGTGTTCTTTGGTTTTATAAATATTGAAAACCATTCACAAAAGCTTCTTTTTTGAATGATTAGTGCCTATTCTTTGTTTTTTATCGAAAAACAAAGAAACATTTTGGTTTATAGCACAACTACTGTGTATATTAGACAAGTAGATGTGTTATTCCCTTCAAAAACTTATTTAGGTAAATATCGACTAAAGGAGATAACATGAAAAGCCCCTTAATTGGGGCTTTGTTGTATAATACTATTAATGCAAATAATGCAAAATATATAGTATTGTTATTTTTTAAAAAGCCCGCAATCTGAATCCGATATTCTTTTTTATATTATTACAGCAATATTAAAACCAATAATGTTTTTTAAAGAGATATTTAGTGAGCGATAATTGTCTTTTTTAACAAATTATATTATGGTTTTAACAGAAGCTTGTAAATTTAAAGGAAATAAAAGTGTATTTTGGAGTGTAATACCATTCCCTTTATAGGGGCTTAAGGAGAAAAATATAAAAAATTGGATAATTTTAATGCGATACAAAGTAAATTAGAGCAGTTTATTAGGAAATATTATGCTAACGATCTTATAAAAGGCGTGATATTATTTTTTAGTATTGGTTTGTTGTATTTTATTATAACATTGTTAATAGAGCATTTTTTGTGGTTAAGTTCTGTAGCAAGAACAATTTTATTTTGGTCATTTATTGGTGTAGAATCTATATTGTTTATCAAATTTATTTTTGTACCATTAGCAAAGCTGTTTAAACTGCAAAAGGGAATTAACTATGAGCAAGCCTCAAAATTAATTGGCAATCATTTCCCAGAGATAAACGATAAACTTTTAAATGTACTTCAACTAAAATCTGAAACAAAAGATTCTGAGTTATTGTTGGCAAGTATTGAGCAAAAATCTATAGAACTTCAGCCTTTTAGGTTTAAGCTAGCTGTTAATTTTAAGCAGAATATTAAGTATTTAAAATATGCTGCAATTCCGCTGCTTATACTTTTTTTAACTGCAGTTGCAGGAAAATTTAATTGGTTTAGTGACAGTTATGAACGTGTCATTAATTATAAAACAGCATACGAACCTCCGGCTCCGTTTCAATTTTTTGTTTTGAATGAAAACTTACAAGCCATTGAAAATAAAGAATTTAGAGTAATAGTTGAGACCATAGGAGAGATTATCCCAGAATCTGTACAGATCGTATTTAACAACGAAACGTATTTTTTGCAACATAGAGGAGCTGGGCAGTTTGAGTTTGTCTTCGAACAACCTAAAAACACTATCACATTTAATTTGAAAGCAAATAATCTAGTGTCTAAGCCTTATACTTTAAATGTAATACAGGTACCGGCTTTAATAAATTTTGAAATGATTTTAGACTATCCTTCTTATACCCAAAAACAAGATGAGATATTAAAAAGCACTGGAAATGCTGTAGTACCTCAAGGCACTAACATAACATGGAAGCTAAACACAAAATCGACAGATAAAGTGTATATGTATGCTAAGGACACCATGCAGTTTAATATTGAAGATAAAAACCGTTTTAAAGCTTCAAAACGATTATATAATAACTTAGATTATAACCTAAGTACAAGTAACAAGTATTTAAAAGATTATGAGAATTTGGCTTACAGTATAAGCGTAGTTAAAGATGAATATCCAGAATTAAATATAAAATCTCGAGTTGATTCTTTAGATATGCAATCGCTTTATTTTTATGGACAAGCTAGTGACGATTATGGATTGAATAAACTACAATTAGTTTATTATCCTTCTAAAAATGAGACAAATAAAATAGCAAAACCAATAGCAATTTCTAATTCTAATTTTGAAGAATTTATAAGTGCATTTCCAAATGACTTAAAAATTAGTGAGGGCATAAGTTACGATATGTATTTTGAGGTATTTGACAATGATGCTGTTAATAAAAATAAGAGTACAAAAAGCAGCATCTTTAGTTATAGAAAAAGAACAAAATCGGAAGAAGAGGAAAAACAACTTCAAGAACAAAATGAAACGATTCAAGATCTTAATAAGTCGTTGGAGAAGTTTGAAGAGCAGCAAAAACAGCTAGAAGAACTTTCTAAAAACCAGAAGGAAAAATCTGAGCTTAATTTTAATGATAAAAAGAAGCTTGAAAATTTTATTAAAAGACAGATGCAGCAAGAGGAAATGATGAAACAATTTAATAAAAAACTGAAAGAGAACCTTAGTGAATTTCAAAAAGAAAACAAAGAAGATGATCAATTTAAAGAAGATTTAAAGAAGCGTTTAGAACAAAATGAGGAGCAATTAAAAAAAGATGAAAAATTGCTTGAAGAACTGGAAAAATTGCGCGAAAAAATTAGCAAAGAAGAATTGTCTCAAAAATTAGAAAAGCTATCTAAGCAAACGAAGAATCAAAAACGTAGCCTAGAACAATTAGTAGAACTAACCAAACGTTATTATGTAAATAAAAAGGCCGAAAAGATTGCAAAAGAACTGGAAGAGTTAGCTAAAGAACAAGATAAGTTAGCAAATAAAGAAAGCAAAGAAAATACCAAAGAAAAACAAGATGCTATAAGTAAAAAATTTGAAGAAATAGAAAAACAATTAGACAAGTTAATAGAGGAAAATAAGGCGCTCAAAAAGCCTGTAGATTTGCCAAGAGATAAAGTTAAGGAAGAAGATATTAAAACGGAGCAACAAAACGCTAGTAATGATTTAAAGAAAAAAGAGGAATCTCTTTCTTCGCAAGAGAAAAAAGAAAAAAATAAGAGCGCAAAGAAAAAGCAAAAAAGCGCAGCTAAAAAAATGCAGAGCTTGAGTATGAAAATGCAACAAGCTATGCAACAATCTGCAGACAAATCGATTCAGGAAGATGTTGAAATGTTGCGCCAAATACTAGATAATTTAGTCGTGTTTTCTTTTGATGAAGAAGAGGTAATGAAAAAATTTAAAAGTATTGAGGTTAATCATAATGAGTATGCTACATATTTAAGAAAGCAAAAAGACCTGCGTTCACATTTTGAACATATAGACGATAGCTTGTTTGCTCTATCGCTTAGACAACCAAGTTTGTCGGAAGATGTGAATAAAGAAATTACTGATGTTTATTTTAATATTGATAAATCACTTGCGTTGTTGGCCGAGAATAATATATTTCAAGGTATATCTTCGCAGCAATATGCTGTAACTTCTGCTAATAATTTGGCTAATTTTTTGAGCGACGCCTTAGATAATATGCAAAACCAAATGGCTATGCCTATGCCAGGACAAGGCCAAGGAGAAGACGGAGTGCCTATGCCAGATATTATTATGAGCCAAGAAGAACTTAATAAAATGATGAAAGAGGGAATGAAAAAGAGTGAAGGAGAAAAAGATGGAGAAAAATCAGGAGACAAACCTGGGGAAAAGAAAGGGGATAAGCCTGGTGAAAAGGAAGGTGAAAATGGAAAAGAAGGAGAGAAGGGTCAGAAAGGAAGTAAAGGTAAAAATGGAGAAAAAGAAGGAGAAAAGGGTAAGGGAGGAAAAGGTAATAATGGAAACCAAGAAGGTCAAGACGGGTTTAACGAAGATTTAAATGGAGAGCTTTATAAAATCTATCAAGAACAGCAGCAAATACGACAAGCTCTAGAAAATAAGTTGGCAAGAGAAGAAAAAAACGGTAAGGCTATAAGCGGAGAAGCTAAGCAATTAATAAAAGATATGGAAGAAGTTGAATTGGATTTAATCAACAAAGGTTTTACGAATCAGACGCTTCAAAAAATGATGAACATACAACACCAACTTTTAAAGTTAGATAAAGCAAGTTTCCAACAAGGGCAAGATCATAAACGTAAATCTGAAAGGAATACGAAAGAGTTTAACAATAGAACAAACAATCAAATATTAAAAGCAAAAGAGTATTTTAATACTACCGAAATTTTAAAAAAACAAAACTTACCTTTACAGCAAGATTATAAAAAGAAAGTACAAGATTATTTTAAATTGAAAAACAATTAAACGATAAGTTTTATTACTATTTTTCAATATTAAATATTTTAATGAGTTTATTATATTTAAATTCAATAATGTAAATGCTTATACTTTGTGAAACTCTAATTGAATGATAAGTTTTAATTACGAAAACGAATTTACACTAAATAATGAACACCAATTATCAGATTGGGTTTCTGATGTGATAAAATCTGAAGGATGTAAAGAGGATGAGATTAATTACATTTTCTGTAATGATAATTATCTTCTCAAATTGAATGTCAATTTTTTGAATCACGATACGTTAACAGATGTCATAAGCTTTGATTATTCTGTAGGTAAAACCTTACATGGTGATATATACATATCTACAGAGAGAGTGGCAGAAAACGCTAAGGATTTTTCTGTATCATTTTATGAAGAACTTTACCGTGTAATGGTACACGGCGTTTTGCATTATTGTGGTTATAAAGATAAGTCTGATGATGACATTAAAATTATGAGAGATAAAGAAAACTTCTATCTTGAACAACTTCAGTCGAATTAAGTAATATATATTACCTTTGTATGTCTTATATATTAAATCAAAATTGTTTCACGTGGAACAATTGATTTTTAATTTTTAATAAAACCTCTTAATTATAAGATTATGTTTAACGAAGTTTATGATGTCATTGTTGTTGGTGCAGGTCATGCAGGGAGTGAAGCGGCTGCGGCTGCGGCAAACATGGGAAGCAAAACTTTATTAGTTACTATGAATTTGCAAAACATTGCACAAATGTCTTGTAACCCAGCTATGGGCGGTATTGCTAAAGGGCAAATTGTAAGAGAAATAGACGCGTTAGGAGGTTATAGTGGTATTGTAAGCGATACATCAGCAATACAATTTAAAATGCTAAACAAGTCTAAAGGGCCTGCTATGTGGAGTCCTAGAGTGCAAAGTGATAGAATGCGTTTTGCAGAAGACTGGCGTTTGCTTTTAGAGAAAACCAAGAATTTAGATTTCTATCAAGAAATGGTTTCTGGTTTAGTAGTTGAAAATGGTAAAGTTGCTGGGGTTAGAACATCTTTGGGTCTTAAGATTTCGGGCAAGTCTGTTGTGCTTACTAACGGAACTTTTTTAAATGGTTTGATTCATATTGGAGATAAAAACTTTGGTGGAGGTAGAGCTGGAGAAAAAGCGGCGACAGGTATTACAGAGCAGTTGGTCAAATTAGGTTTTGAATCAGGGCGAATGAAAACTGGAACACCGCCAAGAGTAGATGGCCGTTCATTAGATTATTCGAAAATGACTGAACAGCCAGGAGATGATAACCCCGAAAAGTTTTCTTATTTAGACATAACCAAACCATTATCAAATCAGAGATCTTGCTATATGACTTATACAAGTGAATTGGTTCATGATTTGCTGCGTGAAGGGTTTGATCGTTCGCCTATGTTTAATGGTAGAATTAAAAGTTTAGGACCTAGATATTGTCCGTCTATTGAAGATAAAATTAATCGTTTTGCAGACAAGGATAGACACCAATTATTTATCGAACCAGAGGGGTGGAATACCTGTGAGGTTTATGTTAATGGTTTTTCTACGTCATTACCTGAAGATGTTCAATTTAAGGCTTTGCGATCTGTAGTGGGTTTTGAAAATGTTAAGTTTTTTAGACCTGGTTATGCTATAGAGTATGATTATTTTCCTCCGACACAATTGCAGCATACGTTAGAAACAAAGTTGGTTTCTGGATTGTATTTTGCTGGCCAGATTAATGGCACAACAGGTTATGAAGAAGCAGCATCTCAGGGTTTAATGGCTGGTATAAACGCTAGTCTTAAGGTTAGTGAAAAGGATGCTTTTACTTTAAAAAGAGATGAGGCCTATATAGGTGTTTTAATTGATGATTTAATTACCAAAGGTACAGAAGAGCCATATAGAATGTTTACCTCTCGTGCGGAGTACAGAACGCTTCTCAGGCAGGATAATGCCGATTTAAGATTGACGCCTAAAGGATATGAGTTAGGTTTAGCCTCTGAGAAACGTTTAAAACGTATGGAAAAAAAGCATAGTGAAGCAGAGAAGTTCGTGCAATTTTTTAGAAGCACTAGTGTTACACCAGCTGAGGCTAATCCGGTTTTAGAGTCTAAAAATTCTGCCCTGGTTAAGCAACAGGATAAAATGTTTAAATTATTTTCAAGACCAAATATTGATATTAATGATGTAAAGAAGTTCAAATTGGTTAGGGATTATATTCTTGAAAATAAACTTGACAGGGAGGTTATAGAACAGGCAGAAATTCAGGTTAAATACTCTGGGTATATTGCAAAGGAAAAGAACAATGCAGATAAGCTAAATCGTTTGGAAAACATAAAGATCCCTTTGAATTTTGATTATTCTAAGCTCAAATCGATGAGTTTAGAGGCTAGAGAGAAATTAAATAAAATACAACCAGTAACTATATCGCAGGCGTCAAGGATTAGTGGTGTTTCGCCTAGCGACATATCTGTGCTTTTAGTTTATATGGGCCGTTAATTTATTTAATTACTATTCTAATCTATAAAATTGTTTCACGTGGAACAAAAGAAATTAAGAACGTTAATTTTAGATCAAGAGAGAAATCCAACAAAGATTTTCTTTGGAGTATTCGCTGCGTTAATTCCTTATAATGGTAATTTTATTAATGAGTTTTATTGGGTTTTACCGGTTAAAATCCTAGTGATTTTATATTGTTTTGGATTAGTAAAAGCTTATGTTTTTGATTCTTTTAACAACAATAAAATTATATATAGATTTCTGTTTTTACAAATTCCTATGGATTTGGATACTGCTTGAATATCTTCAAAG
>JAHDGB010000036.1 GCA_020627885.1 Flavobacteriaceae bacterium | reverse complement strand
ACAATAAGTGGGTGGTCATCAATAATTAATACTTCTAATTTTTTTCTCATAATTTAGACTTCAATAGATACAACGACATTGGTTCCTGAATTAATACTAGAACTGATTAAGGCGTTACCGCCTAAATTTTTCATTCTGGAATGAATGTTAGACAAACCAATACCTTTGCGTTTTTTATTTAGATCGAACCCTATTCCATTATCTTTTATTAATAATTTAAGGGTATTGTTTTTAATTTTAAACGATAACTTTACTTCGGTTGCTTGGGCATATTTATTTATATTAAGTAATGCTTCTTGTGCAATTCTATAGAAATTTATTTTAATTTTTTCATCTATTTCATCCCAATAAATGTTATCGTCGCTTACTAAAGTATAGTTATATCCTCCTATTTCGCTTAATTCTTTGGCGAGATCTTCAATGATTTTTGTATAACTAAACTTTGAAGATAAAATTTCGTTTTTTAATTCATGCGATATGACTCTAATTTCTTTTTCAATATTTTGTAATTCATCTACATAAAATTGGTACTTATTAAGAGCTGTAGCGTCTCCACTTAAATTTAAAAACCCCATTCCCATTCTTGTACCAAACAATTTTCCTAAAACGCCATCGTGTAATTCTGCAGATATTCTATTTCGTTCTTGTAGACGGCCTTCTTCTAATACTGTTTGTTGTTTTAAAATTAAGGAATATATTTCTTCATTCGTTTTTTGCTGCTCGGCATTAAAAAGTAGTTCTTTATTTTTTGAGTGCTGCCGTTTCAAAAAATACAATAAGGACAAAATTAAAATGAAGGTTATGCTTATAATAGAGATCCATATTCTTTGTTGGGATAACCGCTTAGTTTCTTCGGCATATTCATCAGTTTCAAAACGTATTCTGGTAAATTTATTTCTTGTTTTTCGCTCTTCTATTTCTAATTTGTCTTTTAATGTAATATAGGATTTTAAATGGGCTTTTGTATTTTCTTTGTCTATTTTGGACAATAGTTTGAATGCTTTTAAGGCACTTGAATTAATATTGGTCGCTACTGCGAGTTTTTTAGCATCGGTTGCATAAGAAATTGCTTTGCTTGTATCGTTATATTTTATATAATATTCTGCTAAATGTATTTTATTAATAATTATTCCTGCTTTATTATTTAGGCTGTCCCTTATGGCTAAGGCTGTATAGAATTCTTGAGGTAAATTAGCAGTTTCATCATTAAGGAGTTTGGAATAGGCTAAATTATCGATAAATTTTGCTTTAGAGTTTTTGAGTTTTGGATCAAGATTAACCAGAGCGTTTTTGAAGTAGCTTTTTGCTTTTTCATAATTCCCTTGCTTTAAATGTACTAAGCCTATGTTATTAAAGAGGTTGTTTTTGTTAGCAGTTAAGTTTTCAATTTTGTCTAAATATTTTAAAGACTGCTCATAATAATAATGTGCTTTATTATATTCTTCTAGTCCATAATATAGTTGTCCTAAGTGATTATAGCACATATATAATCGCAGATATTTTTTTAAGGGTTTAAATTTAGAAATGGCTTTAAAAACTAAAACTTCACTACCGGTATAATTTTTTAATCGGCCTTCAATATAGGCCATGTTATATAGCATTTTTCCAGATGAATAGGTGTTTCCTATAGCACTATAAAATTCATTTGCTTTGTTATAATAATAATAAGAGCTGTCTAATACAGCTTTTTTATTTGCATAAAAGCTGCCATAATTCCAATGTGCTTCAGCTAACCCATTGGTGTCATTTAATTTTTTTGATAATAAGAGTAGTTCTTTATTTGCTTTCTTAAAAAAAGAAGTGTCTTTTGCTTTATATAGCTCATACGAAATTGATATTAAGTTTTTATTTTTAATAGAGTCATTCTTAACCTTTTCGTTTTCATAGTAAGCATTAATCAGATATTTTTGTTTTTCAGAATTTGTTCCTTGTTTTTTCGATTTAATAATCGATTGTTTAACACTATCAATAACTAATTCATTATTAACGGTGGGAGTTTTAGAATTACACCCTATAAAAAATACAGCGATACCACTTAAAATAAAAAATGATAATTTATATCGTATTAAAAACAGCTTCAAATTTTACCAAATAGTTAGTATAATACTAATGTATAAAAAAAAGCCTCATACTATTATAGTAAGAGGCTTTTTTCTTTTTTATTTATGATTTAATCACGTCCATCATCAGTTCCACCTGCTGTGTCTCCTTCTGTAGCATTAATTTCTGTTGAGTTATCTTCATTAATGTCAGTCGTTGGGCTGCAAGATGCAAAAAATGTTACTAATGCGATGATTGCGAAAATGTTTTTTAAAGTTTTCATGTAGGTTAATTTTTAAGATTTGACAATAGTTAGCTAGAGTCGGTTTTCGACGCTAAGTGTTTAAATGTGCACAATGAATAGTTTTGTGTGAATAAAGTTGATTTGGGGTCGACTTATATTACTTACAAAGAAGCTGCTTTCATAGCTGTAAGGTATAAGATAATCAGATGATTACATAGTTTTGGTGCTTGTGTTTAGTGAAAACAGAGGTTTTAATAGTGAAATGTTAATTTTTGATAGTGAATCATGGTTTTTGCACACAAATAATGCACTAAACATCATATTACTAGATGGTTACGTGCTTGTGTTATTAAGGGGAGATATAGTAGATTGATTATTTTTACCTAATGAAAAGCATTTAAGTAGCATTGTGCATTTTGTAATACTGCTACTTAGTAGAAAATAGAAAAAACCATTAACTTTTAAATTAATGGTTTTTTGTTAGTTAAGTTTAAAATATTTAGTTTAAAGATAGATGAGAGGATTTAGATAATTTCTCATTTAAGTTTTTTACATTATCTATATAGCTTTTAGTGAACGGAATATCTGATGCCGTTTTATCTATAGTACAGAGAAGTTTTCCATAATTTATGCCAGAGACATAGCTTGAGTTTATAATATAGCTTCTATGAATACGTAAAAAATTATTTGGTAATAAGTTTTCGAAAGTTTTAAGTGTTTTATAGGCGCATATCACTTTTCCGTCTTTCATATGAAAATCGGTAGTATTATTATCTGCTTTAAGAAATAAAATTTCATTAGTATCTAAATACTTATAATCATTATAAGATTTAATGCAAACTTTATCCTTCAGTTTGAAGGCGTTATCTTTTTCGGCTTTTAATATGCTTTTTCTTAATTCTAATTCTCTAAGAGGCTTCAATAAATAATCGAAGAAATTATTCTTAATAGCTTTATAAGCTTTGCCTTTTGTTGTTGAAATAGCAATAAATAAAGGGATGTCGTCTATATATAGGCTTAAGTTTTTTACAAATCGGAAGGGGTTATCTATAACATTATCAACAGATAAAAATACTATAGCAGGGGTCTCTTCAAGTATAGTATTCATCGCAATGTTAATGTCTGCGGTGCTACCTATAAAATGAAAATCATCAAACTTATCTAAAACAGAATTTATCTGTTTTACAGAGTCCGGATCGTTTTCTATAATAAAATAATTGCTCAACTTATCTGTTTTGGGACAAATAAATCTAGTCATAATGAACTTATTACAACAATATTTATCCTTACTATAAATAAGGGGTTTTCTTTTTTTGTGGTAAAACTACCGGTGTATTTTGTCCAGTACCCCAATAACTTCGGCTTTTTTGCGAACTGAAACAGGTACGTTTTCCCCATTTTTAAGCATTAAATAACCTCCATCTCTTTTTATATATGCGCTTATACATTGTATATTTATTAAATGGCTTTGATGAACTCTTAAAAACTCATAGGGTTTTAATAAGTCAGAAAAATATTTTAAAGTTTTTGTTACAAATACTTTTTTTCCTTCCTTTAAATAAAATACAGTATTATTACTATCTGATTCACAGCGCACTATGTCGTCTAAGTGTACAATTATAATTTGATCTAGCGTATGTAAAGATATTTTATTGGGTTTTTTTTCTGGAGTCGATAAAGTGTCTTTTAATATCGATAAACGTTCTTTGTTGGGTTTAATTTGTGCTTTAGCACGTACTATAGCTAGGTTTAACTCTTCGGAAGAATATGGTTTTAAAACATAATCTATTGCAGCAAACTTAAAGGCTTTAATTGCATATTCATCACTTGCAGTTACAAATATAATTTTAGATTTTAATTCGGGAAAAATTTCTAGGATGTCAAAGCCTGTTCCATCTCCTAACATGATGTCTAAAAACAAGATATCGGGTTGGTTTTTGCGTAAAGCTTTTGCTGCTTCTACAACACTTTGTGCTGTATCTATAATTTCAATTTCTGGATGGTGCCTTTCTAAATCACTTTTTAAAAGCTGCATTGCATCTGGTAAATCTTCTATAATAATTGCTGTAAGCATATTGTTTTTTAATAATCGGTTTCTAAAGGGATTTTAAAATTAATTAATGTACCATTAATGTTCCCATTTGTATTTTTTATCTCTGAAATAGTTAAAGCCCCTTCTCCAGTTATAGATTCTAATCGTTCTTTGGTTACCTTCAATGCCATAGATTGATGGTCTGTTTTGGGTTTGGTTTTTTGCGATTGGTATATCCCTATACCATTATCTGAAATAAAACAATGCAAGTAGCGATCTGAGGTTTTGAATGTAATACTAAGTTCTCCTTTTTTATTGCCTTTTAAAATACCGTGTCTAATTGCATTTTCTACAAATGGCTGAATTAACATTGGTGGAATTATGATTTCTTCCGGATTAAAATCGCTGTTAATGGTAATCGTATAATTAAAACATTTAGTAGTCATTAACTTTTCAACTTCAATATAATGTTTTAAGGTTTTTATTTCTTGGTCTAAACTAATTTTTTCTTTTCTAGAATTAATGAGAGTTTCCCTAAGTAAAGTTGCAAAACTATTTATAGTTATGTTCATCTTTTTTGGCTTGTTGTTAGCCATTGCTTTTATTCCGTTTAGAACATTAAAAATAAAATGAGGATTCATTTGAAGCCTTAATGCCTTTTGTTCTAGAGTTAATAAATGATTTTTCATTTGTAACCGCTCATGCTCTTCCTTATTTTTTCGCTTTAATTTTTGAATGTATAACATTGCAAAAAGGAGTACAAAGCCTCCAAATAAACTGAATATTAACCATTGAAACCCGCTTTTTTTATATAAAGGAGTTTCAATATAAAATCTAAAATATATAGGAGCGCTTTCCTCCCATCTGTAATTTCTTGCCTGAACAGAAAACAGGTATTTACCATAGGCTAAATCAGAAAAATTTTGAGTGTTTATATTAGACCAGTGACTCCATTTACTATCGTTTAATTTATAACGGTATTGAATCCCTTTTGGATGATCTATATCTATTGTTTTATAGCTAAAACTAACCTGGTTTTGTTCTGGTTTTAACTGCAGTACTTTATTATGGTTTGTCCAAGATTTTAGGTTTAGTGTGTCTAGGGTTTTATTAGCAACCTCTATAGACTTAAAATAAATATTTGGAGTCTCTACAGATACCTCATTATTTGTTGTTTCGCAACGGGTTAAGCCATAAGTTGTTCCAAACCAAAGCCGGCCTTCATTATCTTTATCGACGGCATTTAAGCACGTTTCTACACCTAAAAACCCATCATTTCTGCCAAAATGAAATACATCTATTATTTCTGTATTTTCATTTAATTCTATTTTATTTACTCCTTGTTCTGTTCCTGCCCATAAGTAGTTTTTATTATCGAAAATGAGCTGATAAATGTTTTCAGAATATAGTTGTTTTGATCCTTTTAGTTTCCTAAAATTTGGAGTTTCATTAATATAAGACCACCATATTCCTCTTCCAGCAGTACCTATAAATAGCTTATTATTTTTAAATAATAATGTACCTATAGACACCTGTTCGTTTAAAACCTCTCCTAAATGTGTTACTTTATTATTTTTTATATAACCCATATGTCCGTTTTGTGATGCATACCATAACCTATCATTATTATCCTTGGCAAGGGTTTTTATTTCTATGTCATTAATACCTTCTTTTTGACCATATATTTTTTCTATGTTTAAACTATCATTTTCTGAATAATAATTAAACTTTATAATACCTTTAGAATCTGTTGCTGCCCAAATTGAATTATTATAAATTTTAATACTTCGAATCCAATCTGAAGGAAACCCAGTATCTGTATTAATAACGTGGTTTTTAATTACAGGGTGCGATATGGAATCAATTTTCACATTAAAACTATCGCTAGAATCTATTATTACGGTATGCTTTTCTATAGCTTCCCTATAGAGTATCCCTCTGCCATCTGAACCAGCCCAGATGTTTCCTTTTTTGTCGCTGGTAATGGTTTTTATTTTTACTTCTGAAAAGTTTTTATATTTAGGAATAGAGTGTATTCCTTTTAAATTTATTAATACTAAACCTAATTCTGAATTAGAGAGCCATACCCCATCTTTTGTGTAATGCACTGCATGTATCCTATTTCCTTTTAAACCCGATTCTTTGTTATAATGTTTAAAGCTGTTTTGAAAAAATTTATAAAACCCTCCACCAGAGGTAGCAATCCATATATTTTCTTGTTTATCTTTTATTACTTTTTGTACATGAGGAACTGCTAAACCATTATTAGTGTTTAATTGTCTTTTAAGTAAATTAGTTTTTGTATCGATAATTGAGACACCATCATTATCTGTAGCAATCCATAACTCATTATTATTTTGAATGGATATAGAATTAATACGAAGTGGCTCTTTTATTAAAATGGCCTCCTCTTTATCATTTAAATCAATAACAAATGTTCCGTCATCAAAAGTAGCAGCATACATTTTTTTATTATAAACAGTTAGGCTTGTAAAGTTATTAGTTTCAATTTTTTCAGTTTCTTTATCCGCAGTGTTTATTGCAGCTATTTTCCATAGTCCACTGCTAGTTGCAAGCCAAAAGAAAGCGTCTTCATAAACAATGCTATTAACAGAACTAGAGTCAATTTCATTGTTAATAGCTATTTTTTTTAATCTATTATTTTTCGAAAGTTTATAGATTCCTTTTTTAGTAGCCAAAAAAGTGTAATCATTAAAACGATATATCTGATTAATTTGTGGCGATTTAAAATTTAGAAAATTATTTTTTGTTTTAATAGAAAGGCCATCTCTTGTTCCTATATATAGGATGTCATTAGCATAATATAATGAATAAATATAGTTAGAGAGTAATCCTTTGTTTTCATTCCAAACCTGAAACGTATCGCCGTCGAAACGACATAAACCACTTCCATGAGTTCCTATCCATAAATAACCTTCTTCGTCTTGAACAATATCATATACTTTAGATTGAGGCAAGCCATCTTTAATGGTATAGGCTCTTAGTCTATTACTTTGCGCTAATAATAAATTAACATTAGCAAAGCAGAAAAGCTGTAATAAATATAGAAAAAAACGATTCAAAAAAACGTTGTTAGAATAAGTGACTATTAACAAATATAACGAAACTGAAACTGTTAAAAAAGAGGAAACACTGTAAGAAAATATTGACTTACAGTGTTTGTGTCTGTACAAACCAGTAAATATAATCCCTCTTAATTATCTGTTACTGGAGGAAGAATAGAACAATCATTAATAGGGTTTAAATTCGTGTATTTTTCTTTTTTAATGGCTGCATTTAAACGGTTAACTTTTTTTAATTTATTATCTTCCCATACAACATATAGTGGTTTGGTTGCATTTCCAAAACTCTCTGCACTAAGTGCTTGTAAGCTAATAATATCATTTAAATTGTCTCCTTTAATTTTTTGAGCAGTTAAAGTGCTCACTGTATTCGACTTAATAATAATTTTATCGATCTGCACTCCATTTTTATATGCTCTTATTTGATACTGATCTGTGTACTGTTCTTCATTAAAACGATCTAACCCAAAAGCAAATTTTACATTAGGATCTGAATTGCTTTTAAAAACATTTTTAGCAATCATTCCTCCCCAAATCCAACCAGTGTCTGGACCTAATTTTACTTTGTACCAATGGCTAGTAATACCATTTATAACTTCCAGTTTGTCATTACTTTTTATTAGTTTTAATTGCGTGCCAATCTTTACTGTAGTAATTGCTGTGCATTGAACAGATGGGCAATCTCGTAATCTTACATTATTTGCTAGTAGGTACTCATAGCCAATACCTTCTGAATAAGTATGATCTTCAATTGTATTAAAACGAAGTTCTTGTGTTTGAGCAAATATATTAGCGGTTAAAAACAACATTATTATTAAAATACTGTTTTTTAGCTTTTTGCTTAAATTGTTGTCGTTTAGATCTGTCTGGAATTTTTTTAAACTTTTCATGTTGTTGTGGGTTTTAAAGGGTTATAATTTATTTTTTAATATTCAGTATGGTAAGCTACAAGGTGGTCGTCTTCATGGTTGTCTTCATTCCAGCTAAATTGTTGTAAAACATTTACTTGTTGTACATCGTAAGTTTTAGTATAAGACATTTTTGTTTTTAGAATGGAACCTTCATTTCCAAAGGCTTGATTTGGAAAAACATAGTGTATATCTTGCCCCGAATTTTCACAGTATACATTCTCTAGGCTAGGTAAGGATGTAAAATTTTTATCTTCAGCTACCAAGAAATAGTAAGCTTCTACAGCAGTACAGCATGTAGTAGATTCTACTTCAACTTTTACAACTTCTGTGATTCCTTGTAACCCAGGATTTTTAAGTACGGTGATATTCATTTCTTCATAAGATTCTTCATCTTTAATAGTAAAAGTTGAAAAACTTTCTGATTCTTCTTGAGCATCTACAATTTTAAAAGTTGTGTTTAGATACTCACTTCCTTTATCTTTAAAATTGGGAATCACTTTATATTTCGTTGTAGTTTCAAAATTTTGAGCAGTTGATAATTGAAAACTAAATATTGCTACGAGAAGAAAAATAATACGTTTTATTTGTTGGCCTTTATTGCATTTCATGATGACTTATTTTTAAATTATTATGGTTTGATAACTCAAAAGTAAGTGCTCTATCTAGCATTTTGGGGAGGTATTTAGAATTCGTAGTTACTAAACTAGAATTCGTAAATGTTTGAAACTCTACGCTGTATTAACATGGGTTATGAGTAATAGTTACCTATAGGAATTACTCGCAATTGTAGTTGGTGTAATTATTGCTATATTTAATTAAAGTTTATAATTAATTTGGAGAGGCAAAAACTTGTTTTTTTGCTGAAATTTAAACATGAAAACAAAAAAACTGTCTTTACGAGTTCGCATATTTATTGCCATGGTTTTTTTGGTGTTATTAGCTTCTATTTTAATTGCTGTAGTTGCTGCTTACCAGTATAGTGAAGAAACCCAAGAGTATCATGTAAAGCGTTTAGAGCGAAAAGAAAGTAGCATTAAGCGCCATTTAGATTTTGTAATAAGAGAAACATCGTGGGAGGTAAAAACAGAAAAAATACCATTAATATTTAAAGATCATATTCATAAAATTGCCGATGTACATAATTTACAAGTTAATCTGTACGATTTGCAAGGGCAGCTTTTAAAATCTTCAAAAGCATCATTAACTCAAGATACGACTCAGACCTGCCTTAGAGCAGAGATTTTAAACAAATTATTAAATACGGCTAATCATCGATTTGTAGAGAAACGTATAGAAAATGGCGGGAGTTTCCAATCTTCATACACTTATATTACCGATCAAAAGTTTAAACCTTTAGCAATTTTAAACCTGCCTTATCTTGAAAATGATAATTTTTTGGCCAAGGAATACAATGAGTTTTCAGAACGATTAGCATATACTTATGTTTTTATGCTTTTAATAGCAGTAGTTTTAGCTTATTTTTTATCTAAATATATTACCCGTACTCTAAAAACGATAAGCGATAAAATAAATGCCACTCGATTAGAAAAAAGAAATAAGAAAATAAAAATAGAATCAACAACTGAAGAAATTTCAACCTTGGTCGATTCTTATAATAGTATGATTGATGAGTTAGAGGATAGTGCTGTAAAACTAGCAACAAGTGAAAGAGAACAAGCTTGGCGTGAAATGGCAAAACAGGTGGCGCATGAAATTAAAAACCCTTTAACTCCCATGCGATTAACAGTACAGAGTTTTCAACGAAAATTTGACTCTTCAGATCCAAAAATTGAACAGAAGTTAGATGAATACAGTAAAACATTAATTCAGCAAATTGATACCATGAGCTCAATAGCATCTGCATTTTCTAATTTTGCAAAAATGCCAGCTCAAAAAAAGGAAACCCTTAATGTTGTTGAAATTGTAGATTTAGCATTAGATATTTTCAATGAAGATTATATTACTTTTCATTCAGACTCCAACGAAATTATAGCAACTTTTGATCGTACACAACTCATCAGAGTGGTTAATAATTTGGTTAAAAATAGTATTCAAGCGATACCTCAAGAAAGAATACCAAAAATTACGGTATCGGTATATCAAGAAAAAAACGATGTAAAAATCAAGGTTTCAGACAATGGTAATGGGATTTCTGAAGAAAACAAACCGAAAGTTTTTGAGCCTAAATTTACAACTAAAACCAGCGGGATGGGTTTAGGATTAGCTATGGTAAAAAATATAGTTGAAACTTATAATGGAAGTATTAACTTTGTATCTGAAAAAGAGAAGGGAACAACATTTACGTTGTCCTTTCCGAAAGTTTAACTAGTCCTTTATAAAATAAGGATTTCAGATTTAAAATAAATTATGCCTTATAACAATATTCTTACAACGACACAAAATGGTGTAACGACTATTACCATTAACCGCCCTTCTAAATTAAATGCTCTCAATAAAGAAACGATCCAAGAACTACATGATGCATTTAACAATGCCAATGACAGTGTCGATACTAAAGTTATAATTATTACTGGTAGTGGTGAAAAGGCATTTGTTGCTGGTGCAGATATTAGTGAATTTGCTAATTTTAGTATTGAAAATGGAGGAAAACTAGCAGCTAAAGGGCAAGATCTATTATTTGATTTTGTAGAGAATTTATCAACACCAGTTATAGCGGCTGTTAATGGCTTTGCTTTAGGAGGAGGCCTAGAATTAGCTATGGCAAGTCATTTTAGAATAGCGAGTACTAATGCTAAAATGGGATTGCCAGAAGTGTCTCTTGGTGTTATCCCAGGTTATGGCGGAACTCAACGATTACCACAATTAATAGGCAAAGGTCGTGCTATGGAAATGGTAATGACAGCAGGAATGATAAATGCAGACCAAGCTTTAAGTTATGGTTTGGTAAACCATGTTGTTGAGCAGGAAGATTTAATACCATTTAGTGAAAAAATAGCAAGCAAAATTCAACGTAATTCTTCGGTTGCGATTGGTAAAGCTATAAAAGCAATTAATGCAAATTATAAAGATGGTATTAATGGTTTTGATACAGAAATTGCAGAGTTTGGAGCTTGTTTTGGAACTGAAGATTTTAAAGAAGGGACTGCTGCTTTTTTAGAAAAACGGAAAGCAAATTTTCCTGGAAAATAATATATTAGTTAAAGACAGATTACTCTCTTTCTTTGTCAAAAAAAACAGACTTGTTAATAACCCAAATTTCCTTTAACAGTTTTCAAAAGAATTAAGCTTTAATTTTATAGTGAAACTTTTTCCTTCACTTTAAGAATTAAAAAATGAACTCCAAAACTACTTTAAAAGGGCGTGGTGCACAATTAAATACCCATAATCGATTTTTCGAATTATCTCATAATACTCGTCATGATTTTTTAGAATATTGTAGAAAGGAAGGTGAAGTAGCAGATAATAACAGAACACTTTATTTAGAGGTCTTTCCTAAAACAATAGTGAATAAAGTGAAGAGTCCAGATGTAGGGATGAGTTATTCTATGAACCCATATCAAGGCTGTGAGCATGGTTGTATATATTGTTATGCAAGAAACAGCCATGAGTTTTGGGGATATAGCGCTGGGTTAGATTTTGAACGCAAAATATTAGTAAAAAAGAATGCGCCAGAATTATTAGAAATGCTTCTTAAAAAAAAATCATGGAAAGCGCATCCTATAGTTATGTCTGGAAATACAGATTGTTATCAGCCAGCTGAAAGACAATTTGAAATTACCAGACGCTGTTTATCTATTTTTTTTAAATATAAACATCCCGTTTCTATAATTACTAAAAATGCATTAATACTTCGTGATTTGGAAATTATAAAATCATTAGCTCAAGATAACTTAATAAGCGTTAATATGTCTATTACGTCCTTGTCTGAAGAGACTCGGCGAGTGCTAGAACCAAGAACAGCAACAACAAAAAAACGCTTAGAAACGGTGAAAATATTGAGTGAGGTTGGTGTGCCCGTAAATGTTATGTTAGCACCTATAATTCCATCAATTAACAGTCATGAAATTTTACCTTTAGCAAAAACAGTTTCAGAATATGGAGCAGTATCTATTGCACATACAATAGTAAGATTAAATGGAGCAATTGGCGAGATTTTTACCGATTGGATAAAAAAAACAATGCCAAATAAGGCAGATAAAGTTTTGCACCAAATAGCAAATTGCCATGGCGGGAATTTAAATGACAGTGTTTATGGAAAAAGAATGAAAGGCGAAGGACAAATCGCTAAGCAAATAAACGATTTGGTAAAATTAGCACGACTTAAATATTTTAAAGATAAGAGTTGGCCTAAGCTTAACACGGGTTTACATGAAGCATATAAAGATGGACAATTGAAATTGTTTTAAAAACTAAAAATGAGAGATCTAAATGAGCATCAAGTTCGCCTTCTAAAATCTTTTCTATGCCACGTTTGTGAAGCTGTTCTAAAAAACTTGTAAGTTCTGGACCGTTGTTAAATTGTTTTAAAAATTCGTCGTTTAATAAATCGTCTGGTTTCATAAGTGTATAAAATTAATAAAAATTAAAAAGCTCAGGATTGAATTCAATCCTGAGCTTTTTTAAACTTACACAGTTTATGGGGTAATGCCAATAAAAAGCAACTGCTTAAAATTTCAATTTGAAAGAAAGATCTGAATTTTTAAAAAAAGGGTTTTATTTTATACCATTCCACTCATCATAAAACTGTTCTAAATAACTTTGCATAAACTGATGACGGTGTTCAGCAATGCGTTTCCCCGTTTTAGTATTCATTCTATCTTTTAATAATAAAAGCTTTTCATAAAAATGATTAATGGTAGGTGCTGTAGAAGTTTTGTATTGTTCTTTAGAAAGCGTAAGATTTGGTTTTATTTCAGGGTTATAAATGGCTCTATTTTTATACCCACCATAATTAAAAGTACGAGCAATACCAATAGCACCAATAGCATCTAAACGGTCAGCATCTTGAAGAACATCTAATTCTATAGAGTGAAAATTTTGAGGAATGTTCCCTCCTTTAAAACTAATATTTTCAATAATATTAATAACATGTTCAACTGCAGTTGAGTCAACATTTTGTTTTACTAAAAATTCGCCAGCTAATTTAGGCCCAATAGTTTCATCTCCATTATAAAATTTACTATCGGCAATATCATGTAATAATGCGCCAAGAGAAACTATAAAAACATCAACAGGTTCTTGTTTAGAGATTAGCAATGCATTTTTATAAACTCTTTCTACATGAAACCAATCATGACCGCCTTCTGCATTAACTAATTTATTCTTTACAAAAGCAATGGTATTTTCAATTTGTAGCGATTGTGAAGAATTCAAAACTATTTTATTTTACTACAGCAGGGTTTACCCATTTAAATTGGAAAGAGTTTTCAGGAATTCTCATGCGTTCTGCTAAACGAACCATTCTTCCAGGAAGTTTCATAAGATAGTCTCTAGCTTTTTCGGCTTCATCATTAAGCCCAGTTATTTTGTCTATTTCCCATCGCTTAATTAATTTATCTAATATATCTACGTAGTCTAAAGACGTGTATACACCAATACGTTGTGCGGTATTCGAAAACTCTTCGAAGGCAGTACTAATTTTATCTCCAGATTCTCTTAAAAAGTGAGCAGGCATCGCTATTTTTTGTTTCATCATGTAATGAAATGCCATCATCATTTGGCTAGGATCTATTTTGAAAATACGTTCAACAAATTCACAATAGGCATGGTGATGACGCATTTCATCTCCCGAAATAATTTTACACATTTTTGCTAATTGTTTATTGCCTTTGTCTTTTGCCATTTTGGCCACTCTATTATGAGAAACATAAGTTGCTAATTCTTGAAAGCTTGTATAAACAAAGTTTTTATATGGGTCGCGATCCGTGCCAATATCGAAACCATCAGCAATTAAATATTGCGTGGTTTTTTCTATTTCTTTCATATTAACTCGTCCAGACAAGTATAAGTATTTATTAAGAACATCGCCATGTCTATTTTCTTCAGCCGTCCAATGCCTAACCCATTTAGACCAGCTATTTCGTTCTATTTGTCCTACACCCTCAACATCCATTAGCCAAGACTCATAAGTTGGAAGTGCTTCTTCTGTAATCATATCGCCAACTAAAACCACCCAAAAATCATAAGGCAATTCTTTAGAGAGTTCTCTTATTTCTTTTACTTCTTCAAAAAAGGTGTCGCTTTCAGAATTAGGTAAAAAATCGGTAGGTTGCCATATCTTTTCTACAGGAATTAAATATTTTTGGATTAGAGTATCTACATCTTTTTCCAGAAACTGCATAACTTCTAATCGTATATTTTTTAGTGACATAGTATTATATAATGATGTTATCTTTAATTGTTTTCTCTATAGATCGCAAAAGTACGTCTTTTTCATGTTCATTTGCCTTTATAGGCTGGTGAACTTCAAATTTTAAACCAATACCAATCCCCATAGGGAATTTACCATATTGTAATGTTTTCCACGAGTTATTTATAGTTATAGGTACTATTGTGGCATCTGGGACATATTTTATGAGTGTTTCTAATCCTTTGGTTTGAAATCTTTTAGGAATTCCGTCTCGACTTCTTGTGCCTTCAGGGAAAATAACGGCAGCTCTTTTGGTTTCTTGTATATATTTTCCAAAATCTCTAATGGCAGTAATAGCTTGTCTAGGATTACTACGGTCTATTAAAGCTGAGCCTCCTTTGCGTAAATTATAGGATACACTCGGGATGCCTTTTCCTAATTCTTTTTTACTTACAAATTTAACATGGTGTTTACGCATATGCCATATTATTGTTGGGATATCACTCATGCTTTGGTGATTTGCTACAATGATGATGGGAGTATTATTAGGAATAGTATGTTTATTATTAAAAGTAACCGAATTCCCTAAGAACATTAAACATTTCATTAAAGAAAAATTTAAGAAATCGACACTTTTTTTATGAGCTCCGTAACCCAAAACATTAAAGCAAATCCATTGTATTGGATGAAACACTAATAGAGTTAAACCAAAAAACAGAAAATAAATTAGTGTTAATGGGTATGCTAAAAACTTTCTCATTTTTATTAGAAATAAAATAATTGGGCAAAAATAAAAAAACCACATAACAATATGTGGTTTAAATCTTTTAAATTATGAGTAATTATTTTTTAACAGTGCTCGTTATAAGCATCTGTAAGATTTTCTGAAATTAATTCGGCAGGCCTACCTTCTATATGATGACGTTCTAACATATGAACCAATTCACCATCTTTAAATAAAGCAATGCTAGGAGAACTGGGTGGAAACGGAATCATATGAGTTCTTGCGGCGTCAACAGCCTCGCGGTCTACCCCAGCGAAAACAGTTGCTATATTTGATGGTTTTTTATCATTTTGTAAACTCATTATAGCACCTGGTCTTGCGTTTGCAGCTGCACAACCGCATACTGAATTTACAACAACTAATGTGGTGCCTTCTTTAGCAATTGCATTTTCTACTGCTTGTGCAGTTAGTAATTCTTCAAATCCAACTTTGGTTAAATCCTCACGCATTGGTTTTACTAATTCTACTGGATACATAATTCTAATACTATTTTAGTTTAAATCACAAAGTTAATCAAAAACCATGCAAATTTTCTTGTAAAGGGATTAATATAGGGTTTATTATGTCATAAGGTCATACATATAATAACTTGTTTTAATCGAGGTGTCATAAATGAGGATTAAATCAACAACAAACAAAATACTATATTTGTGATTGAAAATTAAAAAATATGAGCGGATTTAAATGGATTGGAGCCACATTAGGGTGGTCGTTAGGTGGGCCAGTAGGTGCAATAATAGGCCTAGCATTAGGGAGCTTAGGAGATGCTTTTGCATCTGGTAAAGGAGATTTCTTTATTGGTGAAGGGGAGGCTAAGGAGCGTCGACCTAATTATGAGCAAAGAGAACCAAAATATAGAAGAACACGATCGCAAAAAAGAGCACAAACGCATTCGGGAGATTTTGAAGTTAGTTTATTAATACTTGCTGCTGTTGTTATAAAGGCAGATGGTAAGCAAGACCAAAGAGAGCTAGATTTTGTACGCCAACAGTTTAATAGGATGTATGGACGAGAGCGTGCTAACAAGGCATATAAATTATTTAAACAAGTAAATAAACAACAAAACATTTCTACAAGACAAGTTTGTATGCAAATACAGCGAATGATGGACCATGCTTCGCGTTTGCAATTATTACATTTTTTATTTGGTATTGCTAAAGCTGATGAGTTAGTTACTGAAGATGAATTGCGTCAGATTTATACTATTTCTGGATATTTAGGAATAAGTTCTCGAGATTATGAAAGTATCAAAGCCATGTTTTATAATGCTAGAGACAATGCATATAAAATTTTAGAAATAGAAAAGAATGCCAGCAATGATGACATTAAAAAAGCCTATCGCAGAATGGCTAAAAAATACCATCCAGATAAAGTTGAGCATTTAGGAGAAGAGCATAAAAAAGGAGCTGAAGAAAAGTTTAAACAAGTGCAAAAGGCTTATGAACAGTTGCAGAAAGAAAGGCGGTTTTAGAGGAGGCATTAAAAACGAGTAAAATATTTAGTGAGTATTTTTCATTAAATTAGCATTGTAATTATTTTATTAATAGTGTGTTATGACTAAAGAGATTGTTTTTTTTATCGTGTTTTGTTTGTTTTTTCAGCCAAGTATTAATTCGCAAACACCTTGCGTTAATGGAATGGCGGGTTCTTATCCGTGTAATGATTATGATTTCATGTCTAGAATACCTATAGAAGATTTGTCCGGTCTTTCTTCTAGTGAATTTGGAGCATCATCAAGCGATATATGGGGATGGACAGATTCTGAAACAGATAAGGAATATGCTTTAATAGCAATGAGAAATAGTACTGCTTTTGTAGATATATCTGATGCTGTAAACCCTATATTTTTGGGAAGATTAAATGCGACTTCTACGGGAACAGATTTTAAATATTGGAGAGATATTAAAGTTTATAATAATTATGCTTTTATTGTAGCAGATGGCGTTGGTGCTCATGGAATGCAAGTTTTTGATTTAACCCGATTGAGAGGAGTAACTACGCCACAAACATTTACAGTAGATGTATTATATACAGAAGTAGAAAGTTGTCATAATATTATAATTAATGAAAGTGAAGCAGTTGCTTATTTGGTAGCTTGTAATACATATGAAGGAGGTCCAACTTTTGTTGATATTTCAGATCCATTAAACCCTGTTGGTTTAGGAGGGTATTCAGATGTAGGTAAGTCTCATGATGCACAAGTTGTTACTTAATAATGGACCAGATATAGATTATAAAGGAAAAGAAATTTATATAGGTAGTAATGAAAGTCGAGATGTAGTTATTTTAGATGTTACCGATAAGAGTAATGTTACTTTTATTAGTAAATTAGATTATTCTCAGATTAAATATGCCCATCAAGGATGGTTTACAGAAGATCAACGCTTTTTTATTCTAGGAGATGAGCTAGATGAACAAGAGTATGGGTTTAATACAAGAACTATTGTTTTTGATTTTTCTGATTTAGATGCTCCTGTTATTTCTTCAACTTACTTTGGCCCAACAACAGCGATAGATCATAATGGTTATGTAAAAGGGAATCATTATTACTTAGCTAATTATAGAGCAGGATTAAGAGTGTTGAATTTGGATAATATTGCTAATTCTACAAATTCAATGAATGAGGTAGGGTTTTTCGATACTTTTCCAAGTAGTGATAGTCCTGCTTTTAGTGGAGCATGGAGTGTTTATCCATATTTTTCTAGTGGAAACATTATAATAAGTGATATTGAAAGTGGCTTAATTGTTGTGAGAAAAAGTAATACTTTAAGCACTCAGAATGATATAAAGGGAGAAAACGCATTCACTTTATCTCCTAATCCAGCTACGGCTATTGTAACAATAAAGGCATCTGAAGGGAATAAAGTGGAGTCAATACAATTATTTAATGTTTTAGGACAAAGTATATTTGATAAAATTGAGATAAATGCTACCAGCTTTCAAATACCAGTACATCTTTATTCTAAAGGATTATATTTAGTAAAAATTAATAATAAAATGACTAAAAAGTTAGTATTAAAGTAAGGCTATTAATAAATAGTTTACCCTCTAAACAAAAAGAAATCGTCTTTCATGTCTTCTATTTGGGCATCTTCATTGGTAATAATATAATCAATAGCTTTTGAGGTAAAATCATTGCCTTTATTGGTGAGAGAAACAATATTACTATTTATATTAATCATATTATTTTTAAGGGCTAATTCTAAAACCGTTTTTGCTCTTACTTTTTGCCAATTTATATGTTCTCTTAAATGATTTACATGGCGTTCTTCATCATCATTATGGTTTTTTAAATGTAGAAGAAACGTTAGTAAAGAAACCTCTATACGTTGTTGTTTTTCTCTATATAAAACAGCAATAACTCCTTTTGTGGGAGCAAATAAATAAACCATTAAAAATAGTAACCCTAGTACTGTTGTTATAGATCCGGCTATTGAGGCATCTAGCCAATGTGCAACCCAATATCCAGAAATAGCACTTAAAACACCAAAAGCAATAGCTAATAGCAACATTTTCTTTAAATCTGTAGTTAATAAATATGCAGCGGCGGCTGGAGCAATCATAAGAGCAACAACCAAAATGGCGCCAACAGCATCGAAAGCGCCAACAGTTGTTACTGAAGATACTGTCATTAATCCATAATGAATTACTGCTGGAGAAAACCCTAACGCAGCAGCTAAACCTTCGTCAAAGGTGCTTACTTTTAATTCTTTAAAAAAGGCAACGAGTAAGCTAACAGTGATTAATAAAATAAAACCTATAACCCATAAAGATTTTGG
>JAHDGB010000266.1 GCA_020627885.1 Flavobacteriaceae bacterium | reverse complement strand
ATACGTAAATTAGACTATCACTAATGAGGATTAGTAGGAATAGCACATTTACACACATAAACCCTATGTTTTTAACATAGGGTTTCTTCGTATTTATAAACGATTATTATAATAGCACTAAAAGATAATGTCTTTATGATCCCAGAAGGTCTTTATAAAAAAACCAAAATAAATAATAGCTACAATAAATTTCAAAAAAGTACCAGTTATGAAGCCTAAGAAAGAACCAAAAGCTGCCTTTATTGCTGTAGTTGAATCTGATTTATTATAAAGTTCACCAAGTAAAGCACCAAAGAAAGGACCAATAATGATTCCACCAGGAATAGGCAAAATAATACCAAATATTAAACCTATTGAGGTGCCAATCATACCTGCTTTTGTTCCTCCAAACTTTTTAGTTCCAATAGCTGGTATAATATAATCTAAAGCAAAAACAATAAGGGCAATGATTAGTGTTACTCCAAGAAAATTCCAATTGCTTTCAATTGCATTGGTAGAATAAAGAAATAATAAACCTATCCAGCTTAAAGTAGGACCAGGAAGTACAGGTAAAAAACTACCGATTAAGCCTAGGCACATAAATAATAAGCCTACAAAGCTTAGTAATATATCCATAATTAAATAAATGTTTTTAAAGAGTTTTTGTTCTTAAGTTATAATAATATGACGTTTCAAAACAAAAAACGTTACATTTTATAACTAAAAAAATAGTTTAAACTATTTTTTTAGTTATATTTACATCTTAAAACTGAGGATTTAGTTTAAAAAATAATGAAAGATAAGATATGAAAGCACTTACAAAGGCAGAAGAGGATATTATGCAAGTTTTATGGCTATTAGAAAAAGCCAATGTAAAGCAAATAATAGAGGAATTACCAGAACCAAAACCAGCATATAATACCGTATCGACAGTAGTTAGAATATTAGAATCTAAAGGAGTTGTAGATTATGAGAAGAAAGGGAAAGGACATATTTATTTTCCAGTTTTAAAAAAAACAGAGTATAGCAATCTGTCTATAAACAAATTGGTTAACAATTATTTTCAAGGGTCGTTTAAAAGCATGGTGTCCTTTTTTATGAAAAAAAATGAGATCAGTTTAAACGAGTTAGAATCGGTATTGAAAGAAATTAATAAAAATGAAAAATCATGATACACTATAGCTTACAAGTTGTTGTTTTTCAGTTGATTTTTATTGTAATTTATGATGTTTTTCTAAAGCGAGAAACGTTTTTTAACTACAATAGAACGTATTTAATTATTACTAATGGTTTGTCATTATTGTTGCCCATTATAAAAATAGAAGGCTTTCAGACGTTAATACCAACCCAATATACTATTGGTTTACCGGAAGTTGCAATTACCAATGCAGTAGAAGGAATAATGGTATCTAATGAAACGTTTGTGATAAAATGGGGACTTCTTATAATACAATATTTGTTTTACATTGGAATGTTGCTTGCTTTTATTGCATTTTTATTTAAAATAGTAAAGCTATTTCGTCTCATTTCTATAAATCCAAAACGAAAAACTAAAAAGATAACAATAGTAACTTTATTAAACAGTAATGCCGCTTTTTCTTTTTTTAACTATGTATTTATAGGTGAGCTATTAGAATTTAAAGCTAAGCAAAGCATCTTAGCTCATGAAAATATACATGTGAAAGAAAAGCACACATTAGATTTAATGTTTTTTGAATTACAACGCATTTTATTTTGGTTTAATCCCTTGGTATATATTTATCAAAAAAGAATAGCATTACTTCATGAGTTTATTGCAGATGATAAAGTAACAAAAATGCGAAATAAGAAAGAATACTATAAAAGTCTATTATCTGAAGCTTTTTCAGTTAACAATATTTCATTCATCAATCCTTTTTTTAAACAATCATTAATCAAAAAACGAATCATTATGTTAAGCAAATCAAAATCAAAACAACGTCATTTATTTAAGTATTCATTATTAATTCCTGCAATAATAGGGATGTTATTTTATTCTGCTTGTTCGCAGCAAAACGTTGGAAAAAAACAAGACAACAATTTAAAAAAAGCTTCTACAGAAGTCGGCAAAAAAGAAAGTGATTTTTCCGAAAAAGAGACTGTTAATTCTGATGAGGTTGCTTTTTTTAAAATAGATAGTGCACCCATTTTTCCAGGTTGTGAAGCTGCAGAAAATAAGAAAAAATGTTTTTCTAAACAGATGATTAATCTGGTAGCTAAGAATTTTAATACCAAATTAGCCGACAATTTAAACCTTAATGGAACTCAGGAAATAAGCATGGTATTCAAGATTTCTAAAACAGGGGAGGTAAAAGAAATAGAGGCAAAAGCCGCGCATCCAGAATTAGAAAAAGAAGGCATTAGAGTTATTGGTTTACTTCCAAAGTTATTACCAGGTAGGCATAATGGAAAAGCAGTTACAGTACCATATTCATTACCAATTAAATTTGAAATTAAAGCGTAAACTATTTAAAACATCTAAGGGTTGAGTTTGTAAAGTCGAAGTTTTATCTTCGACTTTACTTATGAAATATCTACATTTTGTCGAAGTAAAAAACACTTCAAATTTAAAACTGTTTTTTTAGAAATTCATTTGGTAAAAAACTAATTAAAATATTGTATTTTTCAACTATAGATAGTTACTATGAATCGAGTTTCCTTTTTTATTGTAATATTGGCACTAACTTCGTGCAATTATTTTAATGTAAAAAAAACAACACCTGAAGCCATTTTAGAGGAAGAATTGAAAACATTTAGTTGGAACGAAGTCGATGCGTACCCAGCATTTTCTTCTTGCGATAGCACTTTAATTAAAAGAGAAAAAAAGACTTGTTTTGAGTCGACACTCTCAAACCATATTCTGGAGTATCTGCAGCAAGAAAGAATTATTGTATCTCAAGACGTAAAAGATACCGTTGTTATTACTTTCGAAATCTCAGAAGTTGGAATATTAAATTTATCAGACATTAAAATTAGCGACTTAACCGAGCAAGAAATTCCTGAAATTACAACTAAAATTGAAGAAAGTTTAAGCGACTTACCTAAAATATATCCAGCAATAAAAAGAGGTCAGCAAGTAAAAACCGCGTTTAAGTTACCTATAGAAATTGATGTTAATTAAAGGTCTTTTTTTAGAGGAATTGAAAAATATTA
>JAHDGB010000265.1 GCA_020627885.1 Flavobacteriaceae bacterium | reverse complement strand
ACATTTTTTTTAGGATAAGACAGAATATTAAAGCACGATTCTATATAGCAAAAAATACGTTGATCCCTATACAAATGCGCAAACAAAATCAATTAAAAAGAAATCAGTATAAGTAAAAAAACTGAATAATGGTATCATTATTCAGTTTTAAAGTATAAATTTAATCCTTAAATAATCTGTATCGGTAGTTTATTAAGGACGCGACATAAATTTATTTTGCCATAGCTTCTCTAAACCCTCCAGGGGCAAAAACAGCATTCATTCTGTAACTTTGTCCCTTTGTAAACATGTACATACAACTATCGTAAGAATAGTCCATAAAATTCATCGTCATATTATTACTACCACACTCTGCAGTTGGATAGCTTGGACATCCTCTGCTTGGTCCTTTTGCATTAGGTGTATCATATACAAAATCGCTGGCATAACAGCCACCATCTCCCCATATATGACGTAGGTTCAAATAGTGTCCTACTTCATGTGTTGCAGTCCTAAACCTAGGTCCTACAAAATTTTTAGCAACAACTATTCCATCTGTAGCCCAATTGCCACCAGGAAATTGAGCATATCCCAATATTTGTCCTTTTTTATACGGCATTGAATTTACAATCCAAAAGTTTAAAAACTCTTGAGGATTTACAGCATCACTCCCCCCTTTAGAAGTATATTTCATATCATCGTTAGGTCTCCATTTTCTTTTCTTAAAATTCCGTACTCTTATTACTTTCTTAATTACAAACTTAATTCCCACATTAGCCTCAACACTTGCAAATTCAGAAGGCAATGCCCTTCTGTTAGGGTTTTGCATATTAAAATCTTCATTTAAAGCATCTATTTGTCCTTGTAAAACTGAAAGGGCTAAATTTTCACTAGACCATCTATAGATAACATGAAAAACTACAGGTATTTGAATTACACCATTAGCAAGCCTTTTAAAATTTCCTTTTTTAATAAAATTTCTTGTATGTTCTTCTATAGCGGACATTTTACTTGCTATGTTTTTATCTTTAGAGAGGTTGTCCTCTAGTTTGTCCATAGTAAAGCATCGCTTTTTGTTTTCTTGATTTAAAGCGCTAAACTCTTCTTTTGGTAGGTTTTCTTCTATAGAATCATCACATGATACTAAACTCATTATTGCCAAAAGCAATAGAAAAAAAATTTTCTTCATTTTAAATAAATTTTGGGTATTAATTTTTAACTAACTGCTAGCTAAAGTATAAAAAATAGCATCAAACAACTGAAGAATATTGTTTCGTCAATTAAAATTGATTGTGATATATTTATATCAAATCATACAATTTTTAGAAAAACATGCAGATTTATGGAAGAACCCGAGTATTATCCTAGATATTCAAGTATTTTATGATTAAACCAAAAAAAAGTTAAATTATTATTACTAAAATTTAAGCGACAAATTTCATAGTGTCCACATATGGCGCTAGTACCCGATTAGAGAAAAAGACGGAGACTAATACGGGTTAGAGTCTCAATATTAGATAGCGTGATAGTATACTCCGTTCTTTTTAATATTACTTAATTTAACAATTAAAATATAAATGCTAATCTAAAGGATAGCGTGGATTTGCACCTTAAATCCGTATGTCTATTCAGGATTGTTTAATACCTAATTCATAAACAACAAAAAGATATTTCTACTATATTAAGTAATACTTAAAAATGATAAAAAGCATCTTCTAAATGCTCGATACTAAAGCCATTCCCTTGCTTTACAATAGCAATAATATCAAAACGCACTTCAACCTCTAAATTATTAGTGGTTATATAATTATCTATGGCTTTTACTAGGTTTTGAATTTGCTTGGGTTTTACAAAATCTTGAGGGTTTCCAAAACCGATGCTGGATCGGGTTTTTACCTCAACAACGGCAAGAGTATCTTTATACTTGGCAATAATATCGACCTCAGTTTTTTTATAAGTATAATTACGCTCCACGATTTCATATCCGTGTTTTAATAAAAAATCGACAGCCAATTGCTCTCCTTTTTTCCCTAATTCGTTATGCTGTGCCATTATACTCCCACGAAAGTGGGAATCTCACCCAACTTATAAAGTTTTAGTTTTTAATTTTCAAACTCAATTTTAGAACTTGTTTTTCCTACTTTCAAATTAACCGTTCTCCCCATAATTAAAGCTCTGTTATCTTTTTCATGCCCAGCAGGAACATTAAAAACAATAGGAAAATCATAATCAGACAAAGCATCTAAAATAAGCTGCTCTACAGGTTTTCCCCAAGGCGTAGTGTTCTTACGTACTTTTGTGATGCTTCCTACCATAACCCCTTTGCAGTTATCGAAATACCCTGCACGTTTTAAACTTTGCAACATACGATCTATATGATAAGCATACTCTCCTATTTCTTCAAAAAATAAAATCTTCCCAGTAGTATCAATACTTTCTTTTGAGCCTAGCATGGTATGCAAAATGGTTAAATTTCCGCCAACAAGTTGCCCAGAAGTATCTCCTACCCTATTATACTGAGATCCTGAAATTTCATAATATATAGGTTCGCCAAAAATGGTTTTTTTAAACGATGAGATGGCGGTTTCTACTTCGGTTTCATCTTCGGTTAAACTCATACACATTAAGCCATGAATACTCTCTATACCATTAACATGAAACTGATTGTGCAAAGCTGTAATATCGGAATACCCAATAAGCCATTTTGGGCGTTTTTTAAACTTAGTATAATCTAGTTTATCTAAAATTCGTACCGTGCCATAACCGCCTCTAGCACTCCATATGGCTTTTATTTTAGGGTCGTCTAGCGCCATTTGAAAATCTTCACAACGCTGGGCGTCTGTGCCTGCAAAATGATTGTCTTTTTTAAAAACATGCTGCCCTACAATAACGTTTAATTGCCAACTTTTTAATAGTGCTTTTGCTTGTTCTACTTCTCTATTTCTGTTTTTTAATACACCAGAAGGCGCAACAATCATTACGGTGTCTCCTGCTTTTAAATAAGGTGGCTGTATCAATGCTTCAGGTTTTTGTATGGTATTAGTTTTTATTTCACTTTGAGAAAACAAGTGGCAAATTCCGAAGAAAAAAACAAAATAAAAGATACCAAAGCGTTGTAGTTTCTTAGTCATATGGTAAATGTACATTTTTTTTAAAAACCATAATGATGGCTCAATTTTAATTTCAT
>JAHDGB010000264.1 GCA_020627885.1 Flavobacteriaceae bacterium | reverse complement strand
ACTACAGATCAAGGTGATTTTTTCCATATAAATTGGGGTTGGGCAGGAAAAAGTAATGGCTACTTTTATTTAACCGAGATGATAACACACGGTGGTAAATATAATTGGATAAATAATAATGCCATCATGATAAATTTATACCCTACTAATGTTGCTCCTTTGTATACCTCTAATCCTTCAACATTTACTCGTATTAATGATGATTACGAATATGCAATCTCTGTAACAGACGAAAACAGAAAAGATGTTATTGAGGTTACTTTAATGCAAGGGCCGTCTTGGTTAACTTTAAAATTAGAAAATGGGAAGTACCTCTTACAAGGAACTCCTTCTGAAAGCGATTCTGGTTCTCACAAAATTGTTATAAATGCTACAGATGGGTCAAACAATGCTAAGCAAGAATTTGATTTAGTTGTTCTTAAAAGCGATGAAGAGGTAGACACTTTAATTATTGACTTTGAAACCGCTGATTTTAGCCAAGCAAATTTTTCTAACAATGGATCATTTCCTTTTACAATAGAAAACAATAATAATCACTTTAGTCAATCTTCTAATATAAACGACAATCAAGAATCTAACCTATCATTAGTTGAAAATTTTCTTGTAAGTACTACTCTTAAATTTGACTATAAAGTTTCTTCAGAAAGCAATTATGATTTTCTTATTTTCAAAATTGATGGCAACGTCGTTAATAAATGGAGTGGTGAAAAAGATTGGACTACAGTTAGTTTTAACATCCCTTCTGGAGAGCACACATTAACGTGGTCTTATAAAAAAGATAATTCTGTTAAAAAAGGACAAGATCTTGCTATGATAGACAATATTGTATATACTAGTATTATTAGTGGTAGTTCTGTAGATTATTGCGAATCTAAAGGAAATGGAACTGACTATGAATGGATCGATTTTGTTTCTTTTGGAGATATGACAAATTCAACTGGTAAAAACAATGGATATGCTAATTTTACAGATAAAATTGCTACTGTAGTTTCAGGAAGTACTAATAACTTAGTTCTTAGTGCTGGATTTAGCGGGAGTACATATACTGAGTATTTTAGTGTTTGGATAGACTATAATCAAAACGGTGATTTTGAAGAAAATGAGAGCGTCGTTAACGCCTCTATAAGAAATGCAGATAATAACACCTATGCTGTTACCATTCCAGATACTGCGTTACTAGGCTCTACTAGAATGAGAGTCTCTATGAAATATGAGCAAACACAAACATCTTGCGAAGCATTTAACTATGGCGAAGTTGAAGACTATACGGTAAACATTACAAATGCTTTAGCTCGTAAAAGTACAGATAAAGACTTACCTATAACAGGCATGCAATTATACCCTAATCCATCAAGTAAATTTTTAAATATTAAAATTGAAAAAGCGCTTAAAAACGCACAATATCAAATTATTGATTTAAGCGGAAAAACTGTAGATCAAAATTCGTTTTCTCCATTAATTAATATTGAAAGCTTAAAAACAGGGATGTATTTTATTAAAATATTTGATCAAAATACGACATACTCTAAATCGTTTATAAAATCTATAAAATAGCACTTCTATTCTAGTCTGCTTTTATAGTAAACTACAAACTCGTTTAAACTTTTTGAGTTTAAACGAGTTTTATATGTAAAAACACCCTTAGAAAATATTTTCTAAGGGTGTTTTGTTGTTAAAAATAGACCGCTTTATATATAATCTTTAATAATAGCAACCGTATTTTTCACATCTTCATCTAGAGTATTAATTTCTAATTCATGATATCTTTTTAATGCCTTTTTTTTACGTCCGTTGTATATTTTATTTAAAACAATATTGAGTTCTGCTTTAAGAATACTAGCCTCATTTTTACTCTTAGATAATAGGGTATTAAAATGAGTGTCACTAATTTTTAATGCGTTTCTTTTTAGCGTTTTACTTTTTGTTTCCATGGCTATATTTTGGTAACTTTTACCAAGGTGGTAATAACCAACACTTCCAAGTTTATTTTTTAGTTTAGACTCTAATGCAAGAGTATGCGTTTTTGGGAGGCTATACGGTAATTTTTTAATTATATTTATAACTCCATTTGCATCGTTTTTGTCTCTACAGTTAAACCCTATTTTACTAAAAATTATTTCTTTAGAAGCATCCATTATTGAAATATTAGGTACAGAGTAAACCTCTAGTTCTTTTATTAATTCTATGTTACGTTCTATGTCAATTTTTAGAAAAATAAAATTATTTGCAATAGCTTTTAGTTTTGGATCGTCCCATAATAAGTCATTCATTTGTATGCAAGGCTTACACCAAACGGCCCAAAAACTAGTTATAATTAACTTATTTTGGTTTAAAGCCATTACCTGTGCTGCTTGCATATCATAAACCCAATTAATTTTCTTGTTTGCCGTATTAACTTGGGCATATGCTGTAATGCTTAAAACCGTTATTAAAAAGGTTATTATAAGTGTTTTTAATTTCATTTGTTACCTTTTAAAAATAATATTCTACAAATGCTTGTGGATAAATTACTTCTATCTCAGCCATCTGCTTTTTTGTTAGCTTATCTAATTGAGTATTGTATTTTTCTTTAGCTAGTTTTTCTCTTAGCCCTCTTATTTCTTCTAATATGGCTTCTTGCACCTTAATATATACTGAATACAATGTTTTTCTATCTGACTTTAATGAAATAACAGATTTTGATTTGTTTTTCATTTGGTAATTACGAATTAACTTTTTAAGCACTGTAAGTGTAACCTTTTTGTCTTTAACATATATTTCGCTTTCTGAGTTAATCTCTATTTTAAGTGCATTGGTTATATCTAATTTACTTTTATCTATAGTTGACTTACTAAGACCAGCTTGAGTATCTATTATAGACAATAGTAAAAAAGTTCTTAATTTGTAATAATCAATCTCTAAATCATCGTGAGATAACACTTTCAATATATCTCGTGCAATTATATGCGGTCTATTATCACTAGATATTGCTTCTCCCACAGCAAGCAATTTAGATAGGTCATAATCTAAAGTGTCTATCAATACCATTTTGTGGCACTCTTCATACTTCTTAATATTTAGCCGTTTGAGTTTCTGTACTTCTAAATAAAAAAGTTTAGAAGGCATTTTGATCGATTCATTTCGCTCTGCGAAATTCTGCAAAAAACTCATATAACTATTTGCAGAATTATCTTCTAA
>JAHDGB010000263.1 GCA_020627885.1 Flavobacteriaceae bacterium | reverse complement strand
GAAGTATTACAGAAGTTAATGTTGCTGAAACATTAAAAGAAGTTCGTAGAGCATTGCTAGATGCGGATGTTAACTTTAAAATAGCAAAAGAGTTTACTAACCGTGTTAAAGAAAAAGCATTAGGACAAAATGTTTTAACCACACTTCAACCTGGACAGTTGATGGTAAAAATTGTTAAAGATGAATTAACCGAACTGATGGGAGGAGATGCCGCTGGAGTTAATTTATCGGGGACGCCAAGTATAATATTAATGTCTGGTTTGCAAGGATCGGGTAAAACTACTTTTTCGGGTAAACTTGCTAATTTTTTAAAAAATAAAAAAACAAAGAAGCCATTATTAGTTGCTTGCGATGTTTATCGCCCTGCTGCAATTGATCAGTTACATGTTGTAGGAGAACAAATAGGTGTAGAAGTTTATAGTGATAGAGAAAATAATGACCCTATAGCAATTTCTCAAGCAGGTATTGCTCATGCTAAAGCTAATGGACATAATGTCGTTATTATAGATACTGCTGGTCGTTTAGCTGTTGATGAAGCAATGATGACTGAAATCTCTAATATTCATAAAGCAATTCAGCCTCAGGAAACTTTATTTGTTGTAGATTCTATGACTGGTCAAGATGCTGTAAATACAGCTAAAGCTTTTAACGAAGTATTAAACTTTGATGGGGTTATCCTTACAAAGTTAGATGGTGATACAAGAGGTGGAGCGGCAATTACGATTAAATCTGTAGTAAATAAACCTATTAAATTTATAGGTACTGGAGAAAAAATGGAAGCCATAGATATATTTTATCCGTCACGTATGGCAGATAGAATATTGGGTATGGGGGATGTCGTATCTCTTGTAGAGCGCGCTCAAGAACAATTTGATGAAGAAGAAGCAAGAAAGCTTCAAAAGAAAATTGCTAAAAATCAATTCGGGTTTGACGATTTTTTAAAGCAAATTCAGCAAATTAAGAAGATGGGTAATATGAAAGACCTTATCGGAATGATCCCTGGCGCAGGAAAAATGATGAAAGATATAGATATTGATGACGATGCTTTTAAACATATAGAAGCTATTATTCATTCTATGACTATTAAAGAACGAACCAATCCGACTATAATAAATGCTAGTAGAAAGAAAAGAATTGGAAAAGGCTCTGGCACCTCTGTACAACAAGTTAATCAATTGCTTAAGCAATTTGATCAAATGAGTAAAATGATGAAAATGATGCAAGGTAGTGGCGGAAAACGAATGATGAATGCAATGAAAGGGATGCGTTAATTAGTTATACTAAATAACTCAGTTTATTTAAGGAATTAATAAATACTGCACATGCATTTATGTCTCATTAAATTAGAGATAAAATTGTAATGATTACTGAATACTAAAGAATTATGACAATATTAGACGGCAAAAAAGTAAGTAATGAAATTAAAGATGAAATTACAGCCGAAGTAAATAAAATGAAAGCTAATGGGGAAAAAGTCCCTCATTTAGCTGCTGTTATTGTAGGGAATGATGGGGCTAGTTTAACATATGTAGGAAGTAAAGTTAGAGCATGCGAGCGCGTTGGTTTTGAGTCTACAATGGTTAGATTATCTAATACTACTAGTGAAGTAGAGCTGTTGGATAAAATAGAAGAGCTCAATGAGAACAAAGAAATTGATGGGTTTATCATTCAATTGCCATTACCTCCACAAATTAATACACAGAAAGTATTAATGGCGGTACATCCAGATAAAGATGTAGATGGGTTTCATCCAATGAATTTTGGGAAAATGGCATTAGACATGTCTACATTTATTCCTGCGACACCTTTTGGGATTTTAGAGCTATTAGATCGTTATGGAGTAGAAACAAAAGGAAAGCATACAGTTGTGATTGGAAGGTCACATATCGTTGGGAGGCCTATGAGCATATTAATGGGAAGAAGAGGTTTTCCAGGTAATTCTACAGTAACTTTAACACATAGTCATACCAAAAATATTACACAAATTACATCGCAAGCTGATATCATTATTTCTGCTTTAGGAATTCCAAATTTTTTAAAAGCCGAAATGATTAAAGATGATGCTGTTGTTATTGATGTTGGAATAACGAGGGTTCCTGACGAAAACTCAACTAAAGGTTATGTTATTACAGGAGATGTAGATTTCAAAAACGTAAGTAAGAAAGTGAGTTACATTACTCCTGTACCCGGTGGCGTGGGGCCAATGACTATAGCTATGTTATTAAAAAACACATTACTAGCAAGAGAAAGGCATAGAGCATCTTCTATATAAAGGTTTTTATTATAATAATTAAAAATAACATCTTTTTAACATTTATCTCCTCAAAAAAGATATATTTGTAATGTCTCCCTACATCGTGTAATTAAATTAACTGGAGCCTTTTAGGTTTCCCTTTTTGATATGCTGTTTCAATTATTTATACCTATAGAATTGGGAGGAGTGGTAATGTTTAGTGTACAACATATCGTTCCTATATTATTGTGTATTATATTTGGTGGCCTACTAATTGGTTTAGCTAAAAAAAAGTTGAACTATAATCAACAAAAAACACTTTTTAGTTACTTAGGTTGGTTGGTTTGTCTAAGTGTTATTTTATTTCATGTAAACTTAGCATTGTCAGGGAATTATAATTTAAAAGGTGATCTGCCACTTTTTTTATGTAGTTTTATGGCGCTTTTTATACCTGTTTTTACTTCAACACTTAAGTATTGGTTATTCGAAATTTTTGTGTTTTGGATTATTGCAGGAACCAGCCACGGTATAATAACCCCAGATGTCGGTGGTACATATCCAGATTTTGAGTACTTTAGATATTGGATTGTACATTTAGGACTTTATATAATAATATTTTATGCTATAATAGTTTTTAAAATGAAACCAAAATTAGCTAGTGTTTTTAAGGCTGTTGTGGCTATACAGTTTTATATTATATTAATGGCCTTAATAAATTACTTTTTAGGAGCAAATTACTCTTATTTAAATCATAAGCCAGTTTCTGCTTCTGTTTTAGATTATTTAGGAGAATGGCCTACGTATATTATCGTTATAGAGTTATTAATGATACCTTATTTTTTATTAATTTATTTTTTCTTTTATATTATTAATAAAAGTAGAAGGCAGAATTATTAATTAAGTAGAATTATTTTGACTAAGCTTATTTAGAAAAAAGCTGCTCAGGGTTTTTAAACGCTTTGA
>JAHDGB010000262.1 GCA_020627885.1 Flavobacteriaceae bacterium | reverse complement strand
TCGCTTAGAGATGTATAATTAATAGCTAAAGTAAAGTTAATGTTTTTTATGACATGTTTTTAACATTATCTATAATTATTTGGTATTTCACAAATAGGAATAGGAATCATTTTGTGTTTATTACCTCTATTATAGCGGGTGTAAATTTTAAAAACTTCGAGTTCTCTTCCCGAAAAATCGTTAACAGTTTTATTTAACTCATCCATTTTCATAGCCCATTCTAATTCTGGGTAAGAAGCACCAATTTGGTCTTCATCGCTTCTTGCATCTCCAAATAGTCCATCACTAGGGGCGGCTTCCATAATAGAATTAGGAATGTTTAAAGCTTTTCCAATTTCATAGACTTCACTTTTTAGTAAATCGGCAATAGGGCTTAAATCTACACCACCATCACCATATTTAGTATAAAAACCAACCCCAAAATCCTCTACTTTGTTTCCGGTTCCGGCCACCAGTAAACCTAATAAACCCGCATGATAATACAGTGTCGTCATACGTAACCTAGCTCTGGTATTGGCTAATGCCATGTCTACTATAGTGGTTTCACCATTTAATGGTATTTCGGTTTTAAATTCTTCAAAAACAGGAGTTAAATCTACTTTTGAGTCGCTAACGTTAGGGAAATGCGCTTTTAATTGAGAAATATGTTCTTGTGCTCTTGTTACATGGCTAGCAGCTTGGTGTATAGGCATTTCTATACACAATACTTTTAATCCTGTTTTTGCACATAATGTAGAGGTTACCGCAGAGTCTATTCCTCCAGAAATGCCTATAACAAAACCATTAACTTTAGCGTTATTAGCGTAGGTTTTTAACCAGTTTACGATATGATTTATAACTTTTTCTGTGTGCATTTTTTAATATATTTAATGTAAAGAATAGTACCTTTGTGCTAAACAAATTTAGGAATAAAAATTAAGAGCCTTTAAGATTATATGAAATACTCTAGTTTTCTTTTTTTGATCATTTTTAGCTTTTTTTCATGTGAAGAGGAAAATAAGCTAGAAAAAGAAATCGCCAAAATAGATGTTCGTTTTAATATAGAACGTTTTGATGTTGCTTTTTCGGAAGCAACTCCAGAAATGCTTCCTAAATTAAAAAAAGCATTTCCTTTTATGTTTCCTAAAAAATATAAAGATTCATTTTGGATAAAACGAATAAACGATACCATTCAGAAAGAACTTGTAACAGAAACAGCTGGGGCGTTTAAAGATTTTAAACCTTATAGGCTTGATTTAGAGGGGCTTTTTCAGCATTTAAAATACTATTTTGAAGGTTTTAAACCGCCTAGGATTATTACTACAACATCTGAGGTCGATTATAGAAATAAAGTTATCGTTACAGATACCATATCATTAATTTCTTTAGATACCTATTTAGGGCCCGATCATCATTTTTATAAAGGCATTCCAGAATATATAGCAGCTAATTTAAAGCCAGATCAAATTACCGTAGACTTAGCTAGGGCATATTCTAATAGGTATATTTTTCAGCCTCAAAGAAAAACCTTATTAGATGATATGATATATGCAGGGAAGCAATTGTATTTTATGGATAAAGTTATTCCATATAAAAGTGATGCTCAAAAATTAGGATACACAGACGATGAAATTAAATGGGCAGAAGCCAATGAAGAATATATTTGGCGCTATTTTATTGATAGAGAATTACTGTATAGTACAGATGCTAAATTGGCACAGCGATTTATTAACCCTGCACCATTTTCTAAGTTTTATTTAGAGCAAGTCGATAACGAATCGCCTGGTCGTATAGGGCAATATATAGGATGGCAAATAGTAAAAGCATATATGAAAAATACAGATACAGAGTTTAAAAGAATGCTAAATGCTTCTTCTGAAACTATTTTTAATAACTCAAAATTTAAACCTCGTAAGAATGACTAAAATAAAATCTCAAATTACACTTGATGTAGAATTGGATGAAAACCGTATTCCAGAAAAACTAAATTGGACAGCGCAAGATGGAGGTATAACTAACGAGGAGGCTAAAGCTTTAATGTTATCGGTATGGGATAGTAAAGCGCAAGAATCGTTGCGGATAGATTTATGGACTAAAGATATGCCAGTAGATGAAATGAAGGTGTTTTTTCATCAAACATTAGTCGCTATGAGTAAAACATTTCAACGCGCCACACAAGATGAAAAAATGACAGCAACAATGCAAGATTTTTGCGATTATTTTGCTGAGAAATTAGAAATTAAAAAATAGAAACGGCTATAATTAAAAACATAAAAAACTCTAGTATTTATACTAGAGTTTTTTACTTTATATGGTACAGTAATGCTATGATTATTCACCTAAAAAAGGATAGCGATAATCTACAGGAGTAACAAATGTTTCCTTAATCATTCTTGGGGACACCCAGCGTAATAAATTTAATGCACTACCTGCTTTATCATTAGTTCCGGATCCTCTTGCACCACCAAAAGGTTGTTGTCCTACAACAGCCCCGGTTGGCTTATCATTAATATAGAAGTTTCCGGCAGCATTTTCTAACGCTTTAGTAGCTTCTTCTACAGCATATCTGTCGGTAGATAAAATAGCTCCTGTTAATGCATAATCACTTGTTTCGTCTACTAATTTTAATGTTTTAGAAAACTCACTGTCTTTGTATACATAAATAGTAATAACAGGTCCAAATAACTCATCACACATCGTAGTGTATTTGGGATCCTTAGTTTGTATTACTGTAGGCTCAATAAAATAACCTTTGCTTTTATTGTAACCACCACCAACAATAATTTCTGCATCATTATCAGCTTTAGCTTGGTCTAAATATTTAGCAATCTTATTAAAAGACCCTTCGTGGATAACTGCAGTAATAAAATTACTCATATCTTCTGGCGATCCTATTTTAAAAGAATTAACATCTTTAATGACTTGCTTTTTTACTTCTGGCCATAAACTTTCAGGAATGTAAGCTCTAGATGCTGCACTACATTTTTGCCCTTGAAATTCAAAAGCGCCTCTTACTATGGCTGTAGCGACTTGTTTTGGATTGGCGGAATTATGGGCAACAATAAAATCTTTCCCACCAGTTTCTCCTACTATTTTTGGGTAAGTTTTATAGTTATGAATATTATTCCCTATTTTTTTCCATAGCTCTTTAAAGATAAATGTAGAACCAGTAAAATGTAATCCAGAAAAATCTGGGCTATCCATAACTGTATCAGTGATCATAAC
>JAHDGB010000261.1 GCA_020627885.1 Flavobacteriaceae bacterium | reverse complement strand
CAAGAAGGGACGTTTGTTGATCCTACAGGAGACCAAAGTGTGTTTTTAGGAGCTATAGGAATGGATCAAACTGGAAATATCGGTTTTGCATATACTAAAACAGGTGATAAAGTATATCCTTCTATATTTTATACAGGTCGTAAACCAAGTGATCCTTTAGGGACTATGACTATTGAAGAGCAATTAATTATTGAAGGAACAAGTGCGGTAACCCAAAATGATAGATATGGAGATTATGCACAACTTACTAGAGATCCTAATGATGATTTAACATTTTGGTACACAGGAGAATATGGGGGTGATACAAGAACATCTCGTATAGCATCTTTTAGAGTGTCAGATTTATTATCGACAGATGAATTAAGTAAGGAAAATTCTAAGTTTACTGTAAGCTCTAATGATAACAAAATGTTTAACCTTAAATTGGTAACAGAAACCACTAGCGATATTTTAAGACTGTCGGTATATGATGCTGCTGGTAAACGTGTAAAATATGAGCAAGTAAGTAAAGGTAATGAGGCTTATAAAAAATCAATTGATATGTCTAACCATAGTTCTGGTATGTACATTGTAGAAATTGGTAATTCAAAGACAAAACTAAGTAGTAAAATTATTGTAAAGTAATTTTGTAGAAACTTACTTTGTATTAAAACCACCGTTATCAACGGTGGTTTTTTTATAAACTATCTTATTCTAAAAATATAGGTGTATAAAACCTTAGTATTCAAATACTAGAATAGTTTAAAAGGAGTTAATTAAAACAATAATTATTAATAAATTTGCTCGATTTATTTCGAATTTTTGTAAATGTTAAAAAAAATAAAAAGAATAGCTTCCAAGTACCATTTAAAAAAAATAATTTTATATGGAAGCGGTACTATATTTAGTTTATTACTATTATTGTTTTTGAGTGTTTATTTAGGCGCATGGGGTAAGATTCCATCAAGAAAAGAAATTAAAGAAACTAAGCATTCAAACGCTACAGAAGTGTTTTCAGGTGATGGAAGATTAATTGGGAAAATTTTTATTGCTGATAGACAGCCTATAAATTATAATCAAATTCCAAAGCATTTCATAGAAGCACTATTAGCAACGGAAGATGCACGTTTTTTTGAGCATGACGGTATTGACTATAATAGCTTATTGAGAGTGTTTTTTAAATCCATTTTATTGAGGGATAATTCTTCAGGTGGAGGGAGTACAATTTCTCAGCAATTAGCAAAAAACTTATACCCGAGAAAGAATATTGGTAAGTTAGGTATAGTTATACATAAAATAAGGGAATGTATAATTGCTAAGCGTATAGAAAAAGTATATAACAAAGAAGAGGTTTTAACCCAATACCTTAATACAGTTCCTTTTAGTGACAATACATTTGGAATTGAAAGTACATCCAAGAAATTTTTTAATAAAAAAGCGAGTAACTTATCGTTAATAGAAAGTGCAACCATAGTAGCTATGCTTAAAGCTACACACTCTTATAATCCACGTCTTTTTCCTAAAAAAAGCAAACTAAGAAGAAATGTTGTTTTATCTCAAATGAATAAGTATGGATATATTGAGGAAAATAGATTGGCTATTGAAAAAGCAAAACCATTATCCTTAAATTATAAAAACTATAAGCATGATAAAGGCATTGCTCCGTATTTTAGAATGCAAGTGCAAAAAAAATTAGAGGCTTGGTGTAAAAAAAATAAAGACAAACACGGGATACCATACAATCCTTATACAAGCGGATTAAAAGTACACACTACTTTAAATTATAATATGCAACTTTTAGCTGAACAAGCTGTACAAGAACATATGAAGGTCTTGCAAAAAACATTCGAAACTGAGCATGGAAAAAATGCCCCTTGGTTGAAAGATAAGTCATTGATTAATGAAACGCTAAAAAAGACTAATATCTATAAATCGTTGAAAAGTAAAGGATATTCAAATAAAAAAATGTTTGATTCTTTTCAAGTTAAAAGAAGTTTAAAACTGTTTGATTGGAATGGGACTAAAATAATAAAAGGCACAGTGCTCGACAGCATTCAGCACTACTTAAAACAATTAAATGCAGGTATGATTGCCTTAGATCCTAATAATGGAGCTGTAAGATCTTGGATTGGAGGAGTTGATTTTGAGTATTTTAAATATGATCATGTTAATCAAAGTAAGCGACAGGTAGGTTCAACCTTTAAGCCTATTGTTTATGCCGCAGCTTTGGAAAATGGAATGCACCCTTGTACACATATACCAGCAAAGGTAATTACATACAAAGATTTAGATAATTGGGCTCCGAGAAACTCCTCAAGTGTCGATCCAAATAAGAGGTATTCTATGAAAACTGCTTTGAGTAAATCTATTAATACATGTGCTGTAAAAGTTTTGGAAGAAACAGGAATAAAGCGATCGACTAAGTTGGCGAAAAGGATGGGGATTAAATCTAACATTCCGCAAGTGCCTTCAATGGTTTTAGGTACAGCCGAACTCTCGCTGTCTGAATTAGCGACTGCTTATACTTGTTTTGTAAATGATAGTAAACCATCAGAACCATTTCTAATTTCTAAAATTGAAGATATAGATGGTAATCTACTAGAAGATTTTACTGCTAAAAAGGACGTTAAAAAGGTGTTTTCTAATGCTACTAGAGAGACCATGATAGAGTATATGAAAGAAACTGTTAACAGCGGAACAGCAGTAAGGCTTAAATATAAATACAAACTAAAAAACGATATAGCAGGAAAAACAGGAACCACACAAAACAATAAAGATGGATGGTTTGTTGGAGTAACACCAAAGTTAGTGGTTGCGACGTGGGTAGGTGTAGATAATTATCATATTGGGTTTAAATCTACAAAATATGGTCAAGGCGCGCATTCTGCATTACCCATTTTTGCCATTTTAATGCAAAAAATGAACAAACAAAATGAGTTTAATACAATAACTAAAGCAAAGTTTCCTAAACCTTCTAAAAGTGTACTAGAAAACCTAGAGTGTACAGATGCTATTAATGAAAGCTTTATCAGTAGGTTGTTTCAAATGAGGAAACAAAATCGTTTTAAAACTACTCCAAAAATAAAAAGAAGAAACAGAAGAAGAACTCGTAGAGCTAGAAGAAGGACTAGAAGAAATTAATAAAAGTCTTTAAATTTAAAGTAAACAAAAATAGTTGTTATCAATCTATTTTTTAATTTGTTAGAATAAGTTGTAGAACGAAAAATACTTTCCTAGTAGCAGTCCATA
>JAHDGB010000260.1 GCA_020627885.1 Flavobacteriaceae bacterium | reverse complement strand
GGTACTCTGCTTTTAATGAGAAATTTGTTTTTCTTAATAAAGATACCAGATGGTTCGGGTCTTCATTATTTGGTGTAAGCTTAAATGTTCCTATTTTTAGTTCTGGCATGAAAAGAGCTGCAACACAGCGTGCAAAAATAAACCTCGAAATTGCAAATGAAAACCTTACCGAAATAGAACAAAAATTAAAACTTCAAATTGCCACAGCAAAAAGCAATTATCAATTCGCAATAGAAGAATTTAATAACAAAAAAGAGAATCTAGATCTTGCAGAGCGCATAGAGAAAAAAAACCAAACTAAATTCTTTGAAGGCCTCGGCTCTAGCTTTAATTTACGCCAAGCTCAAACCCAACTTTACGCTACTCAAAATGAGTTGTTAAAAGCCATGCTAAATGTTATTACCAAAAAGGCAGAACTAGAAACTGTTTTAAACGAAGTCCCTAAGATTAAGAATTAGGGAATTAAATACAAAAAAGTAACACTTATGAGATTCGATAAATTAATTAACAGATCTATATCAAGGTTAAATAGCATATATAAAACGCAATTAAAAACTCAGAACCCTATAAACTCTTATACAAATCAATTACCAATGAAACATATATTTATCACAGTAATCATCTCTTTGCTTTTTGCCTCATGTGGCGAAGATAAAAAAGAACAAAGGCCAGACCTCTCTCAATCAAAAGACATTGTTAGTATAAAAAAACAACGAAATATCTTGGCCGCAAAACAACAAGAAATTACAGAAAAAATAAAAGCACTCGACAAACAAATTGAGATGCTAACTCCTGAAAAGAAACTACCATTAATAACAACTTTTACAGCCAAAGCAGAAAAATTTAATCACTATTTAGAACTACAAGGTAATGTAGAAACTAAAGAAAATTTAATTATAACACCAGAATTGGGTGGCATTTTAAGGCAAGTTTTAGTAAAAGAAGGACAACGGGTATATAAAGGGCAACTCTTAGCTAAAATTGATGATGGTGGAATGAGCCAACAACTAGCACAGTTACAAATTCAAGTCGACTTGGCAAAAACTACATACGAAAGGCAACAACGTTTATGGGAACAAAAAATTGGGAGTGAAATACAATATTTACAAGCAAAATCGGCTTATGAGGGCCAAGAAAAAGCGGTATCGCAATTAGAAGCTATGCTTGCAAAAACCTCTGTTGTTGCTCCTTTTTCAGGGATAATTGACGATGTTATTACCGAAAAAGGAAGTGTTGTTGCTCCTGGGCAAACACCACTAATGAGAATCGTTAACCTTAAAGACATGTATATTGCCGTAGATGTTCCCGAGCGCTATATCTCTAATATTACAGTAAATAAAAATGTTGAAGTATTATTTCCTATTCTTGGAGAAACCCATAAAGCAAAAATAAGACAAGCCAGTAGTGTTATTAACCCAACCAATAGAACTTTTAAAGTCGAAATTGCTGTACCAAACAAAAAAAGAACCATTAAACCCAACTTAACTGCTCAATTAAAAATTAATGATTATTCAAACGAAAAAGCACTTCTAATTCCTCAAAGCATTATTTCAGAAAATGCAGATGGCCAGCAATATATCTATGTTCTAAAAAACAAAAACAATGATAAAGCAATTGCTAAACGGGTTATTATTGAAACAGGAAAAACACAAGGAGATGTTATTGAAGTTTTAAAAGGCTTAGAAAATAATGCTGAAATTATTCAAGAAGGTGCCAGAAGTGTAAAAGATGGACAAAAAGTGCAGATTATAAATTAAGCTGTAGACTGTAGACTGTAGACTGTAGACTGTAGACTGTAGACTGTAGACTGTAGAAAACTAAAAAATAACTAGTAGAGTACATAAACATAAAATGCTAATAGCTAAAAACTGAAACAATGACTAGTAAAAAGAAAAAAAAACAAGTCGACAAAGAATTTGGTTTATCCTCTTGGGCAATAAACAATAAAACTACCATCTACGTTATGATGGTTATGATTCTATTTTTAGGAATCTCTGCTTATTTTAGTATGCCTAGAGAAAGCTTCCCTGAAATAAAAGAAACTAAAATTTACATTAGCTCTATTTTTCCTGGAAACACAGCCGAAGATATTGAAAAACTCATTACAGATCCTTTAGAAAAAAAATTAAAAACAGTAAGTAATGTTGTTAAACTTACCTCAACGTCTCAAGAAGATTATTCTATGGTTATTGTTGAGTTTGACGAAAACATAACTGTAGAACAAGCAAAACAAAAAGTAAAAGACGAAATAGATTCTGAAACCTCTAGTGAAGATTGGCCAACCTTTAATGGTGCAAAAGTAGAGCCTAATGCTTTTGAGTTAAGCATGAGTGAAGAAATCCCTATACTTAACATAAATATTTCTGGAGATTATCCGGTTACTAAACTAAAAGAGTTTGGAGAATACCTACAAGATGAAATTGAAGATCTTGAGGAAATTAAAAAAGTGGATATCCGTGGTGCCCAAGAAAAAGAAATAGAAGTTGCTGTAGATATTTATAAAATGATGGCTTCGAAAGTAAATTTCGATGATATTATAAATGCAATAAGTAGAGGAAACATGACAATGTCTGCTGGTAATTTAATCTCTAGCGGGCAACGACGTACTATAAGAATTATTGGTGAGATCGATGCGCCTTCAGACCTAAATAATTTTGTTGTAAAATCTGAAAATAACTCTCCAATTTATTTAAAAGATGTCGCAAAAATTACTTTTAAAGAAAAAGAAAGAACCACTTATGCTCGCGAATTTGGAGATCGTGTTGTTATGCTCGATGTAAAAAAACGAGCAGGAAAAAATATGGTTGCCGCCGCCGAACAAATAGAGGTTATAGTTGCTAAGGCAAAAAAAGAGGCATTCCCTTCTAACTTAAATGTTACTATAGCTAACGACCAATCTTCAAAAACTATTGGCCAGGTAGACGATTTAGTAAACAATATCATATTTGGGATTATTCTCGTAGTTACCGTTTTAATGTTTTTCTTAGGGTTTAAAAATGCCCTTTTTGTCGGTTTTGCGATTCCTATGTCTATGTTTATGTCTTTAATGATATTAAACTATTTAGGATACACCATGAATACGATGATTCTCTTTGGGTTAATTATGGGCTTAGGAATGTTAGTAGATAACGGAATTGTTGTTGTAGAAAACGTTTACCGTTTAATGGATGAAGAAGGTCTTAACCGATTAGAGGCTGCAAAAAAAGGAATTGGAGAAATTGCTTTCCCAATTATAATA
>JAHDGB010000035.1 GCA_020627885.1 Flavobacteriaceae bacterium | reverse complement strand
TTTTTTAAACCCCGTTAAATGCAAAGGTAGTACAACGAATATATTACATAAAAATAAAAGTGCTCGCTTAGTAAGCGAGCACTTTTATTTTTATGTTTAGACCTGATCTAATAAGACCACATATCTAATTCAAAATCTCGAACTTTTTCTTTAATTCTTTCAGACTCTAAAAGCTGCATTAAAGCATTTTCAGCTACATATTCATCTACCTTACGATCACCATATACATTTTCTTCTTTATATATAACGGCATTAAATCGTCTTGAATTTAAAATATGGTCAAAAGAAAATGGCATAGCACTATTCTTTGAATTAAATGATTTAGCTTCATGCAATATTTCCCTAGCTTCTGGGTAAAATATCCAGTACAAAGGATTAGGCTCCTTATTTGACTCATCTTCAGAATCAATAAAGTTAACATCTGCAGCAGCAGGAGCAATACCTATTAGCCTGTATTTTAATTCTCCTTGACGCTTATCGAAATACCACAGACCCTTAATTAAATACGCACTGACATCGTAAGCCCCAATAGTTCTTGTACTAATGTACTCCTGGTCAACTACGCCTTCAGCATTAAACTGATCGTATCCAATATCTAAAGTATCTATCTTAGTTGTAATATCTGCAAGATCTTTTAAAGACCTTCTTCCTGTAAAATAAGAATCATCATAAACATTTTCTAATTTACCCTCAACAATTGATTTTGTCAATACATCGTATAAAGAACGTCTGTCACTTCCAATGTTATTTGTATCGATAGGATAATATAACGGGAAATTTACACGCTCATCAAGTATGATTTTTTCCCATACCATTTTAGAAAACAGAATGTCTCTATCCCCAACATAACCATAAGCTAATGGCGAATCATTATCTAATGCTATTTGCTCAGCCGATTTTACGCCTATTTGATCAGGAGTTTTAGCTCCTAAAATATTTACTTGCGCAACACTCACTGATGCAATGAAAGCAAAAGATAAGGTTAATAAAAAAGGTTTAATATTCATCTTACTATTTAATTTAAGGGTTACTAATTATAAAAGTTAACTATTTTTAATTAGATAACTGTATAATAATTGGTGCCGCAGGTTTTATTTTTGGTCCAGAAGATTTTGATTTAATATCAAATATCTGTACAGATGCACCACGTTTTGCTTTACGCAAAGCATTTTTAGCTGCACCATTAAGCTTATTCCCTTGTACAGTTACACTTGGTGCGCCAGGTACTTTAAATTTAAACCCTGTTACTCTTAAAGGCAAATCAAAATCAAAATCTTTAAGTACAGCTGAGACTTTACCAATTTCGACATTATTTCTTGGTAATTTAAATGCACCATCTTTACCTGCAACCTGACCAACAGGGGCAGGAATATCTTTAATTCTAAATGTTTTCTTATCACTAGCTCTAGACCCATCATCTAAAGTAGCAGATACATTAATAGTAACTTGCTTTCCAGAAGTTGGTACCATTACATATTTACCCGATTTACCAGCTTTTCTTAATCCAGAACCACTAGCACTTACTTTGTTATCTGGTACACCAGCAAAAGATATAGTCATTGGGTTTTGTACACCACGATATACTACGTTCATTTTATCTGCTGAAATTGTCGCAGAGTTTGGACGAGGTACAACTACATAGTTACCTATAATAGGAATTTCTAAATCTTTTCCGTCTTCTAAGAATGTAAACTTACCATTAATTTCTTGCTCACCAACATTACCTACAACAAAGTCTAATTTAGCAGCTCCTGTAGAATCAATAGCCTCTTCTAAATTAACTTCTTGTCCTCCTACAACTAATTTAGTTGGTGTAACATTAGCATATTTTCCTAATACAACTTTCCCTTGGAATTTTTCTCCAGCGAAAAAAGCTGATTTATCTGCAAGAACTATAGCTTGATATTTCTTAAGAGAAACCGCATCATCCAAAGTATTTCCTAAAAAGATATTAAACATGTTCGCTTCAGTAGCCTTAATATCATTTTGCATTGCAGATAATTTAGTTATAGATGCAATAGCAGGAAATCCTTTATAGTGATAATCTAACCATAACTTTTTTGCGCCATCTTTAGCTTTAATATCTTCAACATTAAATCTTTTATCGAAGTTCTCAATAGCTCTTGTATATTTTACATCTGTTCCAATTACGGCCTTCACATCAGTTTTATACTTATTAATAACTTCCATTATTTCTTTACCAGTTTTACTTAATCGATCTCCAGCAAACCATTTTTCATCAATGTAATCACCTTTATCCATTTGTTCGTATGGTAATTTTCCTGTTTCAGGATCTAGAGCAAACTTACTCCCTTTAAGCACATCACGCTTTAGTCCTTCTATATATGTATAGAATTTAGTAGATAACTGCGTAATTTGTTCAGCTTTACCTGCTGCTGCTTTAAAATCTTCTGGTTTTTCTTCTGCCTTTTGTTTTAAAGCCGCAAGTGTTTTATCATTAGCTTCTTTTGCTACTATATTCGCATCAGTAAACTTTTCTTCCATTAAACCAAATGCTGAAAGTACTTCCTTAGACATATTTAATGCAAGCATTGCTATAAGCACTAAATACATAAGGCTAATCATTTTCTGCCTTGGTGATAAACTAGAATCTGCCATATCTAATTAGATTTTTAAATTTTTAAGGTTAGACTAATTAGTTTTTATTCATTGCAGATAACATTCCGCCATATACACCATTTAATGATGATAAATTAGATGCTAAAGATTGCATCTGTTCTTTAAGTTTAGCCGCATTCTCAACAGATTCTGCATTAATTTGTGCTTGTTTGCTAGCGCTATCCATTTGTGCCTTATATAAGCTATTTAATGACTCCATCTGCGCAGCAGCTATAGACATCTCTTCACCATATTTTTTTGTAGCAGCCATAGAATCTACTGTTGGAGAAATACCTTTTGCAGCACCCTCGAAATTTTTAATACTATTTCCTAAACTAGACATTAATTCAGCATCAATTTTTGCTTCTTTTAATAATCCGTCTAATTTTTTAGATAATAATCCTTCAGCATCTTTAGGTTCTTCTGCTCCTTTTCTTCCTTTAGATTGTCCTCCAGCTAATTCTGGATAAACTAAAGACCAGTCTAAATCTTCGTGTACTGGTTCGAATGCAGATAAAAAGAAGATTAATGCTTCTGTTCCTAATCCTACAATAAGCATTATAGATGCTCCTGGCCAGTGCATTAATTTAAATAATGCTCCTAAGATTACAATTGCCGCACCAATTCCGTATGCGTATGCCATAAATTTTTTGTATCCACTTGCTGCTTTTGCCATAATTTCTAAGTTTTTATAATTTAATTTGTTAGTAGTTAATTTTTATTGGTAAGTAATTAAATATTATTTATTTTTTGTACTTGTAATATCTGTACCTAAGTAATCTTGAACTGTTCTAAAACCGATAAAGCTCCTTGCAGAATCTGCATATTCATAATCTCTAGAACTTACTTGTAAGAAATAAGCAACATCTTTCCATGATCCACCTCGAACAACTTTTCTTTGATTTTCAGGGTCATTAACACTAGGGTTAATTGTAGACATATGTTCATATGAACCCGGATCGTATGATGCGTTTACCCATTCAGAAACATTACCTGCCATGTTATATAAATCAAAATCATTAGGTTCATAAGAATCTGCTTCAACAGTATACAAGGCTTGATCCGCAGCATAATCTCCACGTAATGGCTTAAAATTAGCCATGAAACAGCCTCGGTCGTTTTTCGCATACGGTCCACCCCAAGGGAATGTTGCTGCTTGTAAGCCCCCTCTGGCTGCATATTCCCACTCTGCTTCAGATGGTAATCTATATGAATTGACAAAATGTCTATTCTTTTCTTTTCTGTAAGCATTATGATACATTGTTCTCCATTGGCAAAATGCTTTAGCTTGCTTCCATGACACACCAACTACAGGATAATCTCCATAAGCATCATGCCAGAAATAATCGTTATGCATTGGCTCATTATAAGAATATGCAAAATCTCTAATCCATGCGGTCGTATCTGGATAGATTTCTACCTCTTCTTTTATTATAACGTCTTTACGTCTAAGGTTCTTGTTTTTGGCTGCTTTTTGAATGTCCATGTACGTGTATTGGAACTTAAATTTTCTTACATCCCATGTACGTTGTCCATTATATGATTCTTCTATAGGCAAATACATTGTATCCATAACCTCAGCATAATATTCATCTGGATATTCTGTAGTGTCAAAAATTAAATCAACCTCATGATTTAATTTACGACCCTCATAACCAGTTTCTCCCATACCGCTATAATTATCTAACATGTATTTTTCGTAAACAGACATATTAGCCGTATCTGCATCTTTAAATGCAAACTGCCCAATACCTTCAGACTTTTTATCTTCGCTTGGTGTTTCACCTACTTCATCAGCTAATATTGCTAATTTAGTACGTATAGTTGAATCTCTAACCCACTCTACAAACTGACGATACTCACGATTGGTAATTTCTGTTTCATCCATATAGAATGCACGTACCGTAACGGTTTTTGCTGGTGCATCTTGAATTCCTGCCAAATCATCATCCGCTTTTCCCATAATAAAGGCTCCCCCTGGTATTAATGCCATACCATATGGCTTCTCTGGATGCCATTTTTTACCCTTTACACCTACTAACTGCCCTTTGTCTCCTGAGCCACAACTTGCGAGTAGTGCAAAAACTGTCATTATTAATAAAAACTTTCTCATTTTCATATAAAACTGATGGTTAATTATTTACTCTCATTTTTTTTGAGAGCGTAAACATATTTATATTTTTTTTAACAAACAACTTTTTTTTAAAAAAAAATAACCATTAATCGCTTAAAAATGTATTTAATCGATAAAATTGATTGTTTTTAGTTGTAAATTCTTACCTAAATGTTGTTTTTTTGATATGCTTTATACCAACGATTAGGTATTTTGTTTTCGCAGGCATCAATATAATCTTTATGCATGCAAGGTAATAACGTATGCTTTTTAAGTTTATTGTTTACTTCTAATAAAAAAGGTATTTCTATCCACCAGCGCCCAGTATCAGTGGATTTATAAAAAGTTAATTCTTCCGAATCTGTCAACGTTGTGTACTTTTGGTACTTATTTTCTTCTTTAAAAACGTCATCTTTAACCCTACAGTTAACACCTTCTATAAAATACCATAGCATTTGAGCGATAAGCATTGAAGTAATTTCATCATCTTTAGAAGGTTTATATTCGTATACACCAAAAGAACTCACTTTATTACTAATTCCGGCATAACGAGCTATTGCACATATCTCTTTACCATTTAACCCGTTAGGAGACACTCTTTGATTTATGCTTAGCTCCGAAGCTTTTATAGCCCCTAAATCTATACTCACAATATTTGCATCTCTCATTACGGGTTCTACTATGGTTATATCATTATTTACCTCTCCTAAACGATACGATTCAAAATACAACCGCTCCATTAAATCGATCTCTTCTTGAGAATTAAAATAAGTCTGATAACCAATTGTAGCGTAGTTAAACAGATTATAGGGTTGGTCTAAAATAATTTTCCCAACAAAACTATTATTCTTTATAGGTTTAGAGGTATCACCTAAATCAAATCGCGAATCTACATTGACAACATTTACCATTGGTATTAAACTGTCGTAAGCACGATAATTTGCATAGGTTAGATCCTGACTCCCACCAAGAATAACAGGAATTACTCTTTTTTGAATTAAAGCAGCAAGGGTTTCTTTTAATGCGAAATAAGTATCCTCAACAGTTTCCCCTTTATTAATATCGCCTATATCTGCAATTGGAGTATCCCAACTCCCTGGATATAAAGAATAAAAAGATCTTCTTATTTCATTTAAACTAAACGTTTCTCCTATGCAGTTTACATCATTTCTATTTTCAAGAACCCCAATTAGAACAATTTTCACCTCATCTATATCTGGGATGCCTTTTTGATTAGAATGTATTTTAATTTTTCTACCCAAAGCTTGAGGAGATAACAACTCATTATGCGCCAATACAGCATCAGGTACGGGAGATAAAAAATTAAAATTCATACTTATTTCTTTTTTGTGGTTGCCTTTTTCTTCTTCGCAGCAGCTTTTTTCTTAGGTGCATTTTTTTCAATAATATCCTGCACTTCCTCTAAAGTAAGTGCCTTAGCATCTACTGTTTTCGGCAATTCAATCTTTATTTTTCCTTTTAGAATATTATGCCTTCCCCATCTCGCTTTTTCTACTCGAATGCCTTCACCTTCCCAGTTATGAACTACTTTATCTATCTCTTTTTGAATCTTTGCTTCAATTAATTCAATTAAATCTGCTTCAGATAAATTATCCCAATCGTATTTCTTGTTTACATTAATAAACATACCACTCCATTTTATAAATGGGCCAAAACGACCTTTACCTTTAGTTACCCCTTCTCCTTTATAAGTATATATTGGAGCATCCGCTTTCTGCTTCTCTTTAATTAAAACTATAGCGTCATCTAACTCTATCGTTAATGGATCTACACCTTTAGGCAACGACACAAATGCCGAACCAAATTTAACATAAGGCCCAAAACGCCCATTATTAACAAAAACTTCTTCTCCTTCAAAAACACCAAGGTTTTTAGGAAGCTGAAATAAATCCATAGCCTCTTCAAAAGTAATTGAACTCAACTGTTGGTCTGGACTTAAACTTGCAAATGTTGGCTTATCTTCATCGTCCACTGTTCCCATCTGTACCATGGGGCCAAACTTACCTAACCTTACACTTACTTGTTTCCCTGTCTTCGGATCTTTACCAAGTATTCGTTCTCCCGATTCTCTCTCAGCATTCTCTTGAACATCAACAACTTTAGGGTGAAAATCTTTATAAAAAGACTTCATTACTTTTTTCCAATCTTCTTTACCATCAGCAATTTCATCAAACTGATTTTCTACTTTTGCTGTAAAATTATAGTCCAAAATTGTTTCAAAATGATTAACTAAAAAATCTGTGACAATCATTCCTATATCTGTAGGTACTAATTTCCCCTTATCGGAACCTACTTTTTCTGTTAATAATTTATCTTTTACTTCATTATTCTCTAAAACTAATTGTGTGTAATTACGCTCTACACCTTCAACAGTACCTTTTTCTACATATTTCCTATTCTGAATTGTAGTAATTGTTGGCGCATATGTAGATGGTCGACCAATACCCAACTCTTCTAATTTTTTTACTAAAGACGCCTCAGTATATCTATAAGGAGCCCTTGTATAGCGCTCTGTTGCATTTATAAATTTACTAAATAATGCTTCATTCTCTTTCATTGCAGGCAACATTCCTTCTTGCTCAGCATCCTCATCATCAGTTCCTTCTAAATACACTTTTAGAAAGCCTTCAAATTTGATTACTTCTCCGTTTGCAGTAAATGTTTCATTATGTGCAGCTGCATTTATTTTTACATTGGTACGTTCTAGCTTAGCATCACTCATTTGAGAGGCTATAGCCCGCTTCCATATTAATTCATATAGACGGGTTTGATCATAGTCTAACCCTGCAGAATGTGCTGCAAAATTCGTAGGACGAATTGCTTCGTGTGCCTCTTGTGCTCCTTTAGCTTTGCTTTTAAACTTACGTTCATTATGAAATTCATTGCCATAGGCTTTTACTATTTCTGCTTCTGCTCCTTTTCTAGCTTCATCGGAAAGGTTTACACTATCCGTTCTCATATAAGTTATTAATCCTGCCTCATATAAACGTTGTGCCATGGTCATTGTCTTACTCACAGAAAAATATAATTTCCTTGAAGCTTCTTGTTGCAATGTAGAAGTCGTAAATGGAGCTGCTGGCGATTTTTTTGCTGGTTTCTTCTCTAAGTTAGAAACCTTAAAAGTTGTATTAGCATTTTGCTGCAAAAACTTTAATGCCTCAGCTTTAGTTTTTATTGTTTTTGGTAACTTAGCTTTGAATGACTGTCCTTTTTCATTAGAAAACTCTGCATCAATCCTATAGGACGCCTCTGCGTTAAATCCTTGTATTTCTCGTTCACGCTCTACTATTAATCTAACCGAAACCGACTGTACACGGCCTGCTGAAAGCCCCCCCTTTACTTTTCTCCAAAGTACAGGAGATAATTCATACCCCACTATTCGATCTAATACACGACGTGCTTGCTGGGCATCTACCAAATCATAATCTATACTCCTTGGGTTTTCTACAGCTTTTTGAATTGCAGATTTTGTGATTTCATGAAATACAATTCGTCTTGTTTTTTCTTTGTCTAGTTTTAACGACTCTGCTAAATGCCATGCAATAGCCTCCCCTTCCCGATCTTCATCACTAGCCAACCAAACCATTTCGGCTTTTTCAGCTAAATCTTTTAGTTTTTTTACAACTGCCTTCTTATCTGTAGAAACTTCATATTTGGGATCAAAGTTGCCCTCAACATCTACTCCTAACTCTTTCGATGGTAAGTCAGAAATATGCCCAAAACTAGATTCTACCTTGAAATCTTTTCCCAAAAATTTCTCTATAGTCTTTGCTTTTGCAGGCGACTCTACTATTACTAAATTCTTTGCCATGTATTACATTTTAGAAACACAAAGGTATATCAAAAAAAAATTATCGCCCTAAATTTTATAAATTTTCAGCTTTTTAATGTACTATTTAAAAGTAATATCCATAAGCTAAGCTTCCATATGCATGCTCATATGAACGAGGTGTTTCTTTACTTAGAAAATAGCATTCTAAAGAAATCAAAAACCTTCTCCACTTACAATGCACACCTGTTTTAATTTTTATCAAATGTCTATTTAACAAAGAAGTAAAGTTGGTATCGTTATAATTTAAATCGCCTTGTATAAGAGTATTATGCAACACATATTTATAATTAAATCCTACAACTCCATAAAATTCTCTATTATAGATCTTATTAATAATACCTATTCTATTAGAATTATTAAAATCGTTTAACTTTCCAAAAGCTAAATCTACCCCTGTTGCTAAATTTACATCTTTTAAACCTAAAATAGTTTCTATCTTAGAATCTAAAACGCAGTGTTTTTTTGATATAATATTAAATATGTACTTTGTTTTAAAGTTTATTAAAAACTTATTTCCAATCTCTTGCTCCCATGTTGGTTTTTCAACATTTAATACATTATGCCACCACGTTTGCAAACTTCCAGCCCCAGATTGCCTTCCTGTCACTCCAATTTCGACTCCGAAAACTGAAGCTTGTTTTTCTCTTACCGAAAGCACTTTAGTTGCTAATCCAAACCATCCTGCATAGGGTCTATCAAAATCTAAAACATTCGTAGAGGTTATATTTCTCGGAGTATATACCTCATGCCTTAAAGCTACCCCTATTTGTTGTTTCGCTTTATCAACTTTAAAAAACAAAAGATCTTTTTTTAGACTACGATTATAAGATACCATGATACCACAGGTATAGTATTGATCCAATAAAGCCATCTTATCGTTCTCCATAGTAAAACTTAATTTACTACCCAATTCTTGAGAATTTACAATAGCTATATTTATAATTAAAAGTATTAAATATTTACACAAATATGTTTAGGGCGTTGCAGTTAGCATCGTAATATACTTAAAATTTTATTAAAAACTGTCATTTTGTCACTATAATCCAAAATAATACTATCTTTGCATACTTATTGAATTCGACACGAATTTATATAGCTATGAAAAATATGATCGACGAAAAAAAACAAGGTGCTTCACTAATATTAGAATCTGACACAAATAATTCTAAAAAGCTTTTTATTGAAAGTTATGGCTGTGCTATGAATTTTAGTGATAGTGAGATTGTAGCCTCTATATTATCTAAACAAGGTTTTAATACCACGCAACATTTAGAAGAAGCAGATTTAGTCTTGGTTAACACCTGTTCTATTCGTGATAAAGCAGAACAAACAGTACGTAAACGATTAGAAAAATACAATGCAGTAAAACGTATTAACCCTAAGATGAAAGTTGGTGTTTTAGGCTGCATGGCAGAACGTTTAAAGAGTAAATTTCTCGAAGAAGAAAAAATTGTTGACCTTGTTGTTGGCCCTGATGCTTATAAAGATTTACCAAATCTTATTGCTGAAGTTGAAGATGGCAGAAATGCTGTAAATGTTATCCTCTCAAAAGAAGAAACCTATGGAGACATTTCTCCTGTCAGACTTAATAGTAACGGTATTACTGCTTTTGTATCTATTACTCGTGGCTGTGACAATATGTGCACCTTTTGTGTGGTGCCTTTTACCAGAGGTAGAGAACGTAGTCGGGATGTTCAAAGCATTTTAAAAGAAATTGACGATTTAGCTAGCAAAGGCTATAAAGAAATCACTTTATTAGGGCAAAACGTAGACAGTTACTTATGGTATGGAGGCGGCCTAAAAAAAGACTTTGAAAAGGCCAGTGAAATACAAAAGGCTACTGCTGTAAATTTCTCAAAATTATTAGCCCTTTGTGCAAAAGCACAACCCAAAATGAGAATTCGGTTTTCTACATCAAATCCACAAGATATGTCATTGGATGTTATTGAAACTATGGCAAAATACGATAATATATGCAACCATATACATCTTCCTGTACAAAGTGGTAGTGATCGTGTTTTAAAGGCAATGAATAGATTGCATACCCGAAAAGAATATTTTACACTAATTGATAATATTCGCAGAATTATTCCAGAATGCGCTATTAGCCAAGATATGATTGCTGGTTTCCCTACAGAAACAGAAAAAGATCATAAAGACACAATGTCTTTAATGGAATATGTAAAATATAATTTTGGATACATGTTTACATATTCTGAAAGACCAGGAACACTAGCCGAAAGAAAGCTAGAAGACGATGTTCCTGAAACAATAAAAAAGCAAAGGCTTAGTGAAATTATTGAACTTCAACTAAAACACAGCGAGTACAGAACGAAACAACACTTAAATAAAACCGTAGAAGTATTAATTGAACGAGAATCAAAAAAATCGAACTTGCATTGGTCTGGTAGAACACAACATAACATCGTAGCTGTCTTTCCTAAAGGAGAATTTAAAATTGGAGATTTTGTTAATGTAAAAGTAACAGATTGCACAAAAGCGACACTTATAGGTGAGGGTGTTAGCAAATCGAAAAATAATTAAAAGAAACAATAAACCATGGAATCCATACAATCAACAAAACAACGGTTTGGAATTATTGGAAACAGCATAACTCTAAATAGAGCAATAGAAAAAGCGATTCAGGTAGCTCCTACAGATATTTCGGTATTAGTTACTGGAGAAAGTGGTGTTGGGAAAGAAAGTATTCCTAAAATAATACACTCATTATCACACCGAAAACACGGTAAATATATTGCTGTAAATTGTGGAGCTATACCAGAAGGCACTATAGATAGCGAACTATTTGGACATGAAAAAGGCGCCTTTACTGGTGCTACACAAACACGCTCTGGCTATTTCGAAGTTGCAGATGGAGGGACTATTTTTCTTGATGAAGTTGGCGAACTTCCCCTTACGACCCAAGTACGATTATTACGTGTTTTAGAAAATGGTGAATTTATTAAAGTTGGCTCTAGTAAAGTTCAAAAAACTAATGTTAGAATTGTGGCTGCAACAAACGTAAATATGTTTGAAGCCATAAATAAAGAAAAATTTAGAGAAGACTTATATTACCGCCTAAGTACAATAGATATCAACCTACCTCCGCTTAGAGAAAGACAAGAAGATATTCATTTATTATTCAGAAAATTTGCAAGCGATTTTGCTTTAAAATATAAAATGCCAACGATTAAGCTTGCAGATGAAGCCATTCTGTTGTTAAAAAAGTTTCGTTGGAGTGGAAATATAAGGCAACTAAGAAATGTTGCCGAACAAGTTTCGGTACTAGAACAGAACAGAACTATTTCTTCCGATACTTTACGAGCTTATCTCCCCTCTAACAACATAAACCTTCCTGCAGTAATAAAAACAACCAAATCTGAAAACGATTTTAGTAGCGAAAGAGAAATTCTTTATAAAGTATTATTTGACATGAAAAGCGATCTTAATGATTTAAAAAAGCTTACCATGAAGCTAATGAAAGCCGAAAATGTTAAAGATATACAAAAAGATAATGAAGGGCTTATTCAAAAAATTTATGGAGAAAACGACACTCCTCAATATGACAACACTAACGATTTAGAAGTTTTAGCACTTTCTGAAAACAAATCTGAGATAATAGAAGAAATAAAAACAGACAAATATCATTTTGCTGAAGAAATTGAAGAAGTAGAAACCTTATCTTTACATGACAAAGAATTAGAGCTAATAAAAAAATCGCTTGAACGCCATAATGGAAAAAGGAAATTAGCGGCAGACGAACTTGGCATAAGCGAACGCACATTATATAGAAAAATTAAACAGTTTGATTTATAAAAAAAATTGAATCCCCTAAATGCGAGCATAAAATGAAACAATTAAAATCTATACTTATAATATTCATTACTTTTTCAGCTCAAAGTTGCGGTATTTATTCTTTTACAGGAGCAGATACAGGTGCAGCAAAAACATTTCAAGTAAATTATTTTGCAAATAGTGCCATTTTAGTTGAGCCTGGCTTAGATAGAGATTTCACTATTGCTTTACAAGACTTAATTCAAAATCAGACCAATTTAGAGCTAGTAACCTCTAATGGCGATTTAGTTTATGAAGGAGAAATAATAGAATACCGTATTTCTCCCACAACAGCTACAGCAAATAATACTGCAGCTCAAAACAGATTAACTATAAGTGTAAAAGTTAGTTTTTATAACAAAAAAAAGGAAGACGATGATTTTGACAAAAACTTTTCTTTCTTTTACGATTTTGCAGGCAGCGCCTTACTTTCTGGCAGCACAAAAGAAGCTGCTTTTCAAGACATTTTTGAACGCTTAACACAAGACATTTTTAATGCTTCTCTAGCAAATTGGTAAAACTATGAATTTAGAGTGCTTTACAAACTTATTACAACAGCAAACAATTCAAAATAAAAACATTAATGATTTAAAGCAAATTATTAATAAATACCCTTATTTTCAAAGTGCTAGAGCACTTTATTTAAAGGGTCTGAAAAACACTGGAAACTACAAATATAATCAAGCTTTAAAAACAACTGCAGCCTACACCACAGATCGAAGTATTTTATTTGATTACATTACCTCTAAAACTTTTTCTCAAAATGAAGTCTCCAAATTTATAAAACAAAACACCATCCATTTAAATGCTATTGAGGTAGAAATTGAAGATATATCGGTAAATAAAAAAATTATTGTAGACAATGCACTTACAAAGGAAATTGAAAGCAGTAAACCCATTCTAGATCCGGCCTTATTTCTTCCCTTAACAGAAACGAGTGCTTTAAAAACACCTATAACAGAAAACATAGAGAGTGAAGACGAAAACTCTTTACCTAACGCACAAAATGAGCGTGAAAAAGAAAACATTCTTAATATAGGAAAGCCTTTAGAGTTTAATAAAGATGAAATGCACTCTTTTAATGAGTGGCTAAGTATAACAAACGCCACTCCAATAAAACGTAAAGATAAGAAAGTTGCTAAAAAGATAAATACCATACTAAATAAAGCCGAGAAATTTGAACTAATAGATTTATTTATTTCTAAGAACCACAAACTAGAACCCGCTAAAGAAACCAGTTCTCACAACATAGCTAAAGCTCAAATGATACAACCCGAATCTTTAATGACAGAAACTTTAGCTCGTATTTATTTAGAACAAAAAAATTACAAGAAAGCAATTCAATCATATAAAATATTAAGTTTGAAATATCCAGAAAAAAGTGGTTTCTTTGCAGACCAAATTAAAGCGATAAAACAAATACAAGACAATAACACATAATATAATGAATACGTTTACAATTTTTTTAATCTTAATCGTAGTAGTAGCATTTTTACTTGTAGTAGTAATTATGGTACAAAACCCAAAAGGCGGAGGCTTATCTTCTTCTTTTGGAGGAGGTGGCACACAACAATTAGGAGGTGTAAAGAAAACCACAGATTTCTTAGACAAAAGCACTTGGACTTTAGCAACTGTTTTATTAGCTCTTATTTTATTTTCTAATGTGGCTATAGATAGAGTTTCGGGGCCAACAGAATCTAAAGCTATAGATCCTGATGCTGTCCAAGAATTACCAGAAACCGCTACGCCTGCACCTACCAACGACAATACAACTAAAGTAATAGACTCAACAAAACAGTAAGTTTTAAATATAATCTATAAAAAAGCCAACTTTTAAAAGTTGGCTTTTTTTATTAAATCATAAAATGATATATGTTACTATTCTTATGCAATAATCTTCTACAAAATATTACTTTAACGTTGTGACATGCCATTCTGCTGAAACTTTGTCAGTTCATTTCTATTGGCACATTTTTCGTATAAATTCAAACATCAAAATAAATTAATCCTGTTCACTTATAGAACACTTAACAAAAAATAAAATGAGTAAAGTAAAAATTAAACCCCTTGCAGATCGTGTGCTTATAGAACCTCTACCAGCAGAAACACAAACTGCTTCTGGATTATTCATTCCAGATAGTGCTCAAGAAAAACAACATAAAGGAACAGTAATTGCTATTGGCACAGGAAAAAAAGATGAGCCATTAACAGTTAAAGTAGGAGACACTGTCCTTTATGGAAAATATTCTGGATCAGAGCTAAAACTAGACAATACGGATTATTTAATGATGCGTGAAGAAGACATATTAGCAATAATATAAACTTTAGGATATAGGCTACCTTCAGCCTATCACATTTAATAAATTAAAAAACGTTTTTGGCTAAAAGTAGTTAAAAACAAAAAATTAAAAAAGATTCCTGCGTATGTAGGAATGATAAAATAAATTTTATCATGGCAAAAGACATAAAATTCGATATAGAAGCTCGCGACGGTTTAAAACGTGGTGTAGATGCATTAGCAAATGCAGTGAAAGTAACTTTAGGTCCTAAGGGGCGAAATGTAATTATTGGCCGCTCATTTGGCGCACCAATAGTAACAAAAGACGGGGTTTCAGTAGCAAAAGAAATTGAACTAGAACACCCATTAGAAAATATGGGAGCACAGATGGTTAAAGAAGTCGCTTCAAAAACTAATGACTTAGCTGGAGATGGCACAACAACAGCTACTGTTTTAGCTCAAGCAATTGTAAAAGAGGGCTTAAAAAATGTTGCTGCAGGCGCAAATCCTATGGATTTAAAACGAGGTATTGATAAAGCAGTAACCACTATTGTTGAAAACTTAGATAAGCAAAGTAAGGTTGTCGGTAATTCTTCAGAAAAAATAAAACAAGTTGCTTCAATTTCTGCAAATAATGATGAAGTCATTGGTGATTTAATTGCTAACGCTTTTGGGAAAGTTGGCAAAGAAGGAGTTATTACTGTTGAAGAAGCCAAAGGAACAGATACCTATGTAGATGTTGTTGAAGGCATGCAGTTTGATAGAGGTTATCTTTCTCCATATTTTGTAACTGATAGTGAAAAAATGATTACAGATTTGGAAACCCCATATATATTACTATATGACAAAAAGGTTTCTACTATGAAAGATTTATTACCTGTATTAGAGCCTGTAGCCCAATCTGGAAAGCCTTTATTAATAATAGCTGAAGATGTTGATGGAGAAGCCCTTGCTACTCTTGTAGTAAATAAATTACGTGGCTCTTTAAAAATTGCTGCCGTAAAAGCTCCTGGCTTTGGTGATCGTCGTAAAGCAATGCTAGAAGATATTGCAATTTTAACTGGAGGAACAGTCATTTCAGAGGAACGTGGTTTTACTTTGGAAAACGCAACTTTAGACATGTTAGGAACAGCAGAACGTGTTACTATAGATAAAGACAATACTACTGTTGTTAATGGCTCTGGAACTAAAAGTTTGATAAAAAATAGAGTTAATCAAATAAAATCTCAAATAGAATCTACTACTAGCGATTATGATAAAGAAAAACTTCAAGAACGCTTAGCTAAACTAGCAGGTGGAGTAGCCGTATTATATGTTGGAGCTGCTAGTGAAGTAGAAATGAAAGAAAAGAAAGATCGTGTAGATGATGCATTACATGCTACTCGTGCAGCTGTAGAAGAAGGTATTGTTGCTGGAGGTGGTGTTGCTTTAGTAAGAGCAAAATCGCTTTTAGAAAAAATAACTACAGAGAACTTAGACGAAACTACTGGTATTCAAATTGTAGCTCGTGCCATTGAAGCGCCTTTAAGAACTATCGTTGAAAATGCTGGCGGAGAAGGCAGCGTAGTTGTTTCAAAGATATTAGAGGGTAAAAAAGACTATGGTTATGATGCTAAATCAGAAACCTATGTAGACATGCTTAAAGCTGGTATTATTGACCCTAAAAAAGTAACCCGTATTGCTTTAGAAAACGCTGCTTCTGTTGCAGGAATGATCTTAACAACGGAATGTGCTTTAATCGATATAAAAGAAGCAAATGCTGGTGGAGATCATAGCCATCCACCTATGGGAGGTGGTATGCCAGGAATGATGTAATTCTAAAAATCAATAAATAAAAAAAGCCTGAATTTTTAAAAGATTCAGGCTTTTTTTGTGTGAATTTATTTGTAAAAAACTACGAAACGGCTTTTAGCTTCTTAATTGCAGTTTTTGTTAATCGTTCTTGAGCATAAACTTTAGTTACATTAAGCTTTTTAATATCACTCCCAGGAAGCTCAAACATAGCATCCGTAAGTATCTCCTCACATAATGATCGCAATCCTCTAGCTCCTAATTTATATTCTATCGCCTTTTCTACAATAAAACTCAAAGCGCCATCAGTAATACTAAATTCTATTTCATCCATAGAAAACAGTTTTTTGTATTGTTTAATTATAGCATTTTTTGGCTCTGTTAAAATTGCTCTTAGTGTGTTTTCATCCAAAGGGTTCATATTGGTTAGTACAGGAAGTCTGCCAATTATCTCAGGAATTAATCCAAAATTTTTCAAATCGCTAGGAATAATATACTGTAATAAGTTATCATGATCGACAGAGTTTTCACTCATAGAAGCACTATATCCTACAGCTTGCATATTTAAACGTTTAGAGATAATACGCTCTACACCATCAAAAGCACCTCCTGCTATAAATAAAATATTTTCAGTATTAACTTCAATAAATTTTTGATCTGGGTGCTTACGCCCTCCTTTAGGCGGCACGTTAACCACTGTACCTTCTAATAGTTTTAATAATGCTTGTTGTACACCTTCACCTGAAACATCTCTAGTAATTGATGGGTTGTCACTCTTTCTTGCTATTTTGTCTATTTCATCGATAAAAACAATGCCTTTCTGTGCTTTTTCAAGACTATAATCTGCAGCCTGTAATAATCGTGTTAAAATACTTTCTACATCTTCTCCCACATAACCAGCTTCTGTTAATACAGTTGCATCAACAATAGCAAGGGGTACATTAAGCATTTTAGCCACTGTCTTTGCCATTAAAGTTTTTCCTGTACCGGTTTGCCCAACCATAATAATATTAGACTTTTGAATTTCAATATCATCATTAGTAGGTGGCTGCAACAATCGTTTATAATGGTTATAAACAGCCACAGACATTACTTTCTTTGTAAACTCTTGCCCAATAATGTACTCATCTAAAAAAGCTTTAATTTGCTGCGGTTTACGCAATATCAACTCCGCCGACAATTCATTATTATCGTTTTGCTTAGACTCTTCTATAACAATACCATGAGCTTGTTCTATACAACGATCGCATATATGCGCATCTAACCCAGCTATTAATAAACTTGTTTCTGGCTTTTTCCTACCACAAAACGAACATTCTAATTCTTCCTTTGCCATAAATTTTAAAAATTAAATCTCAATTAACTATTTCATAAATTAATTTCATCAGCGATTGAGACACTATCAAGTATCCGTAAACTTATTTACGTACTAAAATCTCATCAATCATTCCGTATTCCTTAGCTTTATCTGCTTTCATCCAATAATCACGATCACTATCTTTATATACTTTGTCGTAATCTTGTCCTGAGTGCTTACTAATAATCTTATATAGTTCTTCTTTTAAGATTAAAATTTCTCTAGCAGTAATCTCAATGTCACTTGCTTGTCCTTGCGCACCTCCTAATGGTTGATGAATCATAACTCGAGAGTGAGTTAAACCACTTCGCTTTCCTTTTTCTCCTGCACATAACAATACTGCTCCCATTGATGCTGCCATTCCTGTACATATTGTTGCAACATCTGGCTTAATAAACTGCATCGTGTCATATATGCCTAAACCAGCATATACACTTCCTCCTGGTGAATTTATATAGATTTGAATATCTTTATTAGCATCAGTACTCTCTAAAAATAACAATTGTGCTTGAATTATATTAGCAACCTGATCATTAATTCCTGTTCCTAAAAAGATTATACGATCCATCATTAATCGAGAAAACACATCGAATATTGCAATATTCATTTGGCGTTCTTCAATAATATTTGGTGTTAAATTTGTTGGGTACATACTACTCATTATTTTATTATAGTATGTACTGCTAATTCCTTGGTCTTTTATCGCGAATTTTTCGAATTCTTTTGCGTAATCCATATGCTGTTTTATAAGTCTTTAATATTTATTTTGTATCATTTTGTTATTAGTAAAATTAATCAATTTTTGAACACTAATAAACATGCCCTATAGATTTAATTTTAGTAAAAAAGCGTTGAATTTTTATAAATCCAACGCTTTAAAGATACTAATTATTCTTAAAAGAAAGACTCTTCTTACTTATCTCCGTATACTTCTTTCACAAACGCTTCGTAAGACAATTCTTTTACTTTAATATTTGCTTTTTCTTTATAAAGATTTAATAACTTTTGACTTACCACTTGTTCAGACAATCGTCTTACTTCGTCTTGGTTTGACAATACTCTAGCTGCTATATCTTCCAATTCTTTATCGCTTGGGTTTGTTTGTCCAAACTGTGCCATTTGCGTCTTAATCATTGCCTTTGCACTTTCTTTTACATCCTCAAAATCTACTTTTAGATCATTATCATTCATTAGTTTACTTTCAATTAATTGGTATCGTAAACTTTTCTCTGATTTTTCATATTCCTCTTTAGCCTGTGCATTATCCATTTCTTTCTCTCCTGCTGTTTGCATCCATTTTGTAAGAAACTCGGCTGGTAAATCAAACTTCGTATTTTCAACTAAAGACTCGGTAATATCATTTAGTAATTTCTGGTCAGATTGCTGCACAAATTGCTTTTCTGCGTCCTCTTTTATCTTTGCTTTTAATTCTGTAACAGATTTTACAATATCTTTACCAAAAAGCTTATCAAATAACTCTTGGTCTAAATCTGCCGATTCTCTTTTATTAATTTCATTAATAGTAAATGACACTTCAATATCTAAACCATGTGCTTTATCATGTTCTATTTTTAGAGCGTGCATTAACTCATGGTCATCATCAAATAACCCCTTTGTTTTTAATCCAATAACATCACCTGGTTTCGCTCCAATAAATTTCTTCTCTGTCGATTTCCCCTTAAACTTATCTAAGGTTAATGTTACGGTGTTATTTATAGATTCATCTTCATTAATATACACCCCTGTAATCTCACTATCTTTTTCTACTTTATCTTGAGCTATTAGTTTTCCATATTGTTTTTGAATACGTTCAATTTGCTCATTGATCATTTTTTCATCTGCAATGATATTATAATGAGTTATTGATTTTTTCCCTTTCAATGCAACTTCAAATTCTGGCGCTAAACCCAATTCAAACTCGAAAGAGAAATTATCGCTATCCCAATCTATATCATCTTGTGGTTTAGGTAAAGGTTGCCCTAAAACGTCTAGCTTTTCTTCGGTTAAATATTTATTTAAAGATTCTTGTAAAAGTTTATTCACCTCATCTACTAATACTGCTTTTCCATATTGCTTTTTAACCATACCCATTGGGACATGGCCTTTTCTAAAACCTGGAATATTTGCTGTCTTTTTATAATCTGTTAAGATTTTTTCTACCTTATCACTATAATCATCTTTAGCAATATTTACTTTAACTACAG
>JAHDGB010000259.1 GCA_020627885.1 Flavobacteriaceae bacterium | reverse complement strand
ATAATGGAAACGCCATCTTTGGTTTTAAAGATGGCGTTAATACAGGTAATGATTACTCATATGATAGTAATGGTAATATGATAAAAGATGCTAATAAAGGAATAACAGCCATAACGTATAACCATTTAAACTTACCAGAAAAAATTACTATGGCTAGTGGTAAAATAGAATATGTTTATGATGCTACAGGTGTAAAACTTCAAAAATATGCTATAAAGGCTGGTGTTTCAGAAGGCCAAAAAACTTTTTATGCAGGAAATTATATTTACGAACAAAGTAGCGGGTGGTCTCCTGTAAAACTTAAGTTTTTTAACCACCCTGAAGGCTATGTTGAGCCTGTTAGTGGGAGTACAAGTGTTTTCAACTATGTATATCAATATAAAGACCACTTAGGGAATATCAGACTATCATACTCCGATAGCGATGGTAATGGCGTTATCGAAGCTGCTACCGAGATTATTGAGGAGAATAATTACTATCCTTTTGGCTTACAACATAAAGGGTACAATAGTATCGTGAATGGTAGAGAACATCCATATAAATACAACGGTAAGGAGTTTGAGCAAGAGCTTAATTATGATATGTATGATTTTACTGCTCGTCATTATGATCCTGCTATTGGAAGATGGGTAGTGATTGACCCACTTGCTGACCAAATGAGAAGATTCAGTCCATACAATTTTGCATTTGACAATCCTATAAAGTTTATTGACCCAGACGGAATGGCGCCATATAGTAGTGGGTGTTGTGGACCACCCGGAGGTTTTACATTTGCTGGTTTAGGTAATATGCTTAATACAGTTAAGAGGTTTGGAGCCAATCTAAAGAACGGAGACGGATTTGTGAAAGCTTATGCAAAAGCTGTAAGAGATGACCCCATTTTAGAGAATATAGCAGACGAAGTTCCTGGAGCAGGAGAAGCTTTAGATGTTTCTAAAGGTAATTATGGGAGTGCAGCCATAGGACTTATTCCTGGAGGGAAAAAAGTTAAAAAAGTTGTTGAAGCTGCTATACCTGTAGTAAAAAAAGTTAAAAATAAATTAGAGAAGACCTATCAAACTTATACAAAAAAGGCAAAAGACCCATCAAAACACGGAGATTATTCTGGTCGAACAAGTGGTACAGATACACCAACAAAAAATATAGAAAAAAGAGACCAAAACCATCATATGAATGATACACACGGTCCTGCAACTTTAGATAAATCTTCAACTAATAAAGACGCTATTAGAGGTCGTGAGCAACAAAATATCGATGGAAATGGTGGTGCGCAATCACAAGGAGGTTCTTCTGGTAACAAGATTAATGGAATTAGCGATAAGAACAAAAAGAAGCAACAATATATAGATGCAGCCAATAAAGAATTTAAAGATTAAATGAAAAAACAAAGACGAACAATTGGCGCAATAGTTGAAATTGATTTAAAAAACAGTAATTATTGTTATGCTCAAATACTAAATGATGGATTAGCTTTTTTTGATTTAAAAACAAAAAAAAGATTAATTGAGTTTGATGTTTTATTAGAATGCCCTGTTTTGTTCTTCTTGTCAGTTTATCGAGATGTGATATCGCAAGGAAAATGGTTAAAAGTGGGTAAGTTATCTATACGTAAGGAGTTTGATGTATTACCAATGAAATTTATTCAAGATAATCTTAATCCTGAAAAATTTGAACTTTACAATCCAAATACAGGGAATATAACAAGAACTACAAAAGATAAAATTATTGGTTTAGAAAGAGCAGCTGTATGGGAAGCTAATCACGTAGAAGATAGATTGAGAGACCATTATGAAGGAAGACCAAATATATGGTTTGAGCAACTAAAACCTCAAGTATAAATAAAAGAGCTACTCATTTGAGTGGCTTTTTTTTATTTACTATTTTCTAAATACCATTTAGCGTATACCCATTCTTCATCAAAACTAATATTATAATCAACCTCTAAAGGGTATTCTTCATTTTTAATCATATTTTTTAAAAACAGGCTCGTCAATTCTGGGTCGTAAACACGCCATAACAACTGTCTTGTTTTATTCCAAGTTACCCTGCCCAAAAAAAGAGCATTTGGTTTTTTCTTGTTTTTACCCTTTATTTTATCATCCAAAAAATCTTCAAATTTATCTGCTATTAGTACTTGTTTTTTTGTTGGCATACCGTTTTCCATTAAATCATCAAAATCTAATATCAATGAACAATGCCAAGAAAAAACTTCTTTAGGTTCAAAATCAATTAAACTAGTATTAACGACACCAATAGCGGGTAAATCTTCTTTTTTAAAATTGATTATTTGATAATTTTCTTTTGGTATTACAACTTTATTTTCTTCCATTTTGATATTTTATGAGTAAGTATTACGAGCTTTAGCGTCTCGAATTAGCGCATTAATCGTAGTAAAAATGTGTTCTTTATCTTCACTATTCAACTTCTGCAAACTCATAACAACATCTACAATACTTTTATCAAGTTTCAAATCAGATAATCCAGTTAAATAATCTAAAGATATTTCGAGAGCTTTAGCAATTTTAAAAGCGGTCTCAATAGATGGTTTTACTTCATCACGTTCATAACGCCCAATTACAGGAGCGTGTACACCAATTTGTTTAGCAAGTTCATCTTGCGAAATCTTTTTCTTTTTTCGTGTGCTTAATAAACGTTCGCCAAATAACATAAGTTCTAAATATATCTGTTAAATAAAGGAATAAGCAAATATATAAAACATAAACTATCTATCTAAACATTAAATTATTTGATAAATAAGAACATATTTTATACTTTTGGACAATATATGTTCTAAAAAATATTTTTAAACAATGCTAAATACTACCAAGCCCAACAACTACGAATACATCACAAACCATATAGAAATACACGTTTTAGGCGGTATAAAGCTAAATAAATTAGATAGTCTACGAGTAACATTAGGCATCAATAAAAAAGAGAATCATACCAAACTGCGCCACAATATTGATTTATACAACGATAACCAAGTAGAAAAATTAGTTAGAAAAGTAGCGGAACGCATAGAAATAGGCACATCGATAGTTAGAAGAACATTACAGGAATTAACCAATGAATTAGAAACCTATCGTCTATCACAGCTTGACCAAGAAGATGAAAACGAGTTTACTATTAGAGAACTTACAAAGAAAGAAGAAACCGAAGCAATCAAACTACTCAAAAAACCAAACCTATTACAAATAACAAACGACCTAATCGGAAATAGCGGAGTTATTGGAGAAGAAACCAACAGACTTTTAATGTACATC
>JAHDGB010000258.1 GCA_020627885.1 Flavobacteriaceae bacterium | reverse complement strand
AAAGTCATTTTGATGTTGAAAATGGCAGGTCTCCTGGCTTTCGTCTTAATATTTGTCTTCCCATTCATAATATTTATCGAATAGTGACTTAAAGTTTAATATTAAGCATCACATATAAGTGACTAAGATTACAGTTGCGGGAACAGCTCAAGACTAATAGTTTTTATACACCTAACTTGATTCCCTTTTAATTGGTACAGTTATAATAAATTATAACTGTACCAAACCAAAATTCTGCGCGAAGATACTCTCTATTTTAGAAATAAGAGTTTCTTTTTGTTATTTATTATCAAAAAAATGAAACCTTTGTAAAAAACATCTCTGTTTATATGATTTATTATATTACTGGTGGGGAGCGATCTGGCAAAAGCAGTTATGCCCAAAAACTGGCCCTATCATTATCTAACAAACCAAAATACATTGCAACTTCTCGACATTGGGGAAACGACCATGAAAAAAGAATTGATAGGCATATCGCTGACAGGAATGATTGTTGGATATCTATTGAAGAAGAAAAAAAAATTGCCAGCACTATAGATAATGATGATGTTGCAGTTATAGATTGTGTTACACTTTGGCTTACTAACTATTTTGTAGATACCAAAAATGATATCGAAACATGCTTAATGCTAGCGAAAGAAGAATTTAATAAACTCCTTATTATAAAGGCTACAATTATTATTATTTCTAACGAAATAGGTATGGGTGTACATGCTCAAACTGAAGTTGGCCGTAAATTTACCGAATTACAAGGATGGATAAATCAACACATAGCAAAACAGGCAGACAAAGCTATTTTTATGGTGTCTGGATTACCTTTAACACTTAAATAAGATGACTTTTAATATTACCTCAGTAAAAAACGACACATTAGAAAAGGCTCTGCAAAAAAAAATAGATTTAAAAACCAAACCAATAGGAGCTTTAGGTGTCTTAGAAAATATTGCTCTTACAATAGGTAAAATACAGCAAACCGATTCTCCAAAAATTACAATACCAACAATTGCCGTTTTTGCAGCAGATCATGGTATTGCTTTAAAACAAGAAGTAAATCCATACCCACAAGAAGTCACTTCTCAAATGGTATACAATTTTGTTAATGGTGGAGCAGCAATAAATGTATTTAGTAATACAAATAATCTTAATCTAAAAATAATTGATGCTGGAGTAAATCATACTTTTAACCCTACTTTAAACATTATAAATGCAAAAATAGCTTTAGGGACTAAAAACTATCAAAATGAAGCAGCTATGTCTGTATCGCAATGTAAAACGGCAATAAAAAAAGGAAGCCAAATTATGGCTTCTATTAATGAAAAAGGGTGTAATACAATAGGCTTTGGAGAAATGGGGATAAGCAACACTTCTTCAGCTTCATTATTAATGAGTTATTTTACTAAGATACCTATTGAGGAATGTGTAGGCTCCGGAACGGGCTTAGACATTAAAGGCATTAATGTGAAACAAAAAATCTTATCTAAAGTATTTAAACAATACCAGCCCAAAACACCTATCGATGCCTTAGCTACCTTTGGGGGCTTTGAAATAACAATGTTAGTTGGTGCTATTTTAAAAGCTGCTGAATTAAAAATGACCATTATTGTTGATGGTTTTATTGTTACTGCCGCTGTTTTAGCTGCCAAAGAAATACATCCAAATGTAATTGAATATTGTATTTTTAGTCATAATTCTGAAGAACAAGGCCATAAAAAAATGTTAGCCTTTTTAAATGTAAACCCCTTGTTATCTTTAGGGTTGAGGTTAGGAGAAGGTACAGGGGCAGCATTAGCTATACCAATTCTAAAAACATCGGTTAATTTCTTAAATGAAATGGCTAGCTTTGAAAGTGCAAATGTAACTCAACATTAAATACTACTTGTGAAAAAAGAACTTCAGATATTTCTTACGGCACTACTTTTTTTTACAAGAATTCCTTGTCCTAAATGGGTCGATCATAACCCAGAATACTTAAAAAAAAGTACGAGGTATTTATCACTAATAGGAATTATAGTTGGCAGCATTGGAGCGCTTATATTTTTTGTCGCGCATTACTTATTTTCTATTGAAATCGCTATATTATTAAGTATGCTGGCAACTATATATATTACTGGAGCTTTTCATGAAGATGGCTTTGCCGATGTATGTGATGGTCTTGGAGGCGGTTGGACCAAAGAAAAAATATTGCTCATCATGAAAGATTCTAGACTAGGAACTTACGGTGTTATTGGGTTAATACTATTACTTGCTATTAAATTTTCTAGTTTAAGAGAAATACCATCTTATTTTATTCCTATAACACTTATTTCTGCACATAGTTTAAGTCGTTTTATCTCAACCACATTAATTTATACACATCCATATGTTAGAGGCACAAAAGACAGTAAAACAAAACCAGTATCAAAAAATATCACATTAAATACACTTATTATTAGTGCTCTATTTGGTTGTATTCCTTTACTCTTCTTTAAAACACCTTTAGTATTTTTAACATTAATCCCTATGTACTTATCAAAGCTATTTTTGGGTTATAAATTTAAAAAATGGCTTGGAGGACAAACAGGAGATTGTGCAGGAGCTGTACAGCAATTAAGTGAGGTTGTATTTTATTTAAGCCTAATTACATTATGGAAATATATTTAATTAGACATACTACCCCAAAAATAGGAAAAGGGATTTGCTACGGACAAACCGATCTAGACTTAGACCTAAATTATCAAGAAGAGTTTAATAAAATATTTAAAACTATTCCTAAAGGAAATTATAAAATATACAGTAGTCCTTTAAAACGGTGCGCTACATTGGCACATCGCTTTAGCAATAATGTAATATACGACAATCGTTTAAAAGAACTTCATTTTGGTGATTGGGAAATGCAACCATGGGATAAAATTGCTACAGATGATATTACACCATGGATGGACGATTTTGTAAATGTTACAGTTCCTAATGGCGAATCTTATATTGAATTAAAAAAAAGGGTTAATCATTTTTTTTTAAGTATAAAAAACGAAAAAAATAAAAACCTTATAATAATTACACATTCCGGCGTTATTAGAGCTTACTTAGCAAGCCTTCTAAACATTCCCTTAAAAGATTCTTTTAGCATTTCAATAAAATACGGAGATATTTTTAAATTAAAAAAAACTGATGATAGCATTAAAATACTTTCCAATATAAATTATACTTCAAAAGAATGATATTAAAAAAAAATAGCGAAATTTGCACTTTAACTCGTATAAATGCGCTTTTATAAACTTATTATTTTTTGCTTATTAATACAATTATCTT
>JAHDGB010000257.1 GCA_020627885.1 Flavobacteriaceae bacterium | reverse complement strand
GGGGCATGCAATTTCATAGGCATTTTAGACGCTTTCGTTCTCAATATACTTGGAACCCTTTAGATCCTACCAAAGGCAATATTGGCCTATATCATGCCGAATTAAAAGGGCTAAATAATATTGAGCCCCCTACTCGATTAAGCTTCTACCCTTTTATATCTGGTATTGTAGATAATTTTGATGGAGAAACTAATACAAATTTTAATGCCGGTTTAGATATTAAATACGGCATAACAGAAAATTTTACATTAGACGCTACACTAATTCCTGATTTTAGCCAAGCAGGTTTTGACAATGTACAATTAAACTTAGGGCCTTTTGAGCAACGATTTTCCGAACAACGCCAGTTTTTTACTGAAGGATTAGATTTATTTAGCAAAGGAGATTTGTTTTTTTCGAGACGTGTTGGAAGTGCGCCCAGTAAAAGTGCTGATTTAGAAGATGATGAAAAATTAATAAATGATGCGCCAAGCAAAGTTAATTTACTAAATGCTATTAAGATTTCTGGGCGAACAAAAAACGGACTAGGCGTTGGTTTTTTTAATGCCATAACTCAAAAAACTGAAGTTGATATTATTAATGAAACGACCAACGAAACTAGAAAAGAAATTGTAGAACCCATTTCTAATTACAATGTTTTAGTTTTTGATCAACAGTTTAATAAAAACTCTTCTGTAAGTTTTATAAACACCAATGTAACTAGAAATGGAAGTTTTAGGGATGCCAATGTTACTGCTGTTGTTGCAGATATAATAAACAAAAATAATACGCATGGTTTAGTTGCAGAATTAAAAACAAGTAATCTTAACCTCGAAGATGGAAATGAATCTGGAGTGAGCTCTAGATTAGGTTTAGGTAAAAATAGTGGTAAATACCGATGGTCTTTTGAAAACCGTTTAGCTGATGAAAAATATAATATTAATGACTTAGGATTTCAACGCAGAAATAACTTTAATAATTTTAATGCCGGAGCGTCTTATCAAATTTTTGAACCCACAAAAAAACACAATAATTTCAGAGTAAACATAAATGCGCAATATAATCGGCTATTTAGACCAGGAACTTATACAGGAAATGGTTTCAATGGGAACTTTTTTGCTATTAGAAAAAAAAGCTTGCTTGCATATGGTGGTTGGTTGGGGGTTAACCTAGGAAAACAATATGATTATTTTGGTCCTAGGGAAAGTGGCCGTTACTTCATAACCGAAGATTGGATTGGTGGTAACACTTGGTTCTCGACAAACTATAATAAAACAATAGCTTTAGATGTTAGAGTTGGAATGCGGAAAACTTTTGAAAAAACACGTGAAGATTATGGAAGGTATTTTTTAAGGTTCAGCCCTCGTTATAGACCTAATGACAAACTACTTTTTAACTATTCGTTAGAATATATTGGCGAAAATAAAAACAGAGATTTTGCGGCTACTATTAATGACGATATTATATATGGACAGCGCGATCAAATAACTATTGAAAATGCTATAAATACAAGTTATAATTTTTCTCCCTACCACAGTATTTCTTTAAATTTTAGATATTACTGGACTACTGTAGAGTATGAAAATGAATTCTTTAAACTTGAAGAAAATGGTCGTTTAAGTACTACAGATAATTATACAAAAATTGACTTAGATAATGATCCTGATGTAGATTTTAACTCCTGGAATGCAAACCTTACCTATTCTTGGCAATTGGCTCCAGGCAGTTTTTTAACAGCTCAATACCGTAATAGGATTTTTAATAGTGGTAACAATGGGGATTCTAGCTGGACTAACAGTACTACAGAATTGTTTAAGCAAGCTTCTGGAAATACCTTTTCTCTTAGGTTAGTCTATTTCCTAGACTATAACGACATGAAAAAATGGTTTAAATCTAAAAACAGTTAACGGTTGTAAGTGTAGCCAAAAAGTAGTAATTTCCGTGCTTAAATTTAAAAATGATTCAAGCAAAAAACATAAATAAATATTACGATAATCTTCATGTCTTAAAAGGTGTTAACTTACACATAAAAAAAGGCGAGATTGTGTCTATTGTTGGTGCTTCTGGAGCTGGAAAAACTACACTATTACAAATATTAGGAACCTTAGATAATATTGATAAAGCTGATAATAGCGACCTTATTATTAATAATGAAAATGTAAAATCCTTTTCGGAAAAAGAGTTAGCAAAATTTAGAAACGAACATATCGGTTTTATATTTCAGTTTCACCAGTTATTGCCTGAATTTACTGCATTAGAAAATGTAAGCATTCCAGGGTTTATTAAAGGGACAAAAAAAAATGAAGTCACAATTAAAGCTAAAAAATTATTAGATTTCTTAGGGCTGTCGCACCGATATAATCACAAACCTAGCGAACTTTCTGGTGGAGAGCAACAACGCGTGGCTGTTGCCAGAGCTTTAATAAATGACCCTAAGCTTATTTTTGCTGATGAACCTTCGGGTAATTTAGATAGTGAAAGTGCAGAAAACTTGCACAACTTATTCTTTAAATTAAGAGATGAATTTGGTCAAACCTTTGTTATTGTTACTCATAATGAAGAATTAGCAAATCTTGCCGATAGAAAATTAACAATGGTTGATGGTAATATTGTTTAATAATAAAGTAAATGTTCTATGTTTACTGTTATTTATTCATTAATTCAATATATAAAAGCCCCAAACTGTGCCCCTTTACAAGTTTCGAAAAATGAAAAATTTGTTAAATTAATACAATTACTATTTATATCTCTAATTGTATCTTTCGCTTTAGGGCTTTTAATTAGTATTTTAGCTACAACTGGAGCAATAGATATAGATTCGCATGCCATAACTAAACTTTTGGCTAAAAAATCTAAAACAACAGTATTTTTGATGGCAGTAATTGCTGCTCCTATATTAGAAGAGCTGCTTTTTAGAGCGCCAATAAATCTATTTTGTGATTTTAAATATTTCAAGTTTATTTTTTATGGTTTTGCTTTAACATTTGGTTTTATGCATATTGTTAATTATGAAATCTCAACAACTATTCTATTACTGTCCCCTATATTAATAGCCCCACAAATAGCATTAGGATTAATATTAGGATATACCAGGATAAAATTAGGGCTTATATACGCCATTATTTTACACATGTTATTTAACAGCCTATTAATTATTCCTAACCTTTTATTTATGGAAACTATAAAATGAATAAAGAAGAACTTAAAGAATTTCTTGACACTAAATCATTACAGTATAACACTTTTCAATTTATAGAAAGTGACCCAATACAAATACCTCATTTATTTAGTAAAAAAGAAGATATAGAAATTGCCGCATTTTTAAGTGCTACCA
>JAHDGB010000256.1 GCA_020627885.1 Flavobacteriaceae bacterium | reverse complement strand
TTGTTGAAATATCAATTCTTAAAATTTTTCCTAATGGAAATAAAGAAAGTAAAACATGGTTAGTAAACCCAGAAATGCCTATTCCTGAAGAAGTTTCTCTAATACATGGTATAACGGATGATAAAGTGGTTAATGAACCAACATTTAAAGAGCTTTCTAAAACGATAAATGCTATGATTAAAGACTCTGATTTGGCTGGATTTAATTCTAATAGATTTGATATTCCTTTATTGGCAGAGGAAATGCTTAGGGTTGGGTTAGATTTTGATATGAAAAATCGTTTAGCTATAGATGTACAAACAATCTTTCACAAAATGGAACAGCGTACTTTAGGAGCAGCATATAAGTTTTATTGTAACGAAAGTTTGGAAAACGCACATTCGGCCGAGGCAGATACTCATGCGACATACGAAGTGCTAAAAGCTCAAATAGAACGTTATGATGAAATTGAAAATAATACTAAGTTTTTAGCTGAATTTAGCTCACGTAAAAGGTTTGCAGATTTTGCTGGGTTTATAAATTATAACAAAGAAGGAGAAGAGTGTTTTTCGTTTGGGAAGCATAAAGGAAAAAAAGTTTTAGAAATTTTAGAGAAAGAGCCAGGGTACTTTGGATGGTTGTTAAATGCAGACTTCCCGCTTTACACTAAAAAAGTATTAACCGCAATAAAACTAAGAGCGCTTAATAATAAGTTAAACTAGCCTCTAGGAATAAATAGAAACAAAAAACAAAAAGAATAAAGATTCTATATATTTAGTAAATTCTCTTTGTTCTTCGATTACAATAAACATGAAACTAATTTGTATTGGCCGCAATTATACAGAACACATAGAGGAATTAGAAAATGAAAAGCCGACAGAACCTGTTGTATTTTTAAAACCAGATACGGCAATACTATTAAAGAAACAGCCTTTTTTTATTCCTGAATTTTCAAATGATATACATTATGAAGTTGAGGTTTTAGTAAAAATAAATAGAGTAGGAAAGCATATAGATCGGAAATTTTCTCATAAATACTATAATGAAATAGGTTTGGGGATAGATTTTACTGCTCGCGATGTTCAAACTCAAGCTAAAACTAAAGGCTTGCCTTGGGAGAAAGCAAAAGCGTTTGATGGAAGTGCGGTAATTGGAAGTTGGTTGCCTAAAACAGAGTTTAAAGATTTAAACAATATTCAATTTTCATTAGAGAAAAATAATAATATAGTTCAAAAAGGAAATACAAGTAATATGCTTTGGAAAATAGATGAAATTATAGAATATGTCTCAAAATATTTCACTTTAAAGATTGGAGATATTATATTTACAGGGACACCAGCTGGTGTTGGCAAGATAATTGCTAACGATAAGTTAGTTGGCTATATAGAAGATAAACAACTACTTACGATAACAGTAAAATAAATGGAACAAAACTACAAATTACACAGGTTAAAAGAATTAGCCGATAATGATCAAGATTTTATTTTAGCATTGGCCCAGACTTTTTTAGAAGAAGTCCCTGCAGATGCAAAAGTATTAGAAGAAGCAGTGAATAATAAAAATTATTCGCTAACCTACCAAACAGCTCATAAAATGAAGCCAACAGTAGATATGTTTGAATTAGGTATTTTAGATGATTTAATTGAAATACAAGATTGGGGAAGGTTTGAGAAAATAGGAGAGGATGTTTCAGAAAAACTGACTAAAGTTATTGATGCTATTGAAAAAGCAACTAACGAAATTTCAATAGACTTTAACCTCTAGTGTATGCAGAAATAATTACTATTGGCGATGAAATACTCATAGGTCAGATAGTAGATACTAATTCTGCTTTTATTGGAAAAGCACTTAATAGTATTGGGGTTTCAGTGTATCAAATAACATCTGTTCAAGATGATAAATTACATATATTAAAAGCATTAGCTTTAGCTGAAAAAAGCGCAGATATCATTATTGTTACAGGAGGATTGGGGCCTACAAAAGATGATATCACTAAACATACCATTGCGGAGTATTTTAATGATGTTTTAATTCTGAATAATGCTGTTTTAGCGCATGTAGAATACTTATTTAAAACATACATAACTACAGCTCCAATTTCTGATTTAAATAGAAAGCAAGCTTTAGTACCCTCAAAAGCTAAAATATTGATGAATGATTTTGGTACGGCACCTGGTATGTGGATAGAAAAAGAAAAAAAGACCTTTATTTCTCTTCCAGGGGTGCCTTTTGAAATGAAATCTTTAATAGAAAATAAAGTACTTCCAGAGCTTATAAAAAAATACAAGAGGCCTTTTATTTTGCATCGAACATTACTCACCTATGGTTTAGGTGAAAGTGCGTTAGCTGAGCGAATAGAAGAATGGGAGGATGCTTTACCCGATTATATAAAATTGGCCTATTTGCCAAGTTTAGGTAGGGTTAGAATAAGGCTTTCGGCAAAAGGATTTGATGAAGAATTAATTCGTAATGAAGTAGAAAAGCAAATAACCACACTTTTACCGCAAATAAAAGATGTTTTTGTAGGGTATGAAGAAAAAGAATCTTCATTAGAAAAAATAATAGCCACTCGTTTAACAAATAAGAAACTAACATTAGCTATTGCTGAAAGCTGTACGGGAGGAAAGTTAACAGAGAGATTTACTGCTAATTCGGGAGCATCAAATTATTTAAAAGGATCGGCAATAACTTACGCAACACAATCTAAAATAGATGTTTTAGGGGTGTCTAGTGATGAAATAAAAGCACATGGCGTTGTTAGTCATCAAGTTGCAGAATCTATGGCAGTAAAAGTAAGAGAAGTATTTCATTCGGATATAGGAGTAGCCACAACAGGGCATGCCGGACCAGATAAAGGAGAAGGAGAAGGAGAAGTGGGGACTGTTTTTATAGCAATTGCAACAAAAGAAACTGTTTTTTCTAATCGATTTACTATGGGGAACCATCGTACAAAAGTGATAAATAAAACGGTAAATAAAGCTTTAGAGCTTTTAGAAAAAGAAGTTTTTTAAAATTAATGAATTTTCGGCTTGCTCTAATATAAATATTATGTATATTTGCACCTCGATTTTTAATAACAAATTATAAAGTTAGAAGTAATGTCTAGAGTTTGTGAACTTACAGGAAAGAAGGCTATGGTTGGAAACAACGTGTCTCACGCAATGAATAAAACGAAGCGTAAATTTAATGCTAACTTAATTAAAAAGCGTTTTTTTATTCCTGAAGAGGATAAGTGGGTCACTTTAAAAGTATCGACATCAGCATTAAAAACTATAAATAAAATAGGGATTTCTGCTGCATTAAAAAACGCAAAGGCTAAAGGGTTTATAAAATAA
>JAHDGB010000255.1 GCA_020627885.1 Flavobacteriaceae bacterium | reverse complement strand
AAACTCACATGCTCATTAACATCTTTTACAAACGAATCAGATAAATTGGAAACATGAATTAAACCACTTTCTTTAATCCCTACATCTACAAAACAGCCAAAATTAGTAATATTGTTAATAATACCAGGAAGCAGTTGGCCAGAATGTAAATCGGCAATCGATTTTATGCTTTTATTAAAGGTAAAAACTTTAGCTTGTTCTCTAATATCTAATCCTGGTTTATCAAGTTCTTTTATAATGTCTTTAAGTGTAAGTAAACCTACTGTATCTGTGCAATATTTTTTTAAATCTATTTTTTTTAACACTGAAGTATTTCCTATTAATTCGGTAATTGAAATGCCTTCATCTTTAGCCATTTGCTTAATTAAAGCATAACTTTCGGGGTGTACAGCAGAATCATCTAATGGGTTTTTAGCATTTTTAATTCTAAGAAATGCAGCACTTTGTTCAAAAGCTTTTCCTCCTAAACGAGACACTTTTTTAATGTCGTTTCGAGAAGAGAAAACACCATTTTCATTTCTGTAGTTAAAAATATTTTTTGCTAATTTAGGTCCAATTCCAGAAACGTAACTTAATAGCGATTGGCTGGCGGTGTTTATATTTACACCTACTGAATTAACACAGTTTTGCACTACAGTATCTAGAGATTTTTTAAGTTTTGTTTGGTCTACATCATGTTGGTATTGGCCAACACCAATAGATTTTGCATCTATTTTAACAAGCTCTGCTAAAGGATCTTGCAGGCGTCGTCCAATAGAAACCGATCCGCGAACTGTAACATCGTAATTTGGGAACTCTTCTCTTGCTACTTTTGAAGCCGAATAAATAGAAGCACCTGCTTCGCTAACAACAAAGACCTGTATGTCGTTTTTAAATCGAATTTTTCTAATTAAAGCTTCGGTTTCTCTAGATGCAGTACCATTTCCTATGGCTATGGCTTCTATTTTATAGGCATCAGCTAAGGAATTAATTTTTTTCATAGCACCTATAGTATCATTTTTAGGAGGGTGGGGGTATATGGTTTCGTTATATTTTAATGCACCTTGTGCATCTAAACAAACAATTTTGCAACCAGTTCTAAAGCCAGGGTCTATGGCTAATACTCGTTTTTCACCTAAAGGAGAGCCTAAAAGTAATTGTTTTAGGTTTTTAGCAAATACATTAATGGCCAATTCGTCAGCTTTTTCTTTTGCTTTTTGAAGCGTTTCATTACTTAACGATGGTAATAATAATCGTTTGTAAGCATCGGATATGGCCAGTTCAATTTGATCTGCACAAGCCCCATTACTACGAATTATTTTATTATCTATATGTTCTAAGGCACGAACATCATCTATTGTAATTTTAACTCTTATAAATTCTTCACTTTCTGCTCTTAATATAGCTAATAATCGATGTGATGGAATCCTGTTAAGAGATTCTTCCCAATCAAAATAATCTCTAAATTTTTGAGCTTTTTCATTTTCCATTTTGGTTTTAATACCCTTTGTAGAAATTTGAGCGTGTCGTTCTAATTGTCGTCTCAATGCATTTCTTATGTCTGTTCGTTCATTAATCCATTCAGCAATAATGTGTCTAGCACCTTCCAAAGCTTTTTCGGAGGTAGAAATGTCTCCTTTAGCATATTTAAGCGCAATAGAATCAAGGTCTGTTACGTTTTGCGACATTATAATTTTTGCTAAAGCTTCTAATCCATTTTTACGAGCCGTTTCTGCTTTTGTTTTTCTTTTTTTCTTGTAAGGAAGGTATAGGTCTTCAAGTATGTTAAGATCTGTAGTTAGTGCAATTTGATGTTTTAATTCTTCGTTTAATATTTTTTGATCATCTAGAGCTTTTAAAATGACAGTTTTTCGTTTTTCTAAAGTTTCGTAATGTTCTTTATATTTTACAATTTCCCCAATTTGTACTTCATCTAAATTGCCAGTACGTTCTTTTCTGTATCTAGAAATAAAAGGAATAGTACACTCGTCATTTAGTAATTGAAGGGTGTTTTTTACACTGTTTTCAGGCAGTTGGGTTTTAGAGATGATAAATTTTAAAAGCATAAAAAAAAGCCTTTTGAAGTTGGTTTCAAAAGGCCTGTAATATATTTACTTCAGTTTAAAATTCCGAAGTTATTTTAATGAAATTTTAATTTTCTCCAGATTCGGTTTTAGCATCGTTTATCATTTTTTCATTAGGTACGATAGCGACGTTCACCCTCCTGTTTTTTGCTCTACCAGCAGCGGTCGAATTGTCGTTAGTTGGTTGATCTTCACCATACCACTTTGTTGTAAAACGGCCATTGCTTAATCCTTTACCCTGAAGGTAATTAGTAACGGCATGCGCTCTGTTTTTTGATAAAGTCATATTGTATTCGGCAGCTCCAGTATTGTCTGTATGGCCAACAACTAAAATATTTGTATCTGGATACTCTAAAAACACCCCAGCTAGTTTATCAAGCGATTGTTGCGATTTTGAATTAATATTATACTTGTTCGTAGCAAAATATACACCACTATTCTCATCAAAAGTAATAACAATAGCATCATCTATACGCTCTACTTCTGCTCCTGGAATTTCTTCTTCTATTTTCTGAGCTTGTTTGTCCATTTTGTTACCAATAAGTATTCCTGCTCCACCACCAACAACGCCACCAATAACAGCGCCTAATTCGCCATTACCACCTTTGCCTACATTATTTCCAATAATTGCACCTAATACACCACCTGCAGCAGCGCCTATTACACCACCTTTTTGTTTATTGTTTGCATTTTGAACAGCTTTACATCCTGAAAGACTAAAAATTAATGCTAAAATAAATATTGAAATAATTGAGTTATTGTATATTTTTTTCATGATTTTATTGTTTTGAAAAGTTCATAGATATATTAAATGGTTTCCCATTAACGTTAACAGACTGTTGCCATTGCATGGATGCGTCAGAGAGTTGAGTTAAGCGTAATCTAAACCCTTTGTTCGTTTCACTTTTACCTTTTTCATTAGTAGGCTTAAGTAAAAAATCATAGAGGCCAGTTGTTTGATCTACTTCGTCGATTGTAAAAATAAAATGACGATCACCGTTGTTACAGCTTCCATTGCTAATTGTGTAAGTTCCTGAATTATTATTCGGAATAAACTGCCAAGTGCTGCCTTCAAAACATCTAGAAGAGGTATCATTAAGTAGATTTACTTTTAGAGTACCAGAGGTATCGTAATTAACAGTATTTAATGTCCAGTTACCTTTAATTACTTTTTTAGATGTTCTTACTGTTTTCGATGCTCCGCAACCTGCCATTATAAAAACAGCCAATAAGAAAATTGCTTTTTTCATAGATTATGTATTAATTAATTGTGACACAGAATT
>JAHDGB010000034.1 GCA_020627885.1 Flavobacteriaceae bacterium | reverse complement strand
AAGTGCTTTAATGAATTAATAAGATGAAAAAGCTTAAAATTAAATCAGGAGATACTGTAAAGGTAATAGCTGGAGATCATAAAGGATCTGAGGGTAAAGTACTAAAGGTATTAACAGATAAAAACAAAGTTATCGTTGAAGGCGTGAACATGGTTAAGAAACATACTAAGCCAAGTGCACAAAGTCCTCAGGGAGGAATCGTTGAAAAAGAAGCGCCAATTCAAGTGTCTAATCTTTCTTTGTTAACTTCGAAAGGAGAAACAACAAGAGTGGGCTACAGGATTGAAGGCGACAAGAAAGTAAGATTTTCAAAAAAATCTAATGAAGTAATATAGTTATGGCATATTCACCTAGACTTAAAGAAGAGTATAAAAGCAAAGTAATTGCTGCTCTTACAGAAGAATTTGGTTATAAAAATGTAATGCAAGTACCTAAACTTGAAAAGATAGTGTTATCTAAAGGAGTTGGTGCTGCTGTTGCAGATAAAAAGTTAATCGACTACGCAGTAGATGAGTTAACATTAATAACTGGACAAAAAGCTATATCAACATTATCTAAAAAGGATGTTGCAACTTTCAAATTACGTAAAGGAATGCCTATTGGGGCTAAAGTTACGTTAAGAGGAGAGAAAATGTATGAGTTTTTAGATCGTCTTATTACTTCTGCACTGCCACGTGTAAGAGATTTTAATGGAATAAAAGCTAAAGGTTTTGATGGTAGAGGTAATTATAACCTTGGAGTTACTGAGCAAATTATTTTTCCTGAAATAGATATTGATAAAATCAATAAAATATCAGGAATGGATATTACCTTTGTAACTTCGGCACCTACCGATAAAGAAGCTAAATCATTATTAACAGAATTGGGGTTACCTTTTCAAAAAAACTAAGTTATGGCTAAAGAATCAATGAAAGCCCGCGAGGTGAAAAGAGCTAAAACAGTAGCTAAATATGCTGAGAAACGTAAAGCTTTAAAAGAAGCTGGAGACTATGAGGCATTACAAAAGTTGCCTAAAAATGCATCACCAATTCGTATGCACAATAGATGTAAGCTAACAGGAAGGCCTAAAGGGTATATGCGTAATTTTGGTATCTCTCGTGTTACATTTAGAGAAATGGCTAATCAAGGTTTAATACCTGGTGTTAAAAAAGCAAGTTGGTAAAATTATAAATTGGGCTAAGGTTTAATTGAATTAAAAATTAAAAACCAAGCCCGCAAATTAATACATATGTATACAGATCCAATTGCAGATTATTTGACTCGTATTAGAAACGCAGTGCGTGCTAATCATAGAGTAGTTGAAATACCTGCATCAAATTTAAAGAAGAACATAACAAAAATATTATTCGATCAAGGATATATATTAAGTTATAAGTTCGATGATTCTAATGTACAAGGAACGATTAAAATAGCTCTTAAGTACAATAAAGAAACTAAAGAACCAGTAATTCACAAGATTCAAAGAATGAGTAAACCTGGTTTACGTAAATATGCTAGTTCAAAAGAATTACCTAGAATTCTTAATGGTCTTGGAATTGCTATTGTTTCTACATCTCATGGTGTAATGACAGGTAAACAAGCTCAAAGAGAAAATGTAGGTGGTGAAGTTTTATGTTACGTTTACTAATCTAATAAAGGGATAAAGAAATGTCAAGAATAGGAAATAACCCAGTTGCAATTCCAGAAGGAGTTACAGTAGAAGTAAAGGATAACATAATTACGGTAAAAGGTAAGATGGGAGAATTGTCTCAATCTTATGATACTGTCGAAATTAAAGTTGAAGAAGCAAATGTGTTAGTAACACGTTCAGCAGATAATAAGGAACACAAGGCTAAGCATGGTTTATACAGGTCACTTGTCAATAATATGATTGAAGGTGTATCTAAGGGATGGACAAAAGAGTTAGAGCTTGTAGGAGTAGGGTATAGAGCAAGTAATCAAGGAAATAAGTTAGAATTAGCATTAGGTTTTTCTCATAATATAGTTATGAGTATAGCACCAGAAGTTAAAGTAGAAACTGTTTCAGATAAAGGTAAAAACCCTATAATTAAGTTAACATCACATGACAAACAGCTTGTAGGTCAAGTTGCCGCAAAAATACGCGGATTTAGAAAACCTGAACCATATAAAGGTAAAGGGATTAAGTTTGTTGGTGAAGAAATAAGAAGAAAAGCAGGTAAATCAGCTTAATAAGTTAGTTATGGCGTTAACAAAGAATCAAAGAAGAACAAGAATTAAAAACAGAATACGTAAGGTTATTTCAGGAACTGAAACTAGACCAAGACTAGCTGTTTTTAGAAGTAATAAAGAAATTTATGCTCAGGTAGTTGATGATGTATCGGGTAAAACTTTAGCAGCAGCATCTTCTAGAGATAAAGATATTAGTTCTGCAAAAGGAAACAAATCTGAAGTAGCTACTTTTGTGGGTAAATCAATTGCAGAAAAAGCCCTTAAGGCAGGTATAACATCTATCACTTTTGATAGAGGCGGGTACTTGTATCATGGTAGAGTAAAATCATTGGCAGAAGGAGCTAGAGAAGCAGGACTTAAATTCTAAGAAATTATGTATCAAAAATACAAAAGTGCAGAGTTAGTAAAACCAAGTGGATTAGATCTTAAAGATCGTTTAATTGGTGTACAGAGAGTTACTAAAGTAACAAAAGGTGGTAGAGCATTTGGTTTTTCAGCAATCGTTGTGGTTGGTGATGAGGCAGGTGTTGTAGGACATGGTTTAGGAAAATCTAAAGATGTTGCTAGTGCAATAGCTAAAGCAATTGAAGATGCAAAAAAGAACCTTGTTCGTATTCCTATTATAAAAGGAACATTGCCACATGAGCAAAAAGGAAAATATGGAGGTGCTAGGGTAAATATTATACCAGCTGCTCCTGGTACAGGAGTAATAGCAGGAGGTGCTGTTAGAACAGTATTGGAAGCAGTAGGTGTACATGATGTATTATCTAAATCTCAAGGATCTTCTAACCCTCATAATGTTGTAAAAGCAACTTTTGATGCTTTATTGCAATTAAGAAGTGCCCATGCAATTGCTCGAGAAAGAGGTATTTCTCTTGAAAAAGTGTTTAACGGTTAATACGCATAGAAAATGGCAAAGATAAAAGTAACAAAAGTTAAAAGCGCAATTAATCGTACTAAAAGGCAAAAGCTAACATTAGAAGCTTTAGGTCTTAAAAAGATTGGTCAGACAATTGAGCACGAAAACACTCCTAATATTTTAGGAATGATAAGAAAAGTTAATCACTTAGTTTCTGTTGAGGAAGCTTAATAATATAGTACTGAAAAATGGATTTAAGTAATTTAAAACCTGCAGAAGGTTCAGTTAAAAACCAAGGAAAAAGAATAGGTAGAGGTCAAGGCTCTGGAAAAGGTGGTACAGCAACACGCGGACACAAAGGAGCAAAATCTCGTTCGGGTTATTCTAAGAAAATTGGTTTTGAAGGAGGACAAATGCCTCTTCAAAGACGTGTGCCTAAGTTTGGCTTTACAAACATCAACAGAAAAGAATACCAAGGTATAAACTTGGACACTATTCAGCAATTAGTTGATGAAAAGAAAATTAAAGATATTCTAGATTTAGAAACAATTATCACTTTAGGTTTAGCTGGCAAGAACGAGTTAGTTAAAATATTAGGAAGAGGTGAATTAAAATCTAAATTAACTATTACAGCTCATAAATATACTGCTACTGCAAAGTCTGCTATTGAGGCTGCAGGAGGAGAAGCTGCAACTTTATAAGACCAACAAAGCACATGAAATTTATAGAAACATTAAAAAATGTATGGAAAATTGAAGAGTTAAGAAACAGAATTCTTGTTACACTTAGCTTGCTTTTAGTTTACCGTTTTGGTGCTCAAGTAGTATTGCCAGGCATAGATGCAGCTCAATTAGGTGAGTTGCAAAATAATACAGATGGAGGTATTTTAGGATTATTGAATGCTTTTACTGGAGGTGCATTTGCTAATGCTTCTGTGTTTGCTTTAGGAATTATGCCTTACATCTCTGCTTCAATTGTAGTTCAATTAATGGGTATAGCAATCCCATATTTGCAGAAACTACAAAAAGAAGGTGCTAGTGGACAAAAGAAAATTACTCAAATAACACGCTGGTTAACCATAGGTATATGTTTGGTTCAAGCCCCTGGTTATTTAGCAAGTTTGCCAAGTTTAGGAATACCTCAGTCTGCTTTTTTACTAGGAACAGGAGGTTTATTCTATTTTTCTTCTATAATTATTTTAGTTACGGGTTGTGTTTTCGCAATGTGGTTAGGTGAAAAAATAACGGATAAAGGTATTGGTAATGGTATTTCATTATTAATAATGGTTGGTATTATTGCTACGATGCCACAAGCATTTTTACAAAATATGGCTTCTAGAATGGAAGGAAATAAAGTAATGTTAATTCTTTTTGAAGTCGTTATTTGGTTTGGTATTATTTTAGCTTCAATAATGTTGGTTATGGCTGTTAGAAAAATAGCAGTGCAATATGCTCGTCGATCTGCTACAGGTGGATATGAAAAAAATGTATTTGGCTCTAGGCAATACATTCCTTTAAAACTTAACGCATCTGGAGTAATGCCAATTATATTTGCACAAGCAATAATGTTCGTACCTAGTTTAGTAGGTAAAGCATCATTCTTGGAAAATACAACTACTGGCCAATGGTTGCAGACAAATTTTCAAGATATGTTTGGATTATGGTATAATATAGTATTTGCTTTATTAATTATAATATTCACTTATTTTTATACAGCAATAACAGTGCCTACAAATAAGATGGCTGATGATTTAAAAAGAAGTGGTGGGTTTATTCCTGGTATACGACCAGGTTCTGAAACCTCTGAGTATTTAGATAAGATTATGTCTCAGATAACTTTACCTGGCTCTATTTTTTTAGCGCTTATAGCTGTGTTTCCAGCATTTGTCGTTAAGTTATTAGATGTTCAACAAGGTTGGGGCTTATTTTTTGGAGGGACTTCATTACTAATAATGGTAGGAGTTGCAATTGATACTATGCAACAAGTAAATTCTTATTTGTTAAATAGACATTATGATGGTTTGATGAAAACTGGTAAGAATAGAAAAGCAGTAGCTTAAATTAGAAGATAGTTAATGGTCTATCTATAGACGTTAGAAAAATAAGTTTAATATAATAAGAGTAAAGTTCTAATAACGATAGACTAAGAACTAAACACTAAATATGGCAAAACAAGCAGCAATAGAACAAGACGGTACGATAATAGAAGCATTATCTAATGCAATGTTTCGTGTTGAATTAGAAAATGGTCATATTGTGACCGCACATATTTCTGGTAAAATGAGAATGCATTACATTAAACTATTACCTGGAGATAAAGTAAAATTAGAAATGAGCCCTTACGATTTGTCTAAGGCTCGAATAACTTATAGATACTAATACGATGAAAGTAAGAGCATCAGTAAAAAAGAGAAGTGCAGATTGTAAGATTGTACGCAGAAAAGGAAGACTTTATGTCATTAACAAAAAGAATCCTAGATTTAAACAAAGACAAGGATAGAAATGACTTAAGTCATTAGTCATTAGTAGTTAGATGAATCTGTTTGAAATAGAGATGTTTAGGATTCTAACAACTAAAAACTAACAACTAGAAACTAAAAAAAATATGGCAAGAATTGCAGGTGTTGACATACCAAAACAAAAAAGAGGAGTAATCTCCTTAACTTATATCTATGGAATAGGTAGAAGTAGAGCAAAAGAAATTTTAGAGACAGCTAAGGTTGACGAAAACATTAAAGTACAAGATTGGACAGATGATCAAATCGGTGCAATTCGTGAATCGGTTGGAACTTATACCATTGAAGGGGAACTTCGTTCTGAAACACAATTAAACATTAAGCGATTGATGGATATTGGATGTTACAGAGGTATTCGTCATAGAGTTGGTCTTCCTTTAAGAGGACAACGTACAAAAAACAACTCTAGAACAAGAAAAGGAAGAAGAAAAACTGTTGCTAATAAAAAGAAAGCAACTAAATAATTATTAAATATTTAGTATTTAGTATTTAGACGTTTGGAAGGAATCTGTTTGAAATTATAAAAGGTTTAGGATTCTAGCGACTATAACTAATAACTAAAAACTATTAAATATGGCAAAAACAAGCACAAAAAAACGTAAAGTTATAGTTGATTCTGTAGGGGAAGCACATATAACAGCTTCTTTTAACAATATCATAATATCGCTTACAAATAAAAAAGGAGATGTTATATCATGGTCTTCAGCTGGTAAAATGGGATTTAGAGGTTCTAAGAAAAACACACCTTACGCAGCTCAGTTGGCAGCAGAAGATGCTTCTGCAGTAGCTAAAGAGGCGGGTTTAAAAAAGGTTAAAGTTTATGTTAAAGGACCAGGGAATGGTAGAGAGTCTGCTATTCGTTCAATCCATAATTCGGGAGTAGAAGTAACTGAAATTATTGATGTTACACCATTGCCGCATAATGGTTGTCGTCCTCCTAAGCGTAGAAGAGTATAAATTTATTAGATATATTGAAATTAATGTCAGTTATATAGTATGGCTGATGTTAATTTTTTTGTGTAAGTTTGCACACTGAAAAATAATTAACAAGTATCAAGGAGAGATAACTAATTATCGAAGGATAAGATTAAGACCTTAATTCATAATTACTCTCAAAAAAACAATTTAAAATGGCAAGATATACTGGTCCTAAAACAAAAATAGCTCGTAAATTTGGAGAAGCTATATTTGGAGATGATAAGGCTTTTGAAAAAAGAAATTATCCTCCAGGTCAACACGGAAATAACAGAAGACGTGGAAAAAAATCTGAATACGCAATCCAATTAATGGAAAAGCAAAAGGCTAAATATACATATGGTATTTTAGAAAGGCAATTCAGAAACATGTTTAAAAAGGCAACAGCAGCACCAGGAATTACTGGTGAGGTTTTACTACAGCTATGCGAATCAAGATTAGATAATGTTGTTTTTAGACTTGGTTTATCGCCTTCAAGAAGTGGAGCAAGACAACTGGTTTCGCATAGACATATTACAGTTAATGGAGAGCTGGTAAATGTACCATCTTATACCCTAAAAGCAGGAGATGTAGTTGCTGTAAGAGAAAAGTCTAAATCTCTAGAAGTTATAGATCGTTCCTTATCTAACTCTAGCCAAGTGTATGAGTGGATTACATGGAACAATGATAAAAAAGAAGGGACTTATGTTTCTATTCCTGCTAGAATTCAAATCCCTGAAAAGATTAACGAACAGTTTATCGTCGAATTATACTCTAAATAATAACTGATACAAATCACAAATATGGCAGTATTTAATTTTCAAAAGCCCGACAAAGTAATCATGATCGATTCTACCGATTTTGAAGGTAAATTCGAATTTAGACCTCTAGAACCTGGTTATGGATTAACCGTTGGAAATGCTCTTAGAAGAGTTTTATTATCTTCTTTAGAAGGATTTGCAATTACTTCTATTAGAATTGAAGGTGTAGATCATGAGTTTTCAACAATTGCTGGAGTGGTAGAAGATGTCACTGAAATTATTTTGAATTTAAAACAAGTACGTTTTAAACGTCAAATAGAAGACGTAGATAACGAATCAGTTTCTATTTCTATTTCAGGACAAGAACAAATTACAGCAGGTGATTTCCAAAAATTTATTTCTGGATTTCAAGTTCTAAATTCAGATCAAGTAATCTGTAATTTAGATCCTAAAGTAAGTATCAATATGGAAATATCAATTGAAAAAGGAAGAGGTTATGTTCCTGCTGAAGAAAATAAAAAAGCTTCTGCTCCTATGGGAACAATCTTTACAGATTCAATCTATACTCCGATTAAAAATGTTAAATATAGTATTGAAAACTTTCGAGTTGAACAAAAAACTGATTACGAAAAATTAATATTCGAAATCGTTTCGGATGGTTCAATTACACCTCAAGATGCTTTAACAGAAGCTGCTAAAACATTAATTCATCATTTCATGTTATTCTCTGATGAGCGTATAACATTAGAAGCAGATGAAATTGCTCAAACTGAAACTTATGATGAAGAATCGCTTCATATGAGACAGTTGCTTAAAACAAAATTAGTTGATATGGATTTATCTGTAAGAGCTTTAAATTGTTTAAAAGCTGCAGAGGTAGATACATTAGGAGATTTAGTGTCATTTAATAAAAATGACTTAATGAAGTTCCGTAATTTTGGAAAAAAATCTTTAACAGAGCTTGAAGAGCTTGTTAATGTTAAAGGATTAAATTTTGGAATGGACTTATCTAAATATAAATTAGATAAAGATTAAAGTGGCTTATTGTTTTTATAATTATTTCTAAAGTCGAAGAATTATTAAACCAAGTCGTAAATCTTAAATATAATATTAACCCATCATATTTTGCTCCTCATAGAGAGTCGAAGCAAGATGATGATTAAACAAAATAACAATGAGACACGGAAAAAAAGTAAATCATTTAGGAAGACAAACAGCGCATAGAAAAGCAATGTTAGCAAATATGGCATGTTCATTAATTGAGCATAAGCGTATTAATACTACAGTAGCCAAGGCTAAAGCTTTGAAACAGTTCGTAGAACCTATGATTACGAAATCTAAAACAGATACTACTCATAATAGACGTATTGTTTTTAGTAAATTAAGAAGAAAAGAGGCGGTTACTGAATTATTTAGAGATGTAGCGTCTAAAATCGCTGATAGACCTGGAGGATACACAAGAATAATTAAGTTGGGTAATCGTTTGGGAGATAATGCTGATATGGCGATGATAGAATTAGTAGATTATAATGAAATCTATAATGCAGATAAAGCTAAAAAGAAAACGACAAGAAGAAGTAGAAGAGGAGGGAGTGCAAAAAATATTGCAACACCACCAGTAGCTTCAACTGAAGAAGAGTAAAATAAGTTACATTATTGTTAAAAAGGAGAGTATATTATAATATGCTCTCCTTTTTTTTTATATTGAAAGCAAAAATGAATTTTTATAAGTTATTTATTGTATGTTTTATATCTTCAATATCGTATGCTCAATATGATGTTAATCTTGCAGGAAATACAAGCCCTTTGAATAATTCTGGATTGTGGGTTGTTTCAAATTTAGCATCCGAAAATACAGAAGGATCACTTTATTTGTTTGACAATTGGTCTAAGAAGGGGCAATTAGTAATGGTTGATGATCGAAAATTTTCAATTTTAGGGTTAAATTATGACACAAAAAGTGATGCCTTTGTTGTTAAGGTTGCTAATGATTCAATTTTTATGTTTGACAATAGTAAGTTGAAAGAAGTTAAGATTGGAAGTCAAAAATTTAAAAAATATAATGCAGTAGATGGTAAAAATACTTATTTAGAAGTATTAGCAGTTTCAAACGATATTGAATTTTTAAAATATCATGGAAAAAAACTCAAATTAGGTAATGTTAATCCTTTAACGCAAGTTTCAGAACCCGACACATATATTGATTTCAATAAAATATATTATAAAAAGGCAACAGAAATAAAGGAAATTAAATTAATCAAAAAGAAATTCTGCAACCTTTTTGAGGATAAGGCTAATGAAATAAAAAAGTTCATTTCAAAAAATAAAATATCATTAAAAGACGAAAGGAATTTACAAAAAATTTTGAACTACCATAATACACTATAGATGCTAGAGTAATTTTATAATGTGTATTAAAACGCTGATAATTGATTGTATTTGTTGGAAGTAGTTTATTTGATATCTTTTTTATGTATTTTTAATAAAAAACCATTGTTTTTATGAGGGGTTTTATAAAATTAATAGTATTGTTTTTTTGTTCTTTAGGAAATACTCAAGCAAAAAACGCTACATCAGCTATAATAAATAACGCAGAGAAATCGTTTCAAAATGTTTCTAATTCTGCTAATATACAGAATTATGGTGGCTCGGTTTTTTTTAATCCTAAAAAGACAATTGATGGATCAATTTATTTATTTGAAGATTGGAATAACTATGCACAAATAGTTTCAATAGATAACGATGTATTTTCTTTAAATAATATCAATTTTAATATTGAGCAGCAAGTTTTTCAATCTAAGGTTTCTGTAGATTCAATTTTTACATTTAAATTCAATAATATTTCAAAATTAATTATTGGGAGTAAAACATTTAAACCTATAAAGAGAGGGGTGTATGAGGTTATATCTGAATCTAATAATTTTAGTCTTCTCAAAGCATATAAATTAGAGGTTATAGAAGGTTCAATTAATCCAATGGTGAATAGAAAAAATGATAAGTACAAAAAGAATGAAACATATTTTATTAAAAATAAGGATTTAATAACTCCTTTCAAGTTAAGAAAGAAAAAGGTTTTAAAATTATTAGAAACTAATACAGAAGCTATTTCAACCTTTGTAAAAGCAAAAAGACTTTCCTTTTCTAAAGAGGAAGACGTTAAGAGAATCATTCAATACCATAAAACATTATAAATGTTGATAAGCATTTGAAATATTAAGGATAAACTATTTTAGTTTATCCTTTTTTTTATAGAAATTTGCAAAATAATTTAATTATAGAAAAACCTTATAAAATTATTCTAAAGCGTGTTATTTTATATTAGTATAATTAGCAATAGTATATAAAAGAAGAAAGAACTATGAAATACCAAAAACTAAAAAAAGCAATAGTATTATTAGCTGATGGTACTATTTTCTATGGTAAAGCAGTGGGTAAATCTGGAAGTGCTTTCGGCGAAATTTGTTTTAATACCGGAATGACAGGTTATCAAGAGGTTTTTACAGATCCTTCTTATTATGGTCAGTTAATGGTAACTACAAATGCACATATAGGTAATTATGGTACAAATAAAGAAGAAATTGAATCTGATGATATTAAAATTTCAGGCTTAATTTGTAAAAATTTTAGTTATGATTATTCTAGAGCAAGTGCCGATGATTCATTATTGTCTTTTTTAGAGAAAGGTAATCTGTTGGCTATTTCTGATGTAGATACTAGATCTTTAGTGAGTTATATTCGTGATAACGGCGCAATGAATGCTGTTATTTCGACTGATGTAGATAATATTGAAGGGTTAAAGGAACAATTAGCTAAAATTCCAAATATGGAAGGATTAGAATTGGCTTCAAAAGTATCTACAAAAAAATCGTATTATGTAGGAAATGAAGATGCACCTATAAAAATAGCTGCATTGGATATTGGAATAAAAAAGAATATTCTTCGTAATCTAGCAAAACGAGACGCTTACATTAAAGTTTTTCCATACAATTCTACTTTTGAAGAGTTGAGTAATTGGAAGCCTGATGGTTATTTTCTATCTAATGGGCCTGGAGACCCTGAGCCGTTAGAGGAAGCTCAAAGGTTAGCGAAGCAAATTATATCTAAAAATTTACCGCTTTTTGGTATTTGTTTAGGACATCAAGTTATTGCATTAGCAAATGGTGTATCAACATATAAAATGCACAATGGGCACAGAGGAATCAATCATCCAGTTAAAAATTTAGTTACAGGTAAAGGTGAAATTACTTCGCAAAACCATGGTTTTGCAGTAAATAGAGAAGAAGCAGAAGCCCATAAAGATATAGAAATAACACACATACATCTTAATGATAATACAGTGGCAGGTTTAAAGATGAAATCTAAAAATTGTTTTTCTGTTCAATATCACCCAGAAGCAAGTCCGGGACCTCATGATTCATCTTATTTATTTGATGAATTTATAAATAATATAAAAGCTAGCAAATAGTATATTTTAAAGGTGAAAAGATCGTTGCTTTTTACCTTTTTTCTTTCACGAATAACAAGAAAAAGAAATTAAAAATTAATAAATTTCAAATACTAAAAAATAAAATGAGTATTATAATTAATGTTCACGCGAGGCAAATTTTTGATTCTAGGGGTAATCCAACAGTTGAAGTCGATGTTGAAACTGAAAATGGTTTTATAGGCAGAGCTGCTGTGCCATCTGGCGCATCAACTGGAGAACATGAAGCTGTAGAGTTACGTGATGGAGGAAAAGCCTATATGGGAAAAGGAGTTTTAAAAGCGGTAGATAATGTAAATACCATTTTGGCAGAAGAATTATTAGGGGTTAATGTTTTTGAACAAAACTATATAGATACACTCATGTGCGAAATAGATGGCACACCAAATAAATCGAAATTGGGCGCAAATGCGATACTAGGAGTTTCTTTAGCAGTAGCTAAAGCAGCGTCAGCAGAACTAGGAATGCCATTGTATCGTTATGTAGGAGGGGTTAGCGCAAATACGTTGCCAGTACCAATGATGAATATTATTAATGGAGGTTCGCATAGTGATGCTCCTATAGCTTTTCAAGAATTTATGATAATGCCTGTAAAGGCTAATGATTTCTCAAAAGCATTACAAATGGGGTCTGAAATTTTTCATCATCTTAAAAAAGTATTGCATAATAGAAATTTAAGCACAGCAGTTGGAGATGAAGGTGGTTTTGCTCCAACATTAGATGGTACAGAAGATGCTTTAGACACTATAGCAATAGCAGTAATAAATGCGGGGTATAAGTTAGGTGATGACGTAATGATAGCCTTAGATTGTGCAGCGGCAGAATTTTATGTGGATGGGAAATACGACTATAAAAAGTTTGAAGGAAGTAAAGGGGAAATAAGAACCAGTAAGGAACAAGCCGATTATTTAGCAGAGTTAGCTTCTAAGTACCCTATTATCTCTATAGAGGACGGAATGGATGAAAACGATTGGGAAGGCTGGAAATATTTAACAGATAAGATAGGAGATAAAGTGCAATTAGTAGGTGATGACTTATTTGTAACTAATGTAGAGCGTTTATCTAAAGGAATTGAAAATAATACAGCCAATTCAATTTTAATAAAAGTAAATCAAATAGGTACACTTACGGAAACTATTGCAGCTGTTAATATGGCGCATAATGCAGGTTATACTTCAGTGATGTCTCACCGCTCAGGAGAAACAGAAGATAATACTATAGCAGATTTAGCTGTGGCGTTAAATTGCGGACAAATAAAAACGGGTTCTGCATCGCGTAGTGATCGTATGGCCAAATACAATCAATTACTTCGTATTGAAGAAGAATTAGGAAATGTTGCCTATTACCCAAAAGAGAAAGCATTTAAAATAAAGAACTAATTTTTTTTATATAAACGATATAAAATCTTGCCGTTATAAAAGGGCAAGATTTTTTTGTTACTTTTAATTTGTGGATATAAAAGTAGCGTTTAATACATTTCTTCAAGTCATTTATAAACTTTTGGCAGGTTTATTATCTGTTGTGGCGTTTTTTTTAATTGGAACTGTCTTAATTGCTTATGGTTTAAACCTAGGTCTGAACAATTATGTTTTAATACTTCTAGGAGGACTTGCTATATTTATGCTATTCTATATTTGGAAAAATTATGATCAAATAAGTGAGAATGACAATAAAAACAGTTCGTTTTTACTTGTAAAAGAAATTATCAAATTAAGTACAGTCATAATAATATTTTTTGTAATCGCTATACTTGCGAATAAAAACCCAAAAATAATTAATTATGATGATCTTGAAGAGAGTAATGAAATGGTAACTTTAATGGTTGATACTTCTAAAGTAACCGCTCAAAAATACTATATTAGTAATCAAACATGGAAAGATTTTTCTGGAGAGAAACATCGCCTACCTTTTAGAGTAAATTATGACGCTGTTTTAAAATCGTATAAAAATAGACAAGATTTTTTTGTTGACTACAAATATACATGGGGAGCTTTATATAAAAATTTGGCAGATAATGACAGATCTTTAATTGAAGAGTTATCTCAAACATTTTTTACATATCAGCAAGAGAGAAAAATGAATCGTCGAGAATTTGCAGAACTTATAATTTCTGCTATTCAAGATATACCATATACACTTATTTTAAATACTGCTTGTGAAGAAGGGAATGTAAAACCATGTATCGGTAATGTGAAAATGGGGGTTTTTGCTCCAGCAGAATTTATTTCATCTTTATATGGTGATTGCGATACCAGAACGGTTATTTTGTTTACATTATTATCAAGATTTAATTATGATGTAGCTATTTTAAATAGTAAAAAATATAGTCACTCAGTTTTAGGTATAAACATCCCTTCTACGGGGAAATATAAAGAATATCATCAGAAAAAGTACTATTTTATAGAAGCTACCGGAAGAGGGGCACCTATAGGGTATTTACACTCAGATTTTTCAAACATTAACTATTGGAAATTCGAGCTTATTAATGAACAAAAAATATAAATATGAATTTATTTTACCTTGCATTAAGCCAAATTTTTATATCAATTGTATTGTCAATTATAGTTTTCTTTATTTCTTACAAAATATTACTTAAAGCATTTAAATTAGAAGAGGCTAAATTTGATAATGCAAATATAGCTTTAAGTGTTTTCTTTTCAGGAATTATTTTTAGTACCGGTTATTTGTTAAGTGGTATAATTCCTTCAATTATAAATGCTATACAGCTTATTAAAATTCATACAAACGATAATTTGTTTTTAGAAGCTTTTAAATATTCCTCAATTTGTTTGCTATTTGGTTTTTTTGCTGCATCAATTATTCAACTTTCTTCTTTCTTTTTAGTAAAAGTATTTACAAAACATATAAAAGAAGTTGAAGAGTTAAAAAAAAACAATTTAGCAGTTTCAATCCTATTAGTAAGTATTCTTATCTCAATAACTTTGATATGTAAAGATAGTTTGGTGTTTTTATTGGAGCTTTTTTTGCCTCAACCAGAGGTTGTAAGGTTTAATTAATTATTAAGATTATATAATTGGCTTTCTTTTTTTTGATAGTATTGAAGAATTCTTAATTGAGAAATCCATAGCAAACAAACTTTATAAATCGTTAGATATTTTGTAATTTAGCATTCCGAAAATTAAATACAAAATATATGTCAAATACAGCTACGTTAGAGATTAACGGTGAAAAGCATGAGTTTCCTTTAGTAGTAGGGACAGAGAATGAAATAGGGATAAATATAAAAACACTTAGGGGAGTAACTGGAGGAGTTACAACTATAGATCCTGGTTATAAAAATACTGGGGCTTGCGAAAGTGGAATCACATTTCTAGATGGCGAAAAAGGTATTTTGAGATATAGAGGATATTCAATAGAAGATTTAGCAGATAAGGCCGATTTTCTTGAAGTTGCCTATTTATTAATTTTTGGAGAGTTACCATCTAAAGATCAGTTAGATAAATTTCATTCAGATATTAAAGCACAATCTGTAGTGGATGACGACGTAAAGAAAATAATAGATGCATTTCCTAAAGCTGCTCATCCAATGGGTGTTTTATCTTCATTAACAAGTGCGTTAACGGCTTTTAACCCATCGTCTGTTAATGTAGATTCTGAAGAAGATATGTATAAAACTGTTGTTAAAATTTTAGGAAAATTTCCTGTTTTAGTAGCATGGGCTATGCGAAAAAAACAAGGATTGCCTTTAAATTATGGAAGTAACTCTTTAGGTTATGTTGAGAATGTCTTAAAAATGATGTTTGAAAAACCAAACGAAGAGTATGTTCAAAACCCAATTATAGTAAACGCTTTAGATAAATTATTAATACTTCATGCTGATCATGAACAGAATTGTTCTACATCTACTGTAAGAATAGTCGGTTCGTCTCATGCGGGCTTATTTGCATCAATATCTTCAGGAATATCAGCATTATGGGGTCCTCTTCATGGTGGGGCAAATCAAGCGGTTTTAGAAATGCTAGAAGCTATTAAAGAAGATGGGGGAGATACTAAAAAGTATATGGGGAAAGCAAAAGATAAAGAAGATCCTTTCCGTTTAATGGGATTTGGGCATAGGGTTTACAAAAATTTCGACCCAAGAGCAAAAATCATTAAAGTCGCTGCAGATGAAGTTTTAGCAGATTTAGGAGTAGAAGATCCAATTTTAGATATTGCTAAAGGTTTAGAAAAAGAAGCCTTAAAAGATGATTATTTTGTTAAGCGTAAACTATACCCTAATGTCGATTTTTATTCTGGGATCATATATAGAGCAATGGGAATTCCGACGGAAATGTTTACAGTAATGTTCGCTTTAGGGCGTTTACCAGGATGGATCTCTCAATGGCGTGAAATGCGTTTACGTAAAGAGCCTATTGGTCGTCCAAGACAAATATACACAGGGGAAAACTACAGAGCGTTTAAGGATATTGCTAAGAGATAATCGTCAAATATAAAATATACAAGCTTCATAAGTAATTATGAAGCTTTTTTTAATTTTTTTTTTAGATGAAACTTCCATATAGAAATAATGACAATCTGTGAAATAGCGATACGGAAGTAGCATGTGACAAATTAAAAATAATAAAAACAAACACATGAAGCCAATTAAAATTATAAAGAACAGATCAGATATAGGAGCTGGAACACGTGGTGCAGATATGGGAATAGATGCCATGGAAATTGCAGCCATTAATGCTAATAATAATTATTTTTTATTGTATGATTATGAGGATGTTGAAACTGAAAATGAATCAATATATAATAAAACAAAAAATTCATTTGCTAAGCGAATAGAGAATATATATATGCACTGCTCTCGAGTTGCTAACTCTGTTAGTTCTAATATTGAGAATAATAATTTTCCTTTAGTGCTTTCGGGAGATCACTCTTCTGCATTAGGCACTATTAGTGGTATTAAAAAAGCGCACCCCAATAAAAGGTTAGGTGTTATATGGATAGATGCACATGCCGATTTACATTCGCCATATACCTCTCCTTCCGGTAATATCCATGGTATGCCACTGGCAGCAGCTTTAGCCGATGATAATTTGGACTGTAAGATTAATGAAATATCTTCAGATACTGAAAAATTTTGGACAGGTATAAAAACGATTGGAACTTCAGAAGCAAAAGTGAAACCAGAAGATTTAATCTATTTTGGAGTAAGAGATACAGAAGAACCAGAAGATAAGCAAATAAAAAAGCATAAAATCAAAAACTATAAAGTAGCAGAAGTGCGTTATAGAGGTTTGGAAATATGCGTAAACGAAGCCATAGAGAAACTAAAAGATTGTGATAGCATTTATATTTCTTTTGATGTTGATAGTATGGATTGTGATGCTGTTTCTTATGGAACAGGCACACCAGTTCCAAAAGGATTTGATCAATTAGAAGTTACACAAATTATAACTCAAATTTTAGCGACTAAAAAAGTAGTTTGTTTAGAATTTGTTGAAGTAAACCCCTTATTAGATTTGGGCGGGAATAAAATGGCTGAAACTGCTTTTGAAATATTAGACGATGTTACTAATGTATTAAATGAAATTTTAAAATAATTAACATTAGTAAATACTCTCAAAATTGCATTAAAAATGAAGAAGATAATTTAAGATTAAGGCAATTAAATAATACTCTTAATGATTTATCTCTGTTGCTAAATGATAATTTTTTATTTTTTACAGTAGTGATTGTATTTAATAAAAAAAACAATTTACTCATTGTAAATGAGGTTTTTGTGCGCTTTTTTTTACTGTGATTTAGTTTTTTTTTTTTTGAATTTTATTATAAACAACCATCACAGTATATAATAGAAAATTATCAGTTTATACGGTAGATAGTGTACTAAACAGAATTTTTATCCTTTAATCGAAATATCTAGGTATGCTGTGTATTTAAATTTACTTTTAGGGGTTGTTAGGTGCATATGTTTTGTCAAAACTATTATCATAACAAAGTATTGCATCTATAAAGTATCCCCAGATTAAAAAAAAGAATTATGCATAACATGAAGTCTATAATTTTATTATCAACAGTTCTGTTGTTAGCTTTTTTTAAATTAGAAGCACAGAAACCCACAATAACAAATGATGAATTTGCTCAATTATCTGACTCGGAAAGGTTAGAAATAAAGGAAGCAGCTAGGTTATTAACTTTAGAGAAAGTTAAATTAGATAAAACTGATATGACTGCCAGACTAAATATGTTACCACCAGATAATAATACTTGTGATAAATCTAACATATTTTGTGCAGATAATGGGTCTTTAGAGTTTCCTAATAGTTCAACCGCAGATAATGTTCCACCTGCTCCTAATGAAGCAGTAACAAATTCTTGTTTAGGTTCTGCGCCTAACCCTGTTTGGTATTTTATACAAATTGCACAAGATGGTGAAATAATTATTGAAATTACTCAATCTACTGGAGCTGGAGGCACAGGCACCCAGCTTGATGTCGATTATGTCTGTTGGGGACCTTTTGCTAATGCATCAGAATCATGCATAGATTTTTCAACTGGAGCTTGTACTGCCGATCATACTTGTACGGGAACAGTTGTAGATTGTAGCTTTAGTGGCAACGCACAAGAAACAGCGACGATACCAAATGCTCAAGCTGGCGAATATTATATGTTTTTAATAACTAATTTTGCAGGAAATGCAGGGTTTATAACGCTAAACCAAACAAATGGAACTGAGACAGATTCTGGAGCAACGGATTGTTGCCCATATGTAAGTGGGGTTAACCCAACAACTTGTGAAGGGGCAGACGGAATTATAGAAATTTCGTTATTGCAGCCAGATACTGAGTACACGATAACATATAATGATCCAAACCCTCAGTCAGTTACACTTACAAGTAATGCATCTGGAGTCGTTCAGATAACAGGAGTATCGTCTGGAACTTATACTAATTTTAATGCTAGTACAGGAGGAACATGCGAGCTTGATGATATCACGTTAAGCACAGATTCGTCTGCTTCATTTAATAGTTTAACTGTTAATGGACCAATATGTCCTGGAGATGATGCCATTTTTACTGTAAATGGAACAGCTGATGCAACAGTAACTTATACAATAAATGGAGGAGCAGATCAAACCGTTGTATTAGACGCTTCAGGGAATGGAGTAGTAACTATAAATGGAGCTACAGAAAATCAAACCATTTTATTGTCAAATATAGCATTAGCATCGTGTAATACTCCTTTAACAGATACAGTTGTAGTTGAAATTTTAGCAAAACCTACAATAGGTACTGCCCCAGACATGGTAACCTGCGATATTGATAATGATAATGTTGAATCTTTTGATCTTGGATCTCAAACGGCCGCTATTTTAGGGACTCAACCAGCAGCAAACTACACCATAACTTATCATTTAACCCTTGCTGCTGCTAATGCAGGAACAGGAGCTTTACCTAATCCTTTTATAAGTGAGCTTGAAACACAACCAATTTTTGTACGTATACAAGATGTTTCAAATGCAAACTGTTTTAATGTATCTGCTAATGCCGTTTTTAATTTAATAATAAATCAATTACCATCACCAGCTACCCCAGAAAATTTAATAGAATGCGATGAAGATAATAACGGTTCTGCTGATTTTGATTTAGATAGTCAGACCTCTTTTATTTTGAATAATCTTGATCCTGCCATATATACGGTGACTTATCATGCATCTAAAGCCGATGCAGATGCAGGAGAAAATGCATTAACATCTCCATACCTTAACACTTCTAGTCCGCAAACTATTTATGTTAATATTACAAATAATGATACAGGTTGTGTAAATTCTAGTTTAAATTTTGTCATTGAAACTTATGTAGGAGCAGTGGCTAATTCTGATGGAGAACCTTTGAATATATCCGTTTGTGACGATAATTTAGAAACGGATGGAGATACAACTAACGACAGTAACACTTTTGATCTAACCTTATTAAACCCAGAAATATTAGATGGTCAAAATCCTGCAGACTTTACTATAAGTTTTTATGCTTCTGAAGATGATTTAAATGCAGGGACTAATGCAATTGCTAATCCAAATAGCTATAATAATACAGTAAACCCACAAACAGTATATATACGTATAGATAATGATCCTCCTGTTTCTGGTGATACTAATTGTTTTGGGTCGACGACTGCGACATTAAATGTAAATCCTTTACCATTTTTTGATTTAGAAGATTTATATTATTTATGTATAAACACTAATGGAACAGAGGTTATTTCTGACCCAATATTAGATACAGAATTAAGCGCTTCCAACCATACTTTTGAATGGACATTAGATGGCGATGTTACAGTAATAAGTACTGATTCTTCATATACAGCTAATGCACCGGGGAATTATTCGGTTACAGCGACTAATACGGCTACAGGATGTGAATATACAGATACAACAGTAGTAGTGTTAAGTTCTCCGCCAGTTCTTACAGCTAATCTTATTAGTTTAGCATTTTCATCAAATAATATAATACATGCTACAGCTGTTACAAATGGAGGGGAAGTTTCTGATTATGAATTTAGTTTAGATGCAGGGCCATGGGTGTCAAATTTGCCAGATAATGGAAGTTATACATTCGATAATGTATCTGCTGGTGAACATACAATAACAGCAAGAGATATTCATGGATGTGGTATAAGTAGTACAACAGTATTTGTATTAGATTACCCTCTATATTTTACACCAAATAATGATGGGTATCACGATACATGGTATATTGAAGGGCTGGAAAACCAACCAGATGCGCAAATACGTATTTTTGATAGATTTGGAAAACTATTAAAACAAGTAAGTTCAGTTGGAAAAGGATGGGATGGAGTATATAATGGTAAATTATTGCCTTCTTCAGATTACTGGTTTACTTTGGAATATAGAGAGCCTAAAGACGATGTTAGAAAAACATTTACTGCTCATTTTGCTTTAAAACGATAAAATAATAGTAAGTCTATTTACTATGAATAGATGTGTTTTTCTAGGCATATTCAGAAAATAGCGATATATTTTAGTACTCGCTTCAAAAAAATCCAA